>JBMNCO010000157.1:0-32851 GCA_049366815.1 Desulfatiglandales bacterium | reverse complement strand
CCTTCCTGCGACACCTCACAGCCTAAATGCCTACAGCCTATCTAGCTGAGTAGTTTCTTTTTATTTTATATATCCTCTTCCTAAAGAAATCAAGGCGGGCCATCAATAAAACATCCTTGACTTTTTCCATCCGGCTCCCTATTGAATGGGCATGATGGAAACACTGGTAAATTTTCTGTTTGAAGTGGGCATGCTCAAGAAGACACCCCGGACGGGATATCAATTCCTCGGGTCCGGCCAGGAATCCGTTGCGGAACACTCGTTCCGAACGACGGTCATCGGATACATCCTTTCTCTTCAGGAATCCGGGGCGGATTCCATGAAAACCACCCTCATGTGCCTGTTTCACGATCTGCACGAGGCGAGAACGGGTGATCACAATTACGTAAACAAACGATATGTGAGTGTCGACGATGAAAGGGCCGTTCGAGACCTGGCCCAAGGGCTTCCCTTTGGGGAGAACCTTGTCTCTCTTACCGTAGAATTCAATGAGTCACAGAGTCTGGAGGCCCTTATCGCCCGGGATGCGGACCAGCTCGATTTGATCCTCGAGCTGAAAGAACAGTTGGATCTGGGAAACAGGTATGCAAAGGAATGGCTCTTCTATGCCGTGAAACGGCTGCGGACGGAGAGTGCAAGAAATTTGGCACGGAACATCCTGAGCACGGACAGCGCCGAATGGTGGTTTGATAAGGATACGGATTGGGTGAACGGTCCTTCGAATGATCGAAAGGTTCAAAAATAGAATGGGCGGTTTTGAAGCCGCAATGATCATGCGGATCTGTCTCGGGCTATCCCTTGTCTTGCACATCAGCTTTGTCCTGGCCTTCCCGAAGGCCTTTCCCTGGGCCTGGCATGAGGCCGAAGAACCGTCCACTTATCAGGTGGAGTTCCTCCGCCCCCCGGTGGAAGATCTTGAGCAGGATGATCTTGCAGACGGTGAAATGGGGAAGGCCGGGGAAAAGAACACCCCAGTACCCGAGGACAGTCAGGATACTATCTCCCTTGACACGCAGGACAAGCGATACGTCTCATACGCCCGGATCATCAAGGAGAGCATCATGGGGCAATGGGAATATCCGCCCGAGGCCAGAGAGAACCTGATCGAGGGTAAGCTCCTGGTTGTCTTCAGCCTGAGCAGAAATGGGCATCTCACGGCCGTCCGGACTTTGAGGAGCTCCGGGCACGCCATCCTTGACGATGAGGCCCTGAGAGCCATCCGGGCCGCAGCCCCTTTCCCTTCCTTCCCGGACAATATCCGAGTGGCGCGTCTGAATGTCCAGGCCAGCATCGACTACCAAATCACCGCCCGGCGCTGAAGTCCTCTTCCCGGCCTCCCTCTACACATCTGATCCATCCCGCGGGGGAAAAGAGCGCAGATCACTGGAGACGGTCTTGTCAAAAAGGGCGTGGCCGAATCGGACCGGAACGACTATTTTTTCAGGATGACCGGCTTGGGTTCATATGTCCCGGATCGGACCTGCTCCCAGAAAGTCTTTTCGTCCTTCTGCCACTCAGACCCGAAGGCCCTGTCGAAAAAGCCCCCCAGTCTCTCGAACAGGCTCTGCCACCCGCGTTTGTGGGCCAGGTTGAGCACGTCCTCCAGGAAAGGGACGATTTCTCCGATTTCTTCCTTCGGCACATAGGCCCTTGCCCCCATTTCGATGGACTTCTTGAGTGCATCCACGCTCAGGGCATGGGCCGTGAGCATGACCGTGGGAAAGCCCAGATGAACCGAGGCATTGAGCAGATCGAAACCCCGCACACCCATAATGTCCAGAATGACGAGGTCATAGGACCAGGATCGCAGGAGGTGATAAGCACTCTTATAATCCGTGGCCGTGTCCAGAATGAGTCCTTCAAACTCGTCAAGCTGCCCGGCGAGGGTTTCCAGGATATCCGACTCATCGTCCACAGCCAGGACGCGTTTATGATTCAGTGGGCTCTCCCCCATAATGCGAACCCTCCTTGCTAGGTTTTGATCTTTTCTTTTTCAAGGCGCCGGCGCTCCTCGTCCCGGATTTCCCGCCTCAGGAGCTTTCCGACCTTGGACTTGGGCAGCATATCCCGGAACTCGATGTAGCCCGGTACCTTATAGCTGGCCAGCCGGTCCCGGCACCAGCGGATCAGCTCGGCACCGCCCACACCCCTGGCGTCTTCCTTGAGGACGACAATGGCCTTTATCCGCTCACCCACCTTGGGATCGGGCACCCCGACCACACAGGCCCCGATCACCGTGGGATGGTCCTGGAGCACGGTCTCCACCTCCGAGGCGGAGACGCGAAAGGCCTTGTGCTTTATGATGTCCGCCGATCGCTCGACATAGATGAGTTCACCGTCTTCATCCTGCTTGACAAAATCGCCCATCCGGTAATAGATCTTGCCTTCGAGTTCCACATAGGAATGGCTGGTCTCTTCGGGTTTGTTCCAATAGCTCTTCAGCGTGTAGGGGGAGGTCACCAGGAGCTCACCGCTTTCCCCCTGAGGGACCTTTTCCAGGGTATCCGGATCGACCACAATGCACTCCCTGCTTTTCAAGGGAAGGCCTATGGTGCTCGGTTTGGGTTTCTTCTCGATGCGGCTGTAGGTCACGTGACCGGCCTCTGTGGACCCGTAAACCTGATAGATCGGGTAACCCGTGTGGTCCTGCCAGCGGTTGAACACCTCCAGAGGCAGCATGTCACCGCCGCAGTAACAGTATCGCAGGGAACCAAGATCGTACTGATCGAGGCGATCGTTTTCCAGCATCATCCGATACAGGGCCGGAACACCCAGGAGCCAGCGCACGCCGTAGCGCTGAACGGTCTCCAGAATGGCGTCCACCTGGGGCATGGGCATGAGAAGTGTGTTATTGCCCTTGTTGAGCCCGAGGGCCATAAAGAGACCCAGGGCCATAATGTGGAAAAGGGGATTCACCGCGATATAGACGTCTTCTCCCTCCTTCAGATACCCCCCCGCCACATCCTCGGTCACGTCATTGACATAGGAGGTCATGCCGATGTGGTTGCCGGGCACTCCCTTGGGAAAGCCCGTGGTCCCACCTGTATAGAGGATGTAGGAGAGGTCCTCGTAGGGGTCGAGCGAGACCTTTTCTCTCAAAGGAGGGTGTCTCAGGAGGGACGAAAAGGCATGCACCCGCTCGTCCTTGTCCACCTTTCCACTGGGAATCTTGTCAAAGAGCACGCCCATGTACCTTTTCCAGAAAGGCAGGATGTCCACGAGATTGGTCACGATGGCCCGTTTCAATCCTGTGGTGGCGAAGACCTCCTTGACGTAGCAAAAATTCGTATCCAGACAAATGACGGTTTCAACGCCCGCATCCTTGATCATATATTCGATCTCGAAGGATGTGTAGATAGGAGAAACCGGCACAAGGACTGCGCCCAGTTTCTGGATGCCCAGAAAGCCGATCACCCATTGGGCGCAGTTGGAGACATAGATCATGACCCGGTCGCCCTTTTTCACCCCCAGATCCGCCAGGGCCCCTGCAAAACGCTCGCTCAGGTCCCGCAGCCGGGCGTATGAAAACCGCTCTCCCAGGTACACGAGCGCGGTCTTTTGCGGATAGCGCTCACTCATCCGGTCAAACCGGGTAAATGTCAGTTCCTTTTCCATATCGCCAATTTGTTCCTTCATCATCCAACCTTCTCCCGGATTTTGGTGGACGGACAAAAATATCACGTCCATTGAATTCATCCGTCATACTTCGCCTGACGTCAAGGTCCGGGCCGTCAGTCCGGCTTTTGAATCTGAGGACTATTAACCCCCTATCCTCTCTCCGTAAACTGCCCTTCCCGCCCTGGATCCTGCGATCCGGCCCTAGACCCCGAAATAGGCCGACCTGACATCCGGATTACTCAGGAGTTCATCACGCGTGCCCTCCATCACGGCCGCCCCGTTTTCAAGGATGAAGGCATAGTCCACAATGGGGAGAACCGGACGGGCATATTGTTCGGTGACAATGATGGAAATATGCTTTTCATTCCTGATCTCCCGGGTCGCCCGGATGAGGATGGCCTGCATCAGGGGGCTGAGCCCCAGGAGGGGTTCATCGAGCAGGAGAAGATTCGGCTGGGCCATGAGGGCCCGCCCGATAGCCAGCATCTGCTGCTCTCCTCCGCTCAGGAACCCGCCGATGCGTTTCTTGAGTTTGGACAGGGCGGGAAAAAGGGCAAAGACATAGTCCAGGGTGTCCTTGGCCTGGGAGGGGGAAGCCAGATAGCCGCCGATGCGGAGGTTTTCAAGCACACTGCTCTCCGTGAAGATACGGCGCCTCTCAGGGCACAGGACCAGTCCGCGCCTCGCCCTCTGGCTCGGCTTGAGTCCCATGATATCCTGATCCATGTAGTTGATGCGCCCGAGTACGGTGATCCTCTCACCGCCGGCCATCTGTTCCTTTTTTCGGATATCCTCGATGATCCCCGAGAGCGTATACATGAGCGTGGATTTTCCGGCGCTGTTGGCGCCGAAGACGCCTACGATCTGATCATCTTCGCAGACCACGGCCACGTTGTTCAGGGCCAGCATATTCTCATAAAAGACCATCAGATCCTTTGCCTCAAGCATAGGTCATGACCTCCTCTACTTCTTCCGATCCGAAATAGGCCTCCTTGACACTCTCATCCGCCATCACTTCCTCGGGGGTCCCCTCCACGAGTTTTTCCCCGAAATTCATGACCATCACCCTGTTGGCCACCCGGAAAAGTTCGCGCAACCGGTGTTCGATCATGATGAGCGTGATGCCGTCCATCTGAAGCCGTTCGATAAGGGGTACCATGCTGGCGATCTCACTCATGCTGAGCCCTGAAAAGACCTCGTCACAGAGGATGATATCGGGTTTCAGGGCAAGACATCGGGCCAGTTCCAGCCGCTTGAGGTAGCCGGTCGGCAATGTGGAGGCTAACTTGTAGGGCACAAAGGAATCCCGCTCAAAACCGATCTCCTCCAGGATATCTATGCCCACGGTATCCCGGTCTCCCAGCTTGCCCCCGCCTCGCCACCCTCCGGTCCGCTTGGCCCTTGGAGAGAAGAGGGGAATGACCAGATTCTTATAGGCCGGAAGGCTGAAATAGGGGCGCATGATCTGAAAGGTCCGCGTGACACCCATATCCGCAATCCTGTGGGCCGCTTTCGTGCTGATATCCTTGCCCCTGAAACGGACCTTCCCGGAGGTCATTTTGACAAAGCCTGTGATGCAGTTGACCAGGGTCGTCTTGCCGGACCCATTAGGCCCGATGACCCCCAGGATATCCCCCTCGTACACATCGAAGCTCACGCGGTTCAGGGCGAGGATACCGCCAAAGGTCTTGGTGACCTCCCTTGCTTCCAAAATCGGCTCTTGGCTCATACCTTGACCCACCTTTCAAACTGGTGATACTTGCGCTGGCCGTAGACCATGATGCCCTCACTTCTGAAGACGATAAAGGCCATCAGAATCAGGGCGTAAAAGACGATTCGCAGGGTCCCGAAGGCCCTGAGCAACTCGGAGATGGGCACCAGGATAAGGCAACCGAGGACCGGCCCGACCAGCGTGCCCCCGCCTCCGATGACCGTGGCCGCGATGGGGAGGATCGAAAAATCCAGGGCAAAGAGGGAAATTCCCGACCACATGTAAATATGCACCAGGCAGGCACCGGCCAAACAGCCCATGGCAGAGGCGATAAAGACGGCCACGGCCTTGTAAAAGGTCAGGCTCATGCCTGATGCGCGGACCGCCTGGTCGTTGTCCTTGACCGCCCGAAAGACCAGCCCGAGATCCAGGTTCACCAGGCGCCTCGTTCCGAAAAGAAACACGAGGACCATTATGATGACTGCATATTGCTCGATCCATTGATTGGAAAAGGAGTCGATTCCCATGATGCCGTCCGTGCCTCCCAAGATGTCCAGGGCCTCGATGATCCTGGCCAGGACCAGGGGGTACATGAGCGTTACGATCGCAAAATATACCCCTCTCAAGGGGAGGCAGGGAAGCAGGAGGATAGTGCAGATGACCCCGCCGAGCAGGGTGGCCGACGGGATGGTCCACAGGGGTGAAAGACCCAGGGACGTATTCAGAATCGCTGCGATATATCCCCCTGTGCCGATGAAAAAGGCCCCGCCGAGAGATACCAGTCCCAGGAAATGGGCCAGAAAATCAAAACTCAGGGCAAGCAGGGCGTAGATGCAGACGATGGAAATCACCCGTTGCCAGTATGCACCCGGCATGAGCAGGGGCAAAAGCAACAGCCCCACGATCAACACCGCCCTGGGAAGTGTGAGATAAGACAATTCCCGCCAGGACATCAGGGAGTAGATCCCGTCCGTTCGGACCTTGATACCCCGATCCAATCTTTCCTTTCGCCTAGCCTCGGTGTTCACTGATTTATACCCTTTCTTCAAGTTCCTTTTGTCGACCAAAGAGCCCCGATGGCCTGAGGATCAGAGTGAAAATAATGGCCAGCAGGGCCACGACCATCTGATAGTGGGAGCCGAGATAAACCACAGTGAGGATCTGGGCAAAGCCGATCAGAAAGGCGGCCAGCACCGCACCCATCCAGCTGCCCAGCCCCCCCACGATGCAGACGGCGATCGCCAGGATCAGGACATTATACCCGGCCTCCACAACGATATTGCCCAGGGGGAGTAAAAGTACGGCTGCAAGCCCGGCCAGCATGGACCCGAAGGCCATGGCCACGACCGCCATGCGGTCCGAATCTATCCCCAGCATCAGGGCTGCCCGTTCATCCTGGGCCATTCCCCTCAGAGCCAGCCCGATCCGGGTGTAGTGGGTAAACACCCACAGAAAGGCGACGACAGCCGCCCCGATGATCACCACCAGCAAGCGATGGTAATCCACGGGAATATCGCCCACGGTGAAACTCCCTTCTACAAAGACGGGCAGGGTGTAGGTCAGCCCCTTGAAACCCCACCAGCGAAAACCCTCCAGTATGGCCAGGCCGATGGCGTAGGACGCGATGATCTCCGAGATGGCCATGCCCCGGACCCTGATGAGAATGAACTGGTAGATCAGCGCTCCGATGATACCGGTGATGACCATCGCCATCACAATGCTCAACAGGTAGTTGAGGCCCAACGCGTTCAGGAAACTCCAGGTGACGAAACCGTTGACTACATAGAGGGCGCCATGGGCGAAATTCGGCACACGGCTGATGCCGTAAACCAGGGCGAATCCCAGGGCCATCAGGGCCAGGGCGATACTGTTGATGATGCCGTAGATCAGGATCTCCATGAAAGAATCCTTCCCTCAATGCGTTGAAAAAATGTTTAAATCACTTCATCCAGGGCGGCAGTTGGATCTTACCCATGGCAATGCTCTTGGGAAAGACCACGACCCGCTTTTTGTCCTGCCACTGCAGGATGGACCCCACCGCTCCCTCATTGGGGTCAAACGCGGGAATAACCTGGTGGCTCTTGGGATCGAATCGAATCCGACCGTAAACCCCCATCAGGTCCGTATTTTCCAATTCAGCGACGACCTTTTCGGAATCCAGTGATCCCGCGCGTTCAATGGCATCCTTCAGCACGTATACGGCCATGTAACTGCTGGAACTGCCCAGACCCTCGGGTTCGATACCCCATTTTTCGGCATAGGCATTAAAGAATCTCATGGTCCAGGGCGTGGCATTGCTGGGGGCATTGCCGGCGTTCACCACGTTACAGAGGGTATACTCCCCTTTTCCTTCCGTGGCATCCCAGAAGCCGGGCTGTTCCGCCGCTGCGAGGGTTGAACCGAAGGGGAGGGCCGGGATCTTCATTTCATACCACTGCTTCAACAGGATGGAGCTTTCCGGCATGTCCATCCAGATGTTGAGGATCTGGGCTCCGGCCTTCTTGGCCTTGAGCAGACCCATGGAGAAATCCCCGGTTCCCGTGGGATAGATCTCAGTGCCCAGGACCTTCCATCCCTTTTCAGCCGCCACCTTGCCAAGGACGTTTCCCCCGCCCCTTGCATGGGAGACGTCCTGCACCATGATAAAGACCTTATCAAGGCCGTATTCGTCCTTGACCTCCTGAAAGCAGGCCATGATCTCCTTCACCAGTTGCACGGCTTCTCCGTGGATGCGAAAGCAATACTTGAACTTGTCATACTGTTGGGCCACCATTTGATGGTATTTGGGGGTCAAACTGCCGGTTGTCAGGATAGACACCTTCTTGTATTTGGAAAGCAGGCTCATGGCCGCAAGGGCCGCCTCGGACCGTACAGGGCCGCCTACAAGAAAATCCGCCTTTTTTTCGAGAATCAATTTTTCAACGGCCATCAGGGCCTCGCTCACCGGCACCCCGGGCTCGAGGTCCCTCGTGTCGATGACCTCGACCTTGAAAGGTCTCTTCTTTCCCGCCACGTTGACACCGCCAGCGGCATTGATCTCATCCACAGCCAGTTTGATCCCCCTCTCCGCATCCCAACCGTAGAGGAAGGCCGTGGACAGAGGCCCCCCGATGATAATAGGTTCTTCGGCACGGGCCTTCGCACCCACCAGAATGACCAGGCAAGCCAGACTTATAAAGACCAAAACGAAAAAGCCTCTTTTTTTCATTTCCATCCCTCCTTTGATCTCGATCTATGGGGTTTGGGTGATAATGAAAAGCACTCCGAACGGGCTAGTCCTGAAGCCGCATTCCAGGACATTCTTTCTCCCGTGGCACGGGGATCTGTACCCCCGTTTTTTATTGAGCAAGGAGTGTGCCGATCCAAGAATTGCGATCCAATTCTTTTAGGACCATGCAACCATTCAAATTTTCAGTGAATTTATCTGGGCTTAGATGGAGATCAGGAAAATGGAGGCAGGCCCCATGAAAGATCCTTTCAGGAGGGGAAAATCTTTTTCACGTCTCAGGTTGGCTGATCGATGCCATATTTCCGTATCTTGCTTCGCAATGTGGGCAGAGAGATCCCAAGGGCCTGAGCGGCCCTGGTCCGGTTCCAGCCCAACTGGCTCAGGGTGTTTAGAATATGTTCCCTTTCCACGCCGTTCAGTGAAAAGGCGGACACACCGGACGCGGAAAGGCCGTCCTTCGTGCTCAGAATTTTCTCGATCTCATCCAGGAGAAGCACCTTGCCGCGCGCGCTCACAACGGCCTCGACAAGGACATTTTCAAGATCCCGCACATTGCCTTTCCACTCATGGGCCATAAATCGATCTATCACGCCGTTCTGGAGTTTGTCGACTTCTGTTCCCAGCTCCATATTGATCTTTTGGAGGAAATGGTTCACGAGATCGGGGATGTCCTGGATCCTTTCCCTGAGGGACGGCACCTGTATGGTCACGACCCTCAGCCTGAAAAAAAGGTCCTCCCTGAATTCGCCCTGGCGGACAAGGTCGGCCAGATCCCGGTTTGTCGCTGCGACGAGCCGGCACCTGGCCAGGAGTGGTTGTTGTCCCCCAACCCTCGTGTATTCGCGTCGCTGGATAAACCCGAGGAATTTTCCCTGCAGAGGAAGAGGCAACTCTCCGATCTCATCCAGAAAGAGTGTGCCTGATCCCGCCAGTTCGATCTTGCCCGTCTTCCGCCGGGTGGCGCCTGTAAAGGCCCCGGTCTCGTGCCCGAAGAGCTCGCTTTCCAGCAAGGACCCCACAACCGCCGCGCAATCAAGGGTGACAAAGGGCTCGTCACAGAACACGCTGCTCCAGTGGATAATCCTGGCGATCAGTTCCTTGCCCGTCCCGGTCTCCCCCTGAATGAGTACCGTGGCTTTGTTCTGGCAGAGGAGCCCGATCATCTTGAAGATGTCGCGCATCTTTTCGCTTTGACCGACAATCACATCCCGGTCCAGGGGTCTCTTGATCTTTTTCAGCACCGGGGTCGCCCGGTCGATTTCCAGGATGTTCAGGGCCTGATTGATGGACTTTTCCACCTCATCTATGTCCAGGGGCTTATGGATATAGTCGTAGGCCCCTCTTTTCATGGCCTGGATGGTGGTTTCCATATCGTGAAAGGCGGTCATCATGATGACCTTTGCGGCGCACCCTTTGCTTTGGAGGCGACTGAGCATATCCAATCCGTTCAGGTCCGGGAGCCGGATATCCAAGACCACGATATCAGGATCTTTCTGATGGAACAGAGCAATGCCCTCCTGCCCGGTGGAGGCCTTTGATACCGTATGTCCCTTTTCTGTCAGGAACATCTCAAGTGACTCGAGAATGGAACACTCATCATCAACGATAAGGATATTGGCCATGCGGACCTCCTATGGGCAGGAAGACATGGAACGAGGCCCCAGAGGGGCGCCGGTTTGCCACATCGACCCCACCGCCGTGGGCTTCCAGGATTCGCTTGACATTACTCAACCCCAGACCGGTCCCTCTACTCTTGGTTGTGAAAAAAGGTTTGAAGATGTCCCCCAGGTGCTCTTCCGGAACACCGGCCCCCTCGTCCTCGATTAAGACCTCGACCCTGGCACGGGTCCATCCATTGGGACGGTAGCGGGTCTTGACCAGGACCTCCCCGCCCCTTGGAGAGGCCTCTATGGCATTGAGGAGCAGATTGATAAAGGCCTGTTCCAGCTTTTCATCGTCCCCATGAATTTCCGGAATGCCCCGCCCATAGGAAATTTTCTTGGTCAGGCCCCTTTCCATCATCTTCATCTCAAGGAGATCCAGGCTGGAACTCAGAATCACGTTGACGCGACAGAGATCGATTTCGATCTGAAGGGGCTTCGCGAAGTCCAGGAGTTCCGTGAGGATGCGTTCCAGGCGAATGACCTCCCGCGTTGAAATATCGATACGTCGTTGATCGTTGCCCTGGAGTCGTGCATTTCTTTGGATTATCTGGAGGTTCAATTTTACGGCGGAAAGCGGATTGCGTATCTCATGAGATAGAGACGTGGTGATCTGGCCGATATAGGCGAGTTTTTCGGCATCTCTGACACGCTGTTCCATTTCGACCCGCTTACTGATATCCCTGCAAATGCCGATATTGGAGATCTTGTTCTCATAGCGGGTGGCCTTGGCCGTGATTTCCGTGGGGATGCTCTGACCGTTTTTGCTCAGCCTGAGATACTCAAAGGTACTGGGCGCAGGTTGCTCAAGGAGGCTCTTTTGATAGATCTCGATGACCTCTTCGCGGCTTTTCGGGTCTATAAAATCATAATACTTCCTGTTGAGGACCTCGTCGGGGGCGTACCCGTGCATCTGGCAATAGGCCTGATTGGCGAAGACGATGACCTCATCTTGAATCACGAAATATCCGTCATTGATTTCCTCCACCAGGGTCTTGTATTTGAGTTCCGATTCCCTCAGCTGGGCCGTTCGGGCCCTGACCTCCTCTTCCAGACGACGGTTGTGCTCAAGGATTTTTTTCTCGTGCATGTCCTGAAAGTGGTCGCTGAAACGGTGGATCGTGTAGGCCAGACACTCATTTATTTTGGTGACGCATTTACAGAATTCATCCGTGCTGGTTTCCTCGGCCAGAATCGGGACGACGATGCTCCGGTAGAGCTCGAAGGCCTTCTGGACATCCGAGAGCAGGAATCCGGCCTCCAGGCGCATCCTGGTGATCTTGTCGATGAACCGATCCATGTAGCGATAGTCATCATTTATCAAGACCTGATGATTGGCCTCAAGGGCCTCGGAAACCGTCCCCACGAGTTCGAGGAGAGATCTCCGGCCATACTGCTCTCCCACTTCAGTGTGGAGTCTCCCGGCCCATTGCTGTATGATATGGGGGTGGTGTTGACGATGAAACCTGCCGAGATCAAATCCCATATGATCCTCGTCTGCATTTTTCGGGAACCAAATGGTTAACGATCAGGATCCGGGTGCTGCGCCTGTGGGTGTCAGAGGATCCTTCAAACACTTCTCCGGAGACCTCGCGCCCCCGGGGGATCACCTGGTTGAGTTTTTCTTTGAGGGTGAGAACAACAACACGGTTTTCTAAGCCTTCTCCCCGCTTGACTTCAGGATCAGGGTGGTTACATTTTAGGCTAAAACTTCTCATAATGTCAAAGGAAGGGATGCGGCCTATTTATGGCAGGAAAGGATTATTACAAAATCCTGGGTGTTTCCAAATCGGCCTCTCAGGAGGAGATCAAAAAGGCCTATCGTAAACTGGCCCTTAAATACCACCCGGACAGAAACAAGGACGACAAAGAAGCGGAATCCAAATTCAAAGAGATCAGCGAAGCCTATGCCGTTCTCAGCGACTCCGACAAGAGAAAACAGTATGACATGTTCGGCGCTGACGGGTTTCAAAGACGCTACTCACAGGAAGACATCTTCCATGACTTTGACTTCGGCAGTCTGTTCAGGGAATTCGGTTTCGGCGGGACGGGCCGGGGGCAAAATATATTCAGCCAAATTTTTGGCGGCCCGGGACAGGGTCAGACACAGTTCAGGAGAGGCGGAGCGCCTTTTGGTTCCGGATACGGAGGGTTTACCGGCCAGCCACAACCTGTCAAGGGCCAGGATCTGATCTACGAATTGTCCGTCACCCTCGAAGAAGCCGCTTCCTCCACGCACAAAACCATATCCTATCAACCCGGAGCGCCTCAGGAGAAACTGTCCGTAAGGATCCCAGCAGGGATATCCACGGGTAAAAAACTGAGGCTGAAAGGGAAGGGACAACCCGGGCGTCATGGGGGACCAAACGGGGACATCTATATTCAAATAAAGGTCCTTGATCATCCCCTTTTCCGAAGAGAGGGTGACGATCTCATCATCCCGAGGGAAATCCGGTTCACGGAAGCCCTGTCGGGAACGGAAATCGATGTCCCCACGGTCGACGACAAGACCCTGCGCCTCAAAATTCCTCCCGGAACCCAGGGGAAGTCCCGGTTCAGGATGAAAGGTTACGGAATGCCCCGCATGGATGGGACAGGCCGGGGGGATGCCTATGTGGAGATAGTCATAGCCGTTCCCACGAAACTGAACAAAAAGCAGAAGGCCTTGCTAAAAGAAATGTCAGAAGTGGGATTTTAAAATGAAAGCCTTGTCCGTGTTTTCAGGCGGCCTGGACAGCATGTTGGCCGTTGAAATCGTAAGGGCCCAGGACGTTGAGGTTCTGGGCCTTTTTTTTGAGAGCCCTTTCTTTTCCTCGGAGAAAGCAAGAGGGTCGGCGTCGAGCATTCGTCTTCCATTAAAAGTCATCGACATCACGAAGCGTCATCTGGAGGTGGTCAAAAACCCCAAACACGGCCACGGGGAAAATATGAATCCCTGCATCGACTGTCACGCCCTGATGATCCGCTGCGCCGGAGAGCGCCTTGAGGAGGAGGGTGCAAAATTTATAATCACCGGGGAGGTGTTGGGGCAGAGGCCCATGTCACAGAACAGGCGGTCCCTGGCCCTTGTCGCAAAGGAGAGCGGATTCGACAGGGTCCTGCTCCGTCCCCTGTCCGCCAAACGCCTTCCCCAGACACTCCCCGAGGAAATGGGATGGATCGACCGCGAAAGACTCCTGGACTGGTCCGGGCGTTCCAGAAAACCCCAAATGGCCCTTGCAGACCGACTGGGCATCGAGGGATATCCTTCCCCTGCGGGCGGTTGCCTGCTCACGGACGCGATCTTTTCCCGACGCCTCAGGGACCTTTTGTCCTCCAGGCCCGAGTGCAAGAGACGGGAAATCGATCTCTTGAAACTGGGGCGCCATTTTAGAATCGACTCCGAGACCAAGCTGATTGTCGGAAGGAACAAAAGAGAAAATCAGGAAATCGAGGAACTGGCCGAACCCGGTGACCTTATGCTAAAAACCACGGCCATCCCCGGGCCCACTGTTCTGGTGCTTGGGGATCTGTCCTCTGAATCCGAAGATGTGGCCGCCGCGATTACTGCATCTTACAGTGATGCACCGGACGGTGGGGAGGCTGAGGTGATGTTGACAGGGAAGGGGAGCAATAGAGTGGTTTATGCGATCGGGCGAAAAAAAGAGGCATTCAAACCCTATATGATCTGAGGCCCGGATCGGACATCCCTTCCCAGGCTCAGGGGAAAGAAAGGTTCACTGTCGGATGAGCCGCCTCAGGAACGACTTCTGCTCCATTTGACTTATTTTCTTCTGATTTTCGCGCACCCTGTCTTCATACCTTTTGATTTCGACCAGCAAATTCTGGATCCTCTCATCCACTTCATGGGCCTCGATGCTGAGTGCCATGATATCTATCTTTTCCCTCCGGCTCATATTGTCGGTCTTTATGGCCTCAATACTCTTGTACATTTCATCCCGCTGGGAAATCAGTTCCGATACGGTCTTCTGCCTGGACCGTATGGCCCCTTCATCCAGACCGGTGGCGGTTATCAGATCCCCTTCCCTCTCCATGGTCAGGAACAGTGAAAAAAAGAGGATAATCATCAGGAGGAAAATCAGGCCGAGCAGTTTCATGACATTGGCCGGATTTATTGCGGCCGACAGACGTCTAGGGATAGGTTGCCTGTCTTTTAAAAGCCCAAGGACGGCATCTTTCGCGGTGTATTTCAAACCGGTGCCCTCCACCTGGGTCTGTACGGCCCTGATCGCATCCGTCATGGAGTGAACAATTTTTTCCAGCTTCTCGCCCAGCGCTCCTACGTTGTCTTGGCCGGCGCCCGAATCATCGGCCTTCTGCAACTGCCGCGCTGCGTCACGAAGTTCTTGAAGAATACCCTCTGTATCCACCTCACTTTCAAATTTTCCGGGGAATTGTTTCTTCAGGGAGAGGATTTCCTCCCGGAGTTCATCGAGGCGGGAATCAATGGCTGCGCCGATCTTTTTGAGAACAGGCGCGTCGCAGAGATAGGCATGCCCAATGCTCAATAAATATACCTGGTCCCTGATGTCATCGAGGGAGGCGAAGGAAATGTAAGACTTGGCACTCATGGCGACTCACCTTTCAGATGTCTGCCCTATTTCCCGTAAATCCCCGTTCCAATAAATTCCGGAGGTGTTTACCCTCATGTGGCAAAAGTCGACGAGCTTGCCGATCCAAGGTCTCAAGGGTGAAGCTGTATTGTGCCCCATCGCGGACCCTTGACAAGGCAGGAGATGCGCTGTCCCCGGCTCCCGAAGGGTGAAAAAACAGGTTGACCTTCCACCCTGGATGGGATTCCAGTTTAAATGCTTTCCGGATAAATCCATGAAAACGACCGAATATGTTGCTGTTCTTTCATTCTCATCCGCTTCAGCCTGTTTTTCCAATCAAGGTCGGAGTTTATATAGCATATTGATGACATCCGCTCCACTAGTTTTTCGAGCGTTCCAGGCGGGACAGAACACGTCATGTCTTTGAGAAGCACCCCGTGTCCTGAATGATTGCGCTCTTCCACACGGATAAATGCACTAAGAGACCGGTTACTTGCCTTTTCGGTCTCTATTGATGCTATAATGTGACGGCTCAATGGCTTATAGACTTTTGTGAGGAGCATTTATGGAAAAAGAACGTGGGATCGTGGAACGAGCCGATCAACAGCGGGCCACGATTCGTGTCGAGAAGAGTTCACACTGCGCGACCTGCGGGTCCAGAGACACTTGCCATTCCTTTGGTGAGAACGAGATGCGCATCGAGGTGGTCAACACCCCCCGGGCCAAAACAGGCGATCTCGTTGAGATAGCCATTCCGACCCGCACACTGCTTAAGTTGTCCCTGATTGTCTACCTTGGCCCCATCCTGCTGCTCATTGCAGGGGCCTTTGCCGGACAGCAATGGGCGCATGCCTCACTCATGGACCCCACCCTTCCCTCGGTAATTTGGGGCCTGGGGGCCATGGGGGTAAGCTTCCTATTGCTGAAATGGCTGGATCGAAAGATGCGGGGGAAGTCGTCTTACTCCCCCCGCATCTTGAGGATTGTATCTAGTGGAGATTCCCTTGAATGCGACGATAGCAAATGAGTCCACACTGTAGACAGCGTTTCGCCTCCTGCCTTGCCTGTTGTTCGGAGTAACCCAAAGCAATCTCCGCATCGGGATCAGTGCTCTGCTCAGCCCTGGAAAGCTCGGGCATGGGCTCGCGAGGAATCTCCGTAACAGGCTCCAGGCTATCGACGTTCAGGACTTCGGTGAAACGCCGTATCATGTTTTCAGGGGCCTCTACAGGTTCTCCGGTCAGGAACCTTTGGAGAGACCCGGCAGACCTTCTTCCCATCCCTATGGCCTCCACCACGGCCTTGTAATCGCCCGTGGCTTCGCCCGGGCGGAAGATCCCGACATCTTCTCTGGCGGACGGCCCGGCATAGGGCACGACCGTTTCCCATCGAATGGGTTCCCGGCCCGTGGCCTCCTCTTCCTCTCCCGCTTCCTTTCGGGCCACATAAATCAGCTCAGGGAAACGACCTGCGCCCGTGAGGAGGATATCCACCGGCAGGATCTCCCTGGTGGTCTCTTCCCCTCCTTCTTGCCCCTCAAGATGAGCAATTTCCACCTCCCGCAGGTTTTCTCCCTCTCCCATCATCCGGGTCAGTGCCGCTTCAAAAAAGAACCGCACACCCTCTTCCCCGGCCTTTTCAATCTGCGAAGGTGAGATGGGGATCTGATCAGCGGATTTTCTAAAGACGATCGCTACGCGCTTGGCACCCGCCTGGAGGCACTGCCGGGCGGCCTCGAGAGAGGCCTTGCCTCCACCCAGGATCATAATATTTTCACCCACGGCAGGTGTATTTCCAGCCCTCCTGTCCAGGATAAAATCCACCAGAAGCCGGACCCCAGGGAGAGCTTGGATTGCAGAAGCCCCCTGTCCTTTTGCGGCCAGGTGCGTATCCCACCCGCCGATGGCCACGAGGACGGCCGAAAACCCGTCATTGAGAAGTGAAGCGACCGTGAAGTCCTTGCCGAGACGTCTGTTGACATGGGCCTGAACACCTGCCTCCAGGATACCGTTGATCTCCCACTCCAGTACGGCCCTGGGCAGTCTGTTTTCAGGAAGCCCTGACAAAAGAAGTCCGCCCAGATCCGAACTCCCCTCGTAAAGGGTGGTATCGTGCCCGACGCGGTTCAGGAAATAGGCGGCGGTCAAACCTTCCGCCCCACCTCCGACAACAGCGACCTTGTGGCCGGTCTCCGGGGCACGGGGTATCTGGACACGCTGTCCGGAATTCATTTCATAATCGGAGGCAAAACGCTTCAGATGATTGATAGCCACGGGTTCGTCCACCAAATTCCTGCGACATTCGGATTCGCAGGGGTGCACACAGATCCGGCCGCAGACCAGAGGAAAGGGGTTGACCTCCTTGATCACCCGGACCGCCTCCAGATAATTGCCCTCTCGAATTTCGCGAATATAGACGGGTATGTTAATGCCTGCAGGACAGGCCCTCTGGCAGGGCGCCGTGCATTCATCCGTGGTGTATTCGCGCCCTGCGCGCCTGGTATAGGAACTCAGGGTGATAATGTGCTTGGGACAGATCCTTTCGCATGTGCCGCAACCCGTACATTTGTTCGGGTCGACCACGGGCAGATTGTCCGGCCCCATGGAAAGGGCGTCGAATGGGCAGGCCCTGACACAGGTTCCCATGCCGAGGCAACCGATGGGACAGATCTTCGACCCACCGTCAAGCAGGGCCACGGCCCGGCAGTCCCGCACGCCGTCATACATGTACCTCAGGTCCGCATCCTGGTAGCCGTAGGAACAGCCCAATCTTGCAATATCCGGTTCCCGGGCCTCCAGTTTCACCCCCATGATCTCCGCGATTCTGGCGGCGATCTCCGGTCCCCCGGCCACACAGGAGGAAGCAGAGGACTTTCCCGCGACGATAGCCGTCGCATTGGCGCTGCATCCGGGAAATCCGCATCCGCCGCAGTTTGCACCCGGTAGGGCCTCATCAACGGCTTCCACTTTGGGGTCCACATAGACATAGAATATTTTGGATGCCAGGGCCAGCCCCACACCGACAACGACACCTACCGCGCCCATGACCAGAATTCCGCCTATCATGAAATGCCTCCTATCTGAAAAAGCATGTGCTCAAGTTAAGGATCAGAGTTGACTTCTTGTCCCGGCCTCCCTCACCCTGCATCTCCCCGCACACAAACCAGCAACGGGCCTTGACGCGATAGACACGGCAGACCCCCTCCTAAACCATCCCCTTAAAGGCAAAAAAGGCAAGAGACATCATACCGGCTCCCACCAGACCGATGGCCGTATCCTGTAGAGGCCTGGGCACCCTTGCCAGGAGGATGCGCTCCCGGACACCGGCAAACAGGACCAGCGCCAGGCCGAAACCAAGGGCATAACTGAATGAGGCGATAAGGGCCTGGAGAAAATCATATTCCTCTTTGATATTGATGAGGCAGACACCCATCACCGCGCAGTTCGTTGTAATAAGGGGAAGAAAGATGCCCAGGCCCGCATAGAGGGCCGGGATGCTCTTTTTGAGGAACATCTCCACAAACTGGACCAGGGAGGCGATCACCAGGATGAAAGCGAGCGTTCGGAGGTATTCATAGCCGAAAGGCTTCAGCAGAATGTGTTCCGTAATCCAGGTGATGGCGCCGGCCATGACCAACACGAAGACAACGGCCATAGCCATGCCGATGGCGGTCTCCATCTTCTTGGAGACACCGAGAAAGGGGCAGTTCCCCAGATACTGCATCAAGAGGATATTGTTGACAAAGATGCAACTGATGCCCAGTAAAAGATAGTCACCCATTGAATTACTCCTTGCCTTTGATCGGAAAGGTCTCCGTCATTATTTTTTGCCAAGTATATTCATAAGACACAGCATCAGGCCCAGGCACACGAAGGCTCCCGGTGCCTCCACCATAAAGGAAAAAGGCTGGAAGGACATCCCAAACACATGGGGAAAGGAAGCAATCTCAAAGGGCAGGGTCAAGGACCCGCTTCCCAACACCTCCCGGAAAAGGGACAGGGCCGTCAAGGACAGCGTAAATCCCACGCCGATCCCCAGGCCGTCGGCCAGGGAGGCCACTACACCGTTCTTGGATGCAAAGGCCTCTGCGCGGCCGAGAACAATGCAGTTGACCACGATAAGGGGGATAAAAATGCCCAAGGCCTGGAACAGATTATAGGCGTAAGCCTGCATCAACAACTCCACAACGGTCACAAAGGTGGCAATCACCACGATGTAACATGCGATCCTTACCCGCTTCGGAATGACGTTGCGGAGGAGGGAAATAAGCATATTCGAGCAGACCAGCACAAAGGTAGTGGCAAGCCCCATACCGAAGCCGTCTCCTACGGCCTTTGTCACAGCCAGGGTCGGGCAGAGCCCCAGAACAAGACGAAACGGCGGGATCTCGGCCCACAACCCCTTTGCAAATTCCTGAACAACACTCTTTGCCATCAGCTTTTCTCTCCCTGAATGTCTCTATGCTTTGAGCTTCTCCAAGATCTGTGTCTTCAGACGAAGATAAGTCTCACCAAGGTCAACAATGGCCCCGCAGACCCCCCGCGAGGATACCGTCGCCCCGCTTATGGCGTCCATCTGCCCTCCGTCGGCCTTGACTTTAAAAGGCTCCTTGATGGAAAGACCCTTAAATTGTGCGATAAAACCTTCTTCCGTCTTGATCCTCGCCCCGAGACCAGGCGTTTCACTATGGGTGGTCACACCGACCCCGACGATCTCGTCATTTTCGATGTTCACAGCGACGAGAACACCGATATCTCCCCCGAAACCTTTCCCAAAGGATTCAAAGGCCACCGTGTTGCGCTTCCCATCGAATTCTCCCACAAAGAAAACCCATTCAGTCTTTCCGTCCGTGATCTTGAAACGATCGTCTATGGGAACGTTGGAACTTCCCGCCAGTATCTTCTGGAGTGTCGGTCCCTTCACGAATTTGAGCTGCTGGCTCTCGATACGGTCTTTGGTCGCTCCCCGGAGGGCCGCCAGGCCGCCACCCGACACGGCACTGAAGATAACGATCACGATAAAAAGTTTGAGCATCTCACGCATTTTCGATCTCCCCTCCCATGGCCTTCGGCCTGATCTTGTCAAGCAGTGGGTTGGCCACATTCAGCAAAAGCACGGCAAAGACCACGCCATCCACGAAGAAGCCGATGTTGCGTATGAGAACGGTTAAGACACCGGCCAAAAGTCCATAGATCAGCATGGGCAGAAAATTGACCGGCGAAGAGGAATCCTCGGTCAGGAGGAAAAATGCCCCGATCAGGGTATAGCCGCTCAATATGTGAAACATTGGGGCAGCATAATTTTCCGGGTTTGCATAGTTGAAAAAAAGGGCCGTAAAAAAAATCCCCACGAGAAAAGAGAGAGAGATCTCCCATCGGATAAAACCCCTGATGATCAGATAGAGGCCTCCGATGATCAGCCCCAGCCCGAATGTCACCCCTATGCCGCCGACCTGCCGCCCCATGAGCAGTCCGCTGAGGGGATAATTCTCCACTGCGGAAGAACCAAAATATTTGACCGCAGCAAGGGGATAGGCCGCGGCGAAACCGAAATCATAATTGACCAAGGCCTCGTCGAAATCCAGCATCCCCTTCCACGAAAGCATAATGATCGCAAGGGCGACCAGGGAGGGATGAAAGGGGTTGCAACCGATTCCCCCCCAGATCTGCTTTCCCACAATGATCGCCAAGAGGGTTCCGACAACAACCCCCCACCATGGGATTGCGGCGGGCAGCAACATGGCGAAAAGCAGACCGATAAGCGCGGCATTACCGTCTCCAATGGTCGCGGGCCGCTTCATGGCGAGATTCATAAGGAATTCCCAGATCATGGCACAGGAAACGGAAAACAAAACGACCCGCAGCGCCGGGACGCCGAACTGAAAAATACCGAATATGACCGCCGGAAGGCACGCTATCATGATATGACAATTCTTCTCGGTAATGCTGCTCCTGTTATGCCAATAGGGGGCGTGTGAACCGACAAACAGCTTCTGGCTAAGCATGGGATTCCTCCGCTTGATTCATCCGGTTACATTCATATTTACCAAGCATGATATACTGAAATATGGGGATCCGGGCGATACACACATAACTGCAAAGGCCGCATTCGACACACGAAAAAAGGTCATACCGTTCAGCGGCTTCTTCAAACAGGCCGTTTTCCAGAAAACGGACGAGCATGTTGACAGGGACATCGGCGGGACAGGCCCTCACGCACTCCCCGCAGTTCACGCAGTGGGTGTCGGCCCAGGGAATCACCTCCGTTGTGTCCTGGATCATGAGGGCGTCCGTATCGACGCCTACCGGCGCATCCAGGGAATAGACGGCCTGACCCGCCATGGGGCCCCCGAACACGATGCGATCCCCGTGGCCCGCTTCGATATTCAATGACTCCAGGACATCCCTGACAGGGGTCCCGACCCTGACGCGAACCACGGTTGGACTTTCGTCCTTTCCAATCACCGTCAGGACTTTTTCAACGGGCATCACACGATCCCTGAAGGCCTTCCCAAGTGCCATGACGGCCTCTGCACTGACAAAACCCACCCCCGCCTCCTCGAGTTTCCCGGTGGCGGGAACAGCCTCCCCCAGGATCTTTTCCACCATGAGACGCGGCAGGGTATAGGGATAAGCGATATCCATGACCTTCACTTCGACACCGCTCTGGGGGGCCTTGGCGACAAGGTCGGAGGGAACCGCGAGGACGACTCTTCCAACGGGTCGAATCTTTTTCAAGACCTCGATGCCCTGTTTGAGGTCTCCACGATCGGTCCTGAGCAGATGCCGATTGGTCTCCACCAGAAGATCCCTATCCATTCCACTGATCACAACGATTTTTATCGGAAATCTCGGATCCAGGAGGTTTTTGAATTCAGGTGCCCCGGGAAGCGATCCCAAAAATCTCAAGGCATTGTCCTGGCTGGGTGTGCCCCCTTCCGTCCCGAATTCCTGATCCCACTGGTCTTCTTCCGTAGCCTCAATAGTGATGCTCCGAAAGGATCGGCCGAGATAACCCGTATGCCGTGCAATAGAACAGACCGTTCCTGTAACAGGAGAGATGCAATAGGTCCGGTCCTCATCTCCGATCCTCAATCTCTGCCCGGTCCTCACCTTGTCCCCTATCTGGATCAGAAGCCCGCCCTCGCCGATTTCGTCCGATTTCAGAAGAAGGGTCACCTTTTGGGGCAGGGGTATCGCCTTGATGTCGGACTGTCGGCCCACTGCAACAGCCGGGGTTTTCAGTTTGGGTTTCGCCAAACCGAAAAACGATCGTTTGATCATATCAACCTCCTCGTGAAAAAAGAATACCGTCCGGCGCCTCTTAAAAAAGCCGGGCGGATTCCTTAGAGCATATGGCACTCATTGCACGTTGTCGGTCCTCCGCCCGATTCTTCATGGCAATCGATACATTGTTGGTGCAATGCATCGGATCGCTTCAGGCCGTCTTCTTCGCTGTCAGACATGTGGCATTCTCCACAGGCCGACGGCTCGTCCCCCTCCTCCTCTATCTCGTGATGGCAGTCGCTGCATGCAAATCCATATCCCTCCTCCGATACGTGCAACTTATGGTCGAAAAGGACCTTTCCACCCGTGCTTTTGAACATGATCCGGATCGGTTGATCCGGCGTCCTTTCCGGGAAGGCGGCGTAACAGACCGCCCCTATCACAAAGAAGATGCCTGCGATCCAATAAGCAACAACCCGTTCTTTGTTTTGTCCCATCTCCTCATTCCTCATACTTTTTGGGAATAGGCCATGAATTTCTCGACCAACGGCACCCTGCAGTCGCCATGGGGATCAGTCCGTTTGTGCACCCCGTGCCATGAGGAAGCCTGTTGATTTGAAAGTCATATGCACCATTGCATTCAAGGCGTGTACTCGGGAAATGAGCCGTCTTCCCTGGATCACCGCCTCATCAGCGTTCCGCCGGAAGGCGCAATTTTTAGCACACTCCCGGTGATATTACAAGCCAAAGGGAATGACTGAATCATCCTCTCAAAGGCCGACGAAAAATCAGGCTGCGGCCTCCAGTTTCCTGCCGGAACTCTTCATCACCGCACCGAAAGGACACTTGTTGAAGCACATCCCGCAGCGAATACACTTCTCTTCGTGTATCACAAAAGGTTCGGGCGGTTTCTTTGAACCCGTAATGGCCTCAACCGGGCAATTTTTCTTGCACAATCCGCAGGACTTGCAGGTCTCCGTGTCGATGGAATAGCTGAGCAGGGCCAGACAGGACAGCGCGGGGCAGCGCTTTTCGAGAATATGGGCCTCATATTCATGCCTGAAATACTGCAGCGTGGAGAGCACCGGGTTGGGCGCGGTTTGACCCAGGCCGCAGAGGGCCGAGTCCTTGATGAACCTGCTCAACTCCTCCAGGTCGTCGAGATCCTGCATTTCTCCCCTTCCTTCGGTGATCTTCTCCAGGATTTCCAGCATGCGCTTGGTGCCCTCGCGACAGGGCGTACACTTACCGCAGGACTCTTCCCGACAGAAATCGATAAAGAAACGGGCCATGTCCACCATGCAGGTCGTTTCATCCATGACAATCATACCACCGGACCCCATGATCGCGCCGACCTTGGCAATGGCCTCATAGTCCGTCGGTGTGTCCAGGAGGTGCTCCGGAACGCAGCCGCCCGAGGGTCCGCCTAACTGAACCGCCTTGAAGGCCTTGTTATCGGGGATTCCTCCCCCGATCTCAAAAATGATTTCTCTGAGGCTGATACCCATCGGCACCTCGACCAGGCCGATGTTGTTCACCGCCCCGCTGAGGGCGAAGACCTTGGTCCCCTTGCTCCCTTCGGTCCCGACACTGGCGTACCAGTCGCCTCCGTTCAGTATAATCTGGGGGACATTGGCCAGGGTTTCCACATTATTGAGGATACTGGGTTTTTTCCAAAGCCCCTGCTGGGCCGGGAATGGAGGCCTGGGCCGTGGCATGCCCCGTTTTCCTTCGATGCTTTGCATCAGGGCCGTCTCCTCACCGCAGACAAAGGCCCCCGCCCCCTGATAGACCTCCAGGTCAAAATCGAACCCGCTCCCCAGGACGTCCTTTCCAAGAAGACCATATTCCCGGGCCTGACTTATGGCGATATCGAGTCTTCGAAGGGCAAGCGGGTATTCGGCCCGGCAGTAAATATATCCGTAATGGGCGCCGATGGCCTTGGCTGCGATGATCATCCCTTCCAGCACGGCATGGGGATCGGCCTCGAGCACGCTCCGGTCCATAAAGGCGCCTGGATCCCCTTCGTCCGCGTTACAGAGGACAAATTTGACCGGACCCGGTGAGGCATTGGCAAATTTCCACTTGAGGAAGGTCGGAAAACCGGCGCCGCCCCGCCCACGCAGGCCCGATTTTTCGAGCTCTCCGATGATCTGTTCGGGGGTCATTTCCAGAAGGGCCTTACCCACAGCAAGGTACCCGTCACGGGCAATATACTCGTCAATCTTTTCAGGATCGAGAACGCCCTTGTTCCTCAAAACCCTCAGCAATTGTTTTGAGAAGAACGGAATTTCATTGAGATCCGGTATGGTCTCGGCCGATTCCGGTTCAACGTAGAAGAGGCGTTTAACGGGACGGCCCTTGAGAAAATGCTCTTCGACAAGCTCGGGGATGTCTTTCACCGTCAACTTCTGATAAAAAATCCCGTCAGGTTGTACCACCATGACAGGCCCCTGAGCGCAGAAGCCGTTGCAGCCGGTTTCGATCACGCGCACTTCCTTATCCAGGCCCTGCTTGGAGATTTCCTTCTCAAGGGCTTTCCTCACTTCAAGACTTCCCGAAGCGTGACATGCGGTTCCACCGCAGAGGAGCAAATGGGTTCTGAAACTACTCATGGGCTGATCTCCTAAATCCATAGTCAATAAATAAGGTACGAAAAATGTATCTCACAATCCCACAGCGCACGTGGACGAAGAGTAATAAGCAATGGATTTTGTCCCCTGTCAAAAGGGGCTATTTCATTCTTGCCAAAGCAAAATCGGTCTGCACCTCTCCCTTCAGGACGTGCCGTTTGAAGACCTGCCTCATCCTGTTGGCGTCCATGAGCTGGTAGATCACCGGGTCATGGTTCTGGACCTCCACGGTCACATTGGGTTCACTGCTGCACATGCCCATGCATCCGGAGGTGATTACGCGGATATCCTCTCGATCCGTCTCCGCCATTTCTTCCAGAAGGGCGTTCATCACCTCCCGGGCCCCTGCAGCGATACCGCAGGTTCCCATATGCACCGTGATCTTCACCGTGGCCCCGCCCTCCCTCAGCGCCGTATCCTTCCTCGTCTGATCCTTGATCCTTTTCAGGTCTTCAATCTTTAACTTGGCCATACCCTTTCCTCCCTGTCTTACTGTCGACCTTCCGGCGGTTACCCTCAACACCGGATGTCGCCCGCCCGGGCCGGACCTTACACCCTCCCCGACAATTCTTTGAGACCCTCTCTTATGGTTTCAGAAATATATTTCAGGACCTGGGGGTGATTCATGGGTACCTCCTCCAATTCCTTACGTATCTCCCTCGTATCCAGCAGAAAACGCCTGCCTTCCGCCTCGTACAAACAAACAAAATCCACATGCGGGCTCCCCATGATCAGACTGGTCAGGGTTCCTTCCATGTCTCCCATGGGAGCCAGATCGATGTGATCCCGTTTGAATGTCGCCGTCACGGTCGTTCCCAGCCCTTCTTTTGAGCTTATCCCGAATTCTCCGTCACACCGCCTGGCGGCAACCAAGAAAAGGGAGAGTCCGAGGCCCACCCGCCGCGTTGTCCGGGATGTAAAAAACGGATCCGTCACCTTTTCAAGAAGGTCCTCCGGTATACCCCGGCCATTGTCCCTGATGGTTATGCATAAAAGGTTTTCCGCCGGCACATCCCGGATCTCGATACCAATGAGATCCGCCCCGGCGCTGATGCCATTTTCCACGATGTCCATAATATGGAGGGACAGCTCTCTCACAACCCCTTATCCACAACGATACCGCGACCCGATTCCCCTGCCAGGGCCAAGCGGATCTCTCCAATGTTCGGACGCTCCATTTGAAAGAGGGTCGAGGCCTTTCCGATCTCTCCCAGGAAATGGGCATCCGAGAAGGTCACAATCGGAAAGCCTTCAGTTTCCGGGAGGGCTTTCCCGATTCCCTCTCTTTTCATTCGCGAGGAGATCTCAAGGGCATCCAGTTCCAGGTCCGCTGGAATAAAACCGAGCTGGCTCAAAACACTGAAGCTCGGGCGATCCACGTGAGATGCAATGCTGACACCACCCAAACGATGTACTTCTCGGATGATTTCCTTAAGAGGTATCTGGGTGGCGCCGATCAACAAACGGTCATTGAAGTCTTCGACTTCATCGTACTCATTGGCAACGACCTGATCTCCAAAAAATTCAGGTCGATTGGTTCCCTTCAGATGCTCATATACAAAGGCCTGCATGCTGAGGGCCTGTTCTTCCCTGTCAAAGAGGGCCAACGAATGGACCTCCTCCAGGGAATTGATCTCCAGCCCTGCAAGGACAGGCAGGCCTCTTGAAGATCCGGCCCTCATGACGGCGCCCACATTCTCCGCCGAATTGTGGTCGCAGACGGAGATCAGATCCAGGCCGATCGCCATGCCCCTTTCAACGATCCCCCTGGGACTCATATCCAGTTCACCACAAGGGGAAAGGCAGGAATGGATATGAAGATCCGCCTTATAGAGCCTCACCGATCCCTTCCGCCCGCACCGGCCGTCCAAAGAACTCCGGCCGCCTCGTAGGCCCCCAGCGATGTAACCATAACCGGGATTCCTTCCTGGTCGGCCTTGGCCATTGTATCCTCATCTGGCCTGCGGCCGTTGACCAGAATGATGGCCGCCATTTCCTTCAAAAGTGCCACCGCCACGATGTTCTGATGGGACTGAACCGTAAACCACACGGCTCCCTTAGGGGAATGGGCCATCACGTCACTGAGGAGATCCCCGCAGTATCCGCTTTCAACTTCCCTTTCCAGCCCGGTCTCTCCGGCGAACACCTCCAGCTCTATCCTCTCCAGAAGATCCTTGACTCTCATGCCTGACAATCCCCTTTATCCCCCTCCACTGTGCAAGGGGCATTGAGACAATTCGGCCCTGCCGTCCACCACATCCTCAGCAAAGGTCCTGCAATCAGGGCTTCCACATATCCCGCATTCCTTTAGCGGCAAAAGGCGATAAACCTTCTCAACCGCTTCCTGGCGTCGAAGGGCCTCGTCAACTGACAGACCCTTCGAAGGGTCCTGCAGCGGAACCCGCTCTTTGTCAATAAAGAACCACCCGGCTTCGTATGCCTCGCGAACTTCAGCGCAATCCAACCTTCTCTCCACACCGAAAATCTTTACAAATTTTTGGAGGGTGTTTTTGGCCTGATACTTGTCCGTGACCGTGAGGGGCCCCCCGATGCAGCCCTCCGAACAGGTCCTGAATTCCACATATTCAATATCACTGAGCAGTCCCATCTCAATTTTTTCAAGATATCGGATGGTCTCCTGCATACCGGACACCGCAAGAAATCTGCCGCTTTCAAGCCCCGCTATCTCTCCTCCTGACATCCCCCATCCGAGACCGCTGCCGATGAACCGCTCAGGCATGACATCCTTATCCGCCTTTCCAAATTCTCTCTTCACCACATCATAGATTTCGTTGATTCCAAGGGCCCCATCAAGATATGAGGCCTCCAGGAGAACTGACTCTTTAATTGAAATCATCTTGGCCGAACAGGGGGAGACATGATAGATACCGAATTCCTCGCTCTTAAAACTGGGATTACCGTAAAGGCTCCGTTTCAACTCGCGAGCCGCAATCTCCCGCGGCGGTACAATGGGAATAATATTTTTCAGCAAAGAGGGAAAACGATAGGCAATGAGCCGGGTTACAACAGGACAGACAGAGGATATTAGGGGCCATGTTTCATCCTGGTTTTCACGTCTTTCCTGAATATAAAATTCCGTCGCCAAATTGAAAAGCTCAACGACAGAGGCCGCCTGATCATAAACGTGCTTGAAAGCCTTTTTAAGGGCTGAAAGGACATCGTTCGGACTCACATCATCACCGAACTGCGCATAGAAGACCGGAGAGACGCTGAGTATAGCGTTGCTTTTCATCTTCGATGCATCATACCCTGTAGTAACGGCCTTTATCGCCCCCCTGGGGCACACCCTGATACATTCGCCGCAATCTATGCATGCCCCTTCGATGTGGGCCTTTTCTCCCCTGACACGAATGGCTTTGGTAGGACAGGCCTTCATGCAAAGGACGCAACCGTTGCACAGGGCTGGATTGATCCGAACATAATGTGAAAAACGGTTTTTTCTCTCTCTACTTTTCATCGCTCCGGCTCAGCCAGAAGCACATTTTCAGATGAGTGCCTCCCCCTTTCCAAGATTTGATCTCAAAGGAATCGGCGTTCTTTTTGATGTTGGGCAGCCCCATGCCCGCCCCGAATCCCATTTCACGATCTTCCTTCGAGGCCGTACTGTAACCTTCCTGAATAGCCATTTCAATATCTTCGATTCCAGGGCCGTCATCCTTGACTTCGATAATGACGGCATCCGGATCCATCTCCAGAGACATGAGCCCATCTCCGCCGTGCATCACCACATTCATTTCCGATTCATAGGCACAGATGGCGATACGGCGAATCTGCTCAGGATCAAATCCGATGGTCTTCATCAGTTCCTGGATCTGAATAGATACCTCACCCCCATGGATAAAATCCCTGTGTTTTATATGAAAACTCTTGCTCAGATGGGGCATGGCTCAAAGCACATATCTCACCGGGAGAACTTCACGTCCACACCGCGAAGCCCTTTCCCGAAAAGCCTTCCGCAGGCCGTGAACATGGTAAACGGCGTTGACAGGAAGGGCAGATCGTGATCGCGCGCCTTCTGGATCATCTCCTGGTCCGGGATCTTACCTCTGACCAAAACGACAGCCGCTACTCCGGCAACAATGGACGTTCGGATCACCTGGAGGTTATTCAGCCCCGAAAGCAGGACGACACCGCTGGTAGGTCCCCTGAGCAGATCGCTCATCAAATCGCTGCCCGCTCCCTTTTCGATGGAAATATCCAGCTTCTCTTCTCCCACGACTACGGTAGCCTTAAGAATGTCTCTGACCTCTGAGAGTTTCACGGCGATCACCTAAAAAACAGGGCACTGCTCATTGATATCTTTTTAAAATATTCTCGACCTTGTCGGGCCTTACGCCGCCGTGAGTGTCCTCATCGATCACGACCGCGGGCGCCAGGCCGCAGGCCCCCAGGCAACGCACCGCCTTGAGGGTAAAGCGCCGATCCTCCGATGTCTTATCAACCTCCAACCCAAAATCATTTTTGAGGCGTTCGAGGATCGCCCTGGTGCCTCGCACGTAGCACGCGGTACCCATACAAACCTTGATGGTATGACGGCCCTTGGGCACCATGGAGAAAAAGGAATAAAAGGTGACCACGCCATAAACCGTGCTGCCCGGGATATTCAACTCATGCGCAATATATTCCTGGAGTGCAATGGGAAGATAGCCGACCACTCCCTGGCACTCCTCCAGGACAGGAATGAGATTTCCCGGTTTGCCTCGATAGCGCTCGATGATCCGGTCGACCCCGGCCATGCGTTCCAGCGTAAGGTCAGGATTGATCGCCGCAAGCCTCTCTGCTTCATACATAATCCAATCTCCTCCTAGCTTTTCGACACGCGAACGGCACAGACCTTGAATTCAGGAATTCCGGCCACGGGATCCAGGGCCGCGTTGGTCAGCCTGTTTATTGCGGCGCCCGCATAGTGAAAGGGCACAAAGACAGTCCCCGCAACCGCCTTATCCGATATCTTTGTCTTCGCCTCAATTTCTCCCCTTCGCGAGCCTATCCGTACCATGTCCCCGTCGGACAATCCATAGGCCTTCGCGTCCTCCCTCGCCATCTCTACAAAACATTCAGGAGCCAGTTCGTTGAGTCCACCCACCTTCATGGTCATCGTCCCTGTGTGATACTGGTAGAGAACCCGTCCTGTGGTCAGATACAGGGGGTATTTTTCATCGGGCACCTCGGCCGGTGGTTTATACTCAATGCCGTGAAAGACCCCCAGCCCGCACGTAAACTGGTCCATATGGAGGCACGGCGTGCCGGGGTGGTCCGTCCCTGGGCAGGGCCAATGGATGCCCTCACGCTCCAGCCGCGGGTAATTGATTCCGCAATAGGAGGGCGTCACCTTTCCGATTTCCTCCATGATCGCCCGGGAATCTGCATAATGCATCCCGTGGCCCATGCGCCTCGAAATATCACAGATGATCGCCCAGTCTTCCCTCGCCTCCCCCGGACTTTCGACGGCCTTTCTCACCCGTTGCACCTTTCTTTCCGTATTCGTAAAGGTCCCCTCCTTTTCTGCAAAGGAGGCCGAGGGTAAAACCACGTCCGCCATCCTGGCGGTTTCGGTCATAAAAATGTCCTGGACAACCAGAAAATCAAGGCCCTTCAGACACTCTTCGGCGTGGTTCAGATCCGGGTCCGAAACCATGGGATTCTCTCCGATGATATACATGGCCTTCAGCTTTCCCTCATGGGCCTCTTGCATCATCCTTGTCGCGGTGAGTCCGGGGCTATCCGGCAGGCTCGGCACGTCCCATGCCTCGGCCATACGCTCACGGACGGCGGGATCCCCCACCTGCTGGTAGCCGGTGAAGACGTTGGGCAAGCCGCCCATGTCACAGGCACCCTGCACATTGTTCTGTCCGCGAAGAGGATTCACGCCGCCGCCCGGAACGCCCACGTTTCCGCAGAGCATCGCCAGATTCGCAAGGGATTTCACGTTGTCCGTGCCGGTGGTATGCTGGGTGATGCCCATGGCATAAAGGATGGACGCCGCCCTTGCGGATCCGTACAAGCGGGCGGCCTCCACAAGGTCCTCCTCGGATATTCCCGTGATTTCTTTCACATATTCCGGCGTATATTTTGCGACCGTCTTCTCGAGTTCCTCAAACCCGACGGTCCGCGATTTCACATATTCCTCAGGATAGAGGCCTTCCTTGATGATCACATGCATTATCCCATTGATCCAGGCCACGTCCGTGCCGAGTTTCGGGCGCAGCCATTTGGATGCAAAACGTGTGATATCGATCTTCCGGGGGTCCACCACGATAAGCCTGGCCCCCTTAAAGGTCACCGCACGTTTCACATAGGAGGAAAGGACCGGGTGGTTCTCCGTGGTATTCGACCCGGTGACCAGGATGACTTCGGCCTTCTCGATATCCTCAATCGGGTTCGTCATTGCACCGCTGCCGAAGGCGGCGGCCAGACCGGCCACCGTGGAGGAGTGTCAGAGCCGTGCACAGTGATCAACGTTATTCGTCTCCAGAACAATCCTTGCAAACTTCTGCGCCAAGTAGTTCTCTTCATTGGTGATCCGGGCGCTGGTCAACACCCCGATGGAATCGGGACCGGATGCCTCTTTGATTTTCCCCAGTCTCTTTGCCACAAGATCCGCTGCTTCGTCCCAGCTTGCCTCCCGGAAGGATCCGTCTTCCTTGATCAGAGGTTTTTTCAGCCGGTTCTCATCATGAATAAAGTCATATCCGAATCGTCCCTTCACGCACAGGCTTCCGTAGTTGGGGGGCAGCTCTTCGACGCCGGTAACCTTCACGACCTTCCCGTCCCGAACGTGGAGATACATCTGACACCCCACCCCGCAATAGGAGCAGGTGGTGCGGACCTTTTTCACCCCACCGCATGCCGGTCCCAATTCCAGGTCCTTCACAGGAACCAGCGCTCCCACAGGACAGGCCTGAACACACTCGCCGCAAAACACGCAATCCGAATCCTTCAGTGCCCGATCCCCCTTTGCCACGATCTTGCCTTCAGCGCCGCGGTACCCGTTGCTGATCGCGTTGTTCACCTGTATATCATTGCATGCCTGCACACACCGTCCGCAGAGGATGCAGCGCGAAAAATCCCGCACAATGAAGGGGTTCACATTTTCAATGGGATAAAAGGGCTTGGAAGGCGTAAATCGGTTCGCCTTGACCTGGTATTTGACCGCCAATTCCTGCAAGCGGCAATCCCCGTAGGCCGGGCAAAGGTTTTCGTGTTCCTTCACCCCAAGGGATTCCAGTTGAAAATCCGTCCATGCGTCCATGTCCAGATCCTGGACCAGGCAATTGTGGTTCCCTGAGGCCAGAAGGAGTTCTATGTTCAAGCGCCGCTCGGTGATCACACGTTCTGTGGCCGTCTTGACCTTCATGTTCCGGGCGGCGGGTGTCGCACAGGAGGCCATGAGCGATCTGGCCCCCTCGACCTCGACGACACAGATCCGGCACGCACCGGTCGGCGTGGCACCTTTCAGGTGGCATAGCGTGGGGATTTCTATCCCGTTCCGCCTTGCAACCTCCAGAATCGTTTCCCCCTCTTCAAACGCAAATTCTTGACCGTCGATGTAAATGATGTTCTCTCCGTCCATTTTTATAATCCTGATAGTTTATTTTATCTTGCGGTCTTTACACGGACCGTTTATGAGAGTCCCACCTGAAGGCAAAAGCAAACGACTCGGTTGTGATTCCGACCTCTTGATTTCACAACACTGAAAATGTGAGATATTTATGTTTGCCCACAAGCAACAATGGCCGGCCGGCCGGCCAAAGTGGTGGACGAAACAAAAGAAGCTTAATTACGATGCAGGTCTCCAAGCGAAAAACGCCGTAACTATAACAGAAAAAAAAATTTTTTCAAAAAATTTTTAATATCTTGCCACTGCCCGATGGTTTCCAAAACAAGTCCATTTTCGACTCCGGTCTCAACCAGATCAGGAGCCCGGCGGTCAAAAACGATCATCTTTGCACAAAGGTTCCGCCCCGGGCAACGGAAAGGAAGGGCCCTGGATTTTCTCAGCGCGAACTTATTTCGGCCCGGAATCAGGACAGATGAAAGGCCGAAATCCCGCAGGGGACCATCGACATGGACGGCGGAGGGAACGGAGCGAAGAGAACATGCCGGTCCAAGGCATTATTAAAATGATCTCCGGTACGATTCATGTGTCTGGTTCCGACCGAACCCCGCCGTCTGTTCGGAAATAAACCACGACAGATT
>JBMNCO010000156.1:0-29594 GCA_049366815.1 Desulfatiglandales bacterium | reverse complement strand
TGGTCTTTTCCATGGCCCAAATTGCTGGGCTCTTTCGAACAGCTGAACTCATACTCAATCTTTTTAGAGACGGATGCCTGCCGAGACGGCTGATCCACTTTTACACAGGCCTACAACTTTAAGTCAAATCATAACTTGGGATTTGCCCTCTCAGGCCCAACCTGCTATATGTGCGGACATAAACAGTGATTTCCCGGCAAGCCGGTTCATGAAAGGAGAGGATCTTCCCCACTGCGGGCAAGCCGCAGTCCTTCTTGGGGAGAGCAGGAATAAATGAACGATCATACCCTAAACGTTCCAGAAGGCAAACAGTTCCGCCTCGTTAAATTCTTTGCATGGACCAGCTTTATCGTCCTCCTGGTGTTCAGTTTCCCCTTTTCCGTAATCATCTCCCAGAAGGCCAGGGAAATCCTCCTGAGGAGTTACGAAAACTATGCCCTTCTGGTCGGGCAGAATCTGAACCACCAGGTCTTTCAGAATTTTGTGATCCCCGCCTACCGGCGATACGGTATGATCAGGCTCAGGGAAAAGGAGCAGTATGAGCTCATGGATCGCGTTGTCGAGAACACCATCCACGGTTTTAATGTGGACTTGGTCAATATCTATGACATCGGGAAAGGCGTTACGGCCTATAGCACGGATCCGTCCCTCATCGGTCTCAAGGTAAAGGAAAACCCTGAATATCTCAAGGCGATCAGCGGGGTGAGTTCCTCCCGGTTGATATCCAGCAGCTTCGAACTCTGGGGTCTCGGCATCGATGTCATGGGCGGCACAAGAAAATTGAGGACCTATATCCCCTTCAAGGACGTGGACCCCTTCACAGGGGTCGAGGGGTACATCGGGGGTGTATTCGAACTCATACAGGATCTCACACCGCAATACAAATCCATTCTGAATTTTCAGTTCGTGATTTTCGGCCTCTCCATTCTGATCATGGGTCTCATCTTCCTGGCCCTCCTTTTGGTCGTCCGCAAGGCGGAAAAGGTCATCGACCAGCGGGCCCTGGAACGACGGGAACTGCAGGAGCAACTGCACCAGGCCGAGCGTCTGGCCGCCCTGGGGGAAATGGTGGCCGGTGTTTCCCATGAAATAAAAAATCCACTGGGCATCATCCGGAGTACGGCCGAACTTCTGGGCGGCATGCCCGATGCGAATGAGACCCAAAAGAGGCTTTCAGGCGTCATCACGGAGGAATCCACCCGCCTCAATCAGATCGTGACGGAATTTCTCGATTTCGCCCGTCCCCAGGTCCCCAATCTTCAAAAGTGTAATTTAAACGAAATCCTTCAGAAAAACATCACGTTCCTCAAAACGGAATTGGAGAGAATGGATATCTCCGTGGTGAATAATCTCGAAGGACAATCCTTTGAAATCATAGCGGATCACGCTCAACTCTATAGGGCCTTTCAAAATCTCCTGATCAATGCCATGCAGGCCATGGATCACGGCGGGAAAATTGAACTCCGCATCACAGAAGAAAAAGATTATTATTTCATTGAAGTTCGGGATACCGGATCCGGCATCAGCCCGGAAAACCTAAGAAAACTCTTCAACCCCTTCTTTACGACCAAAGAAAGGGGGAGCGGGCTGGGTCTTTCCATTGTCAGAAAGATCGTGGAGGTCCACAATGGGAATATCACCATCGAGAGTCGGGAGGGTGAAGGCACCAAGGTTATGGTGAAACTGCCGCGAAAAACTGCGGGCTAGCCTCATCCCATCGGTCTGCGGGGAGCTGATATCACATGGAAACCATCCTTATCGTTGATGATGAAAAGAATTACCTGGTGGTGCTGGATGCCATTTTGGGGCCGGAGGGCTATGAGACACTGACCGCCAACAACGCCCATGACGCCCTCCGTCTGATTCGGGAGTCGGATCTTGACCTGGTGATCACTGACATGAAGATGCCCGGGATGAGCGGCATGGAACTTCTCGAAGAGTCCAAGAAGATCAAGCCGGAGATACCGATCATCATGATGACGGCTTACGGAACCATCGAGATGGCCGTCGAGGCCATGAAAAAGCGGGCCTATGACTACATCACGAAGCCCTTTCAGAACGAAGAGCTCAAGTTGACGGTCAAAAAGGCCCTTGAGACTCACCGCCTGATCAAGGAAAACCGCCGTCTGAGCCAGGCCCTGTTGGATCGATACAGTTACAGGAACATCATCGGCAAGAGCAAGCCCATGCTGGAAATTTATGACCTTATCGGCAAGGTGGCCCATTCCAAGGCGACTGTTCTCATCACCGGGCCTTCCGGTACAGGGAAGGAACTCATCGCCAAGGCCATCCATTACGAAGGCCCCAGAAAGGATATGCCCTTTATTTCCATCAATTGCGGCGCACTGACGGAGACCCTCCTGGAGAGTGAACTCTTCGGCCACGAGAAGGGGGCCTTCACGGGGGCCACGGCAATGAAAAAGGGACGTTTCGAAGTGGCGGACGGGGGCACACTGTTTCTCGACGAGGTCGGAGACATGCCGCCGCCCCTTCAGGTCAAACTCCTCAGGGTCCTTCAAGAGATGGAATTTGAGCGTGTCGGCGGGACCAAGACCATCAAGGTGGACGTGCGCGTCTTGTCGGCCTCCAACCGCAATCTCAGGGAGGATGTCGCCCAAGGCATCTTCAGGGAGGACCTCTTCTTTCGCCTGAATGTGATTCACATCACCGTCCCATCCCTGAGTGAACGAACCGGCGACATCAGGCTTCTGGTCAATCATTTTATTGAAAAATATGGAAAGTACGAGGGCAAGGAAAAGATCGACCTGACTCCCGACACATGGAAGGCCCTGTATGGGTACAGCTGGCCCGGCAATGTCAGGGAGTTGGAAAACATCATCGAGCGGGCCGTGGTCTTGAACAGCGACGGCCTCATAGAACCGGAAGATTTGCCACCGGAGTTCTCCGCAAAGGAATCGGAGCTCAATGTGGAAAAATTTATTCCACATGATGCCCCACTCCAAAAGACCCTGGAAGAAATAGAAGAGAAGATGATCAAGCGGGCACTGGCACAATGCAACAATGTTCAGGCCCATGCCGCCGAGCAGCTCCGCATTACCAAGAGCCTGATCCAGCACAAGATGAAAAAGTACAATATCCAGATTTGACGGTCAAAAAAATTGTACCGATATTTATACAACAACTTCAATAGGTTACGAAAACTTACAAAATTGCTACACCCTTAAAGTACAAAATATTGTACCGGACAGGAAAAGGGCGCCGGACAAATGGCGGCCTGCAATCTGAAAATACTTTTTGACATTAATAGGTTGCAATCAACAGGACACAACGCCCTCTTTTTTGGCAAGGATCTTGCTATACTTATAGTCAAACAGAAAAAACTCTTTCCTCCTAAAGAAAAAGACCAACCCGTGATGAGTGGGTTGGTCTTTTTCATTTAATACCCTAACCTCTTCAGTGCCTTGGGATCTTTACCCCAGTTTTTCTCTACGCGGACGACAAGATCCAGGAAAACATGAATCCCGAATCGGTTCTCGATTTCCCTTCTGGCCGATTGCCCGATCTTCTTTATCATCCGTCCCTGGTGACCGATGACAATGGCCTTTTGCGAATCCGATTCCACATGGATGACGGCGGAAACCTTCATGAGGTTATTTTTTTGAGATTCCTGGATATTCTCTACGGTCACGGCCGAAGAATAGGGTAATTCCTTTCTGCAGAAAAGGTAAATCCTCTCCCGTATCATCTCGGCCATCAGGAAGGCGTCCGACTGATCAGTCTTCATATCCGGAGGGAAAAAGACCGGCCCGGGTCTGAGCCTTGCCTTCAGTTCCTCCATCAGGTCCCCTATGCCCTTGCCCGTCAGGGCGGAGGCCGGAACGACGGCCACAAAGGGATACCGGCCGCTGTAATCTGCGATAATGGGCAGAAGGATCTCGGGAGGGCCTTTGTCTATCTTGTTGATAACGAGAAGGGCCGTCTTATTGGCCCTCTTGAGTTCCTTCAGAATAAGCACTGCAGCGGGATCGTCCGGACGAAGCATATCAATCATCATGACAATGATGTCCACTTCGGCAAAGGCGGCCTGGGCGGAGGCCACCATGCTCCTGTGCAGGGGCGTCCTGGTTCGGTGTATTCCCGGGGTATCTATAAAAACCATCTGATAACCGTCCCCGTGGCAGACCCCGAGAATGCGGTTTCGGGTGGTCTGAGGCCTTGGGGAAACAATGGCCACCTTGGCGCCGAGAAGGCGGTTCAATAGGGTTGATTTGCCCACATTCGGGGGCCCGACGATTGCGATGAATGCGGACAGATATTCGGACTTCAATGGATTCTCACCCTTGTGCATACCCAAGTTTAGGGCTCCTCCAGGTAAAATCTTTACATTTAATTGATCTATATCTTTTGCAGCAGTGTCCGGTTAGGATTTTACGGGTACGCTTTTCCATCCAAATGGGAGGAAATCAACGGTGATCTTTTCCTGGGGGACGGATTCATCAGGGATTACACCCACGACCGTTGCGCCGGTACTCTCTTCGATCCATGCCAGCCCTTGATTCCTGTACCCCCTGACCAGGGGAATCTCCCTGGGAGGACACCGAAGCATGATCCTCTCCCCGGAGGCCTTTCCGGGCAGACAATCGGTGATCTTCCTGCGATGGATCCCTGCGCGGACAAGGAAGCCGAAGGCCGTATGCCACGGACCTGCAAGGATCCGGCCTTCTTCGAGAAGCGTCGGGGAAGACATAAGCCCGATCCTGATGACGGGAATACCATGGGTTTCCAGTCTGATACAGCTTTCCTCACAGATCCTGACGGCCTCCTGGAGTTCCAAGGGACGGTACCTGCCCTCACGGTACAACGTCGCCATTTCCGTCCCCTCGATGACGACCGCCGGGTAGAGGCGGACCATGTCGGGGTCGAGCGCAATGACCTGCTCCACGGTATTAAGGAATCCCGCTTCAGAATCCCCCGGCAGTCCGGGCATCAACTGGATGCCGACCCGGAACCCATGTCCCCTCAGGAGATAAACCGCCTCCACGGTATCTCCGGCTTTGTGTCCCCTCTTACTCAGGTCCAGGACCTCATCGTTCATGGACTGAGTCCCCAACTCCACGGTTGAAACACCGAATCGAGACAAGAGATCCAGTCTTTCAGGATCAAGGGCATCCGGACGGGTGGATATTCTTATGGCATGAAACAGTCCCCGGTCCAGAAAGGGTTTTACCGCCTCGAGGTAGGCCTTCATCGTGCCGATGGGCAACCTCGTAAAGGTGCCCCCATAAAAGGCGATCTCAGCCCTTTGCCCCGCCTTGAAACGGGGCGATCTCAGGGCGGTCTCAATTGTCGCGCGAATCGCGGCGGGCTTCAGGGGATGGCAGGATTGACCCGTAATACTTTCCTGATGACAAAAGATGCACCGGTGGGGGCAACCCTGGTTGGGAATGAAAATGGGTACGATCAGAGGTCTGCGTTGCCGGTTAAACACACAAAGGCCTCCTTTGCCGCTCTCTGTTCCGCCGCTTTTTTGCTCCTCCCCTCGGCCTCGGCTATGATCATGCCGTTGAGGCGTAAGGCCACTTTGAAGGTCTTCTGGTGGGCAGGACCCCTTTCCTGCACAAGGATGTATTCCGGCCGTGTCTTATAGGTCGCCTGGGTGTATTCCTGAAGCAGACTCTTGAAATCGTCTACTTCATTTTCGGAATCGATCCTCCCGAGCAGCGGTGCAAAAAGGCGGTGGATCATTTCTTTGGTCTGATCGAAACCCGCATCCAGATAAAGGGCACCTAGGAGGGCCTCCATCGTATCGGCGAGGATGCTCGGTTTCTCCCGCCCTCCGGTCATTTCCTCGCCCTTTCCCAGATGGAGAATTTCACCCAATTCCAGTTCACCGGCCATTTGGGAAAGGGTTTTTTCATTGACCACGGAGGCCCGGAACTTGGACAGTTCCCCCTCTCTGGCCTCTTCAAACATCTCCATCAGGATATGACTGATGGCAAGGTCAAGGACGGCGTCACCAAGGAATTCAAGGCGCTCATTATCCTGCAAATTCGGCCCTCCAAGTTCATTGACATAGGAGGAGTGGCGAAAGGCCTCCTCCAAAACATCCAGATTTTTAAATTCATAGCCCAGACTTTCGCACAACCTGAAGAGACGCCTGTTCTCAGATGGCCTATCCATTGTCATTTTCTGCTGTCTCAAGATTTCGTCATGTGATGCAAGCATGTTTTAATATATGAACCCATCCGACCGGAAGTCAAGCAATTCTCTTCGACCCTGAATCCACCGTTTCCTTCGGGTGGATCCATTCAAATAGGGTGGTTTCGGTCATGACTCAGATCACCGGTAAGGTCTCAAAGGCCGGGCGCCGGGTGGTGACGACAGCGGCGGACCCGTCATAGGCCGCAGGTGATGCCTTGATGGTGAATCAGGAGGCCGGCCTTTTGCGTTGATCTCTTTTAAATTCTATGATAAATTTAATTTGTTTGAGCAGTGCAGAAAAGAACGTCTCACACAACCTTTATCCGGCACCGGAGCATCCTGCCACGATTGTGGAAGAAAGGGCGGCCTGATGACCAAAAAAAAGAAAAAGACCCCTTCAAAGGGATCACCGGCCCTTTCCATACTCTCCCCTGAGGAGCAGACTCGGATACAGGATATCCTTGAAGACCTCGACAGCATCGACCCCGACCTCATTCCCAACGAGCTATCCGCTCCCCATGTCGCTCGGCATCTCATTGAAAGACTCCCCCTGGACAATACCCGGTCACTCAGCATGGTGAGGGCACTCAGCAAGGCCTTTGATCAGAAGGAAGTTCAAAAGGCCGCAAAAAAGGCCATCTTCAAGCTGAAGCAGAAGGGGATTTCAATCCCTGAGGATAACGCCGCGAAATCGCCCCCGATTCTCTTTGTAAAGCCGGAGGTGGAAGAGCCTGAGGCCTATGTCGGGCCGATAGACGGGGCTGGAAGCCGACCTGTATTCATCGCATGCCCCCAGATCCCGAAGGGCGTTCAGGTGGGTCTGGGCATCGTAAGCGACGAAAAGGGTATCCTGGAATTCATATTCGGGGGATACAGCAAAAAGCGCATGAAGGAGGTGAGAAATCTCTTTTTCGAGAGATTCACACCCATGGTAGCAACCTCCGCGTCCCATGCCGCCACGATCCTTGAAAAGGCCTATGGTTTGAACAATACGGACGCCACCGAAGCACTCGACGAATACCGCCAAATGCGACCCTGGATCCAGGATAACGTCTCACTCATCGAGAGATCTCCCGTGTATGAGACGTTCCCTCCCGAAGGCATCGCAACGGAGAGAGTGACCCCTTCCCAGGCCCAAAAGCTCTTCGAGCACGCTCTTTTTGCCTCCTGGCTCTTTGACCTCGAAAAGATGGAAGCGATCGCCAAGGACATCAAGGAAGCAGAGGGAAGTACGATTCTGATATCAAAAGAGCAAAAGGCGAACCGCATCCAGGAAATCAAGGAAAAGGCCGTCGCCGACACCTACCCTGAACCCAGGCGCATCAAATTCAAAGACCGCCTTGAAGAGACGGCCTATATCTTCCTCAAGGAGGGGGAAGAAGAACAGGCCCGCACCTGCCTCCTTGCGGCCAAGTCCCTGGATCAGGAGCCCACCTTCAGCGGCGCCGATCCCTTTCTCATGGCCATGCTGGAGCGCACCTTGAATCTTTACCTGGCTTCCACCGGAGACATCCCCCGACCCGCCGTGGAAAAAGAGGACAAGGACGGAGCGCCCTCCATTATCATCCCCTAGGGAGGTCAATTGTGCCCAAAGGCGTCAATATCAGAACGGAATCCCGCTCCGAGATGGTGGATATCACGGCCCTGGTGCAGAAAGAGGTCACAGAGACCGGGGTGACGGACGGGGTCTGCATCGTGTATGTGCCCCACACCACGGCAGGGGTGACCATCAACGAGGGAGCGGACCCGGACGTCTGCAGGGACATTATCACAAAACTCAACGAAATGGTTCCGGCCGGAGCGGGTTACAGACACATGGAAGGGAATTCGGACGGCCACATCAAGGCTTCCCTTGTCGGCAGTTCGGTATCCATAATCGTGGAAAAGAGAAGGCTGGTCCTCGGGACCTGGCAGAAGATCTTTTTCTGTGAATTCGACGGTCCCCGTTCACGCAGGGTTTATGTCAAAGCGCGTTAATACTGCAACTTTCCCATCATCAATGAGATCAAGGGATTTTGGTGGCCCCTGGTCACCAGCAAGGTATCAAATGCAAGGCGCCGAGGAGTGACGACTGAGGGTTATAAACGATACGCCGCAGGGAGGAACGATCAATGGCAACGCAGCAGATGATGCCTTGATAGTGCAGCAGGAGATGGACAATTATCTTGACAACCCAAGAATTCCCATAATAGATATATAAAAAATATCCAATCATCGAATGCTGCGCTGATAATCGGCGAATTGTCCTGCACCGAACACAAAATATCAAAAAAGTATAAGAATGACACGCCCCATCAATCGATCTCTCTGCCGAGAGAGGAGCACCGTGTGATTTACTTTCAGTTGGGTCTGCGCAGTTACAAGGGCCTGCGCCTGCAGGCGGATGACCTTTTTCCGAAACCAGTGGGGGACGGGATCCCCCCGGGTTCTTGCACATGATAACCAGATAAAACCTAACCGAAAGGAGGCGTCTCGATGGCAAATTATTGCATCAATGTGTTCCTGGACGAAGAACAACAAAAGAAGGTCGAAGAGGCCAATCTTGGGGACAAGATCCAAGAGATAGACGGCAGGATGGCCGTTCAGATCGCCGTAGGCCCAAAAGAACACAAGAAGCTCCTCAAGGCCTTTCCTGACCTTGAATTCGATTCTTCGGACGCCTGTGTGCTCCCTGATGAAGCCCAGGATACTCTGTTGGATGTGATCTCCACGACCCAGACATTGGACTGCATGAAGATAGCGATCGTCAAACTCTACAACCCCCTTGCAGGCAAGGAAATCCGTTCAAAAGTGTATTAACGGCGAACTGCTTGGCCCTTTGACGATCTGGAGGGAGAAGGCAAATCCAAAAACGATCTTGGGGCTCAATAGTGTCCGGTGAGAACCGCATGGCCCGGGAAAGAGGGGGAATGATTGAACCTCGGTCTGTACTGGACACCAGGGGTCTGGGGGGATTATTTTTGATCAAGCAAGGGTGACTTTTCCTGAATCCCGACCCTGCTCGGCAAGCCACTCCTGAATGACCCTGTACAGGGACCTGTAATATTTCAACGACCCACCCAGACCCCGTCTACCAAAATAATAGTTGATCTCCAGCACCAAAGGCCCGGGATCGGGACGGTCCAATGAAAAGATGAAATCTACGGCGGCCAGGTTTATTCCTGTATCGGCCGACAGGCGCCGGGCCGCCGAGATACCCTTCCCCTGGAGATCAGGCCGCCAGTGCCTATCAATGATTGCACCGCGACTGATGGTTGTGATCATGCGGCCGGGTCTCTTCGGGCGCTTCCAGTAAGAAATGAATCTTCTCCCCAGAATCACCACACGGAGCACATTGCCCCGGGATGCAATCATTTCCTGGCTCACAAAACCATGGTAACCTGTATGCTCGAGGGCTGAAAGGGAGGCACAACTTGCTTCCAGGTCTTGCAGATCATGAATCACAAAGATCCCTTCAGCTTCATGCCCGTGGTTCGTCTTGATGAGAAAGGGTCGGTCATGAGGAAAATCTTCGGGTCCGGGGCAAGCCTTCCGGAAGTGATCGACCGTGCCCCATACCGTCGTATTGGGGTGGGGCCATTCAAATCTTTTGAAAAGTTCACTCTGACCGATCTTTCCGGGGAACTCGAATCGCGAGGTGTAGTTGGGAAACAGGGCGGCCCGCGACTGTCTGCAGGCGTCGAAGAGTTCACTTGAACAGGCCTGGGGTAGAAGAATGGCATCAGCATCCCGAATCAAACGACGATCATCCTCCCCCAGAGCACGATCACCCAGGATGATTTGCCTGTCTGTCACAAAACAGGGATGGAAAGATAGGATCATCCGGCTTTATCCTTGTTTCTTTTGACTTTGCCTTTTTGGAACATTATGGTTCAATGATACAATAAGGCAAAAAGAGAAAAAACCCTTTACTGTCGAGATGTGCTATGCCTATCTTTGAATTCCGATGCCTTGAATGCGGTGCCCTGTTTGAGAAGCTTTTTATGAGCGCGGATGAAAAACTTGAAATGGCCTGCCCGGAATGCAAGGGAACCTCTTTTGAACGAGTCGTGAGCAGGACCCATTACACCATGGGTCCCGGATCGGGAGGGCCACGGCCCAAGATCACAGCCAGGTCATGTGGGGCTGAAAACCAATGCATGACCCTTGAATTGCCGGGGCACTCAAAGTGAATGTCCCCGATTTTTGTTACGGTGCCGTTTCTCCAGGATTTTCCATCCTCATTTTAGAGAGTCATGAAAACAGAAGGCCGAAATCCATCTCCACCAGAACTCAATGAAGAAGATAAGAGCCGCATCACGGTGCTTTTTCTGGAAACCATGATCCCGAAACTCAGGCGTCATCACGCCCGAGTTGGAGCCCTCAACTGCGGTTTTGCCGGAGAACGTTATCGATCCTGGAATCTCCGGTTTACATCCGCAGGTCCCGATTTCCGGATCATGGGGTTTGAATACGATGCGGACACCCGTGAATTTGATCTAGATACGTGAGGCGAAGGGAATCGGATATGCATCGGAGCCAAATTCCCAGAAAGTTACCCATAAATAAACCCCTTTGCCCTTTTTGTGGGATGCCCATTGAAAAACCCAGAGAACTGGAGACCCGAAGACAAGGGGACATGCCCGTGGGCAGGTGTGCCTGCGGCGCCGTCTATGCCTGCGATGAATCGGGCAGAAACGTGGGCCAGGCCCTCATAGAGGCCCTGGTGTTCGGGTGTGACATGGATTGGGACCTTGCCTGGCGACTTCTTCCCGACGAGGACTACCAACAGGAAATCGTTGAGAACTACGATTTTTTGAACCACCTAATCGTTCCCAGGGGTGTTTTTGAAGGGCGTCGAATTTCAGGTGTTCTGTACTTCATCCGATTCCACGAAGAGATCGAAGAGGTTACATCGGAGGGCGTCCGGAAACGACTGGAAAAATCTCCCCCGCCCCGGGATCATGCCCCGCCCCTTCCGGACGGTACCCCTCATCGGTCCCTCTCAAAAAAAGACGTGGAAAGCTGTGTCCGGGATTTCAAAATTCAGCCTATCCTGGATTCGGCCACCACGGACAAAAAGGTCATCAGGAATCTACAGCGTCTCCTCTACTCGGGGGACGACCTCATTCGGAAGAGGACGGCCGACATCCTCGGCCGGGTATCGGCCCGGATCAGCCCGACGGACTCCCGCACCATTTCCAGACTTCTGCAGGGCCTTTTCTATGCCATTACGGACACGGCTGCGTCCAGCTGGGGGGCCTTTGAGGCGATCGGGGAGATCATCGCCCGGAGCCCCCGAAACTATGCCGGATATACCCCTCAGCTCTACCGGTTCCTCTCCGATCCACAGAGAAATATCCCGGCCCTGGAGGCCCTGGAAAGGATTTCTGAGACCCGACCGGATTTTTTACGAAAAATCAGCTTCCACTTCATAGGTCTCCTTCCGGACACAGACCCGAAGATTCGAGGGATCGCAGCCCGCATCCTGGGGAATCTGGACGCCATCGAGGCCCGGAAGGACCTGGAACACCTTCAAGATGACCCTCATGAGATCATGTTCTATGAAAACGGGGATATGATAAAAAAAACAGTAGGGCGGTTGGCTCAAAAGGCCGTCGATCAATTATCATCGTGCGGCATTGCTTCCCATGCCGGAGAAGGCGCCCCTTGCCACACCGCCACCTGAGCCGGCCGGATGAAAGTCACGTTCCCCCGTTGACTCAAAGATTCCCGTTTTAAGCCTATTCAAGGGTGTTTGGAGGGCCTTGGAGACAGAGATAAGCAGAGATGCCTCTCGTCTTCCCTTCCTGTAAAGGCGGTCAAAATGCGTCTTCAGATAGGCCGCCTCGATCAGAAAGAGCCCGAAAGGGGCATGACAGCAATCCGAACAACCCGGCCTGCACCGGATGAATTCCCCGAAATTCCGCTGCATCTTTTCAAAGGCCTGGTCCGTCGCGGCAACCAGGCCCTGGTACCCCTTGAAAAGAGATTTGAGCATCATTTTCGGTAAGGTTTCAGTATTTCCAGGAATTCAACATGGACCGCAAACCCGAGAGAGGCGGCCTTATCCACATGTTCAATGGCCTTCTCATAATTTCCCTTCCGGTAGTAGGCAAAAGCCAGATTGTTCTGACCAAGAGCGAAATCCGGGGCCATTCCAGTCAATCTCTCTCCGGTTTCAATCGCCTTGTCCACATCGTCTGCCTGGAGATAGGCATTGGCGAGATTATTCCAGGCCTGTGCGATGTCCGGGTTCAACGCGATCGCCTTCTTCAAAGCCTCAATGGCCTCTTCAGTCCTGGACAGCTGCAAAAAGGCAAAACCCAGGTTGGCATACCCCCGGGCATATCTCGGTTCAATTTCCACGGCCTGCCGGTTGGCGTACGCCACCTTTTCCAGATCGCCCTTTTTGAAGTAGATATATCCCAGATTGACCCAGGCCTCGAACATCCGCCCGCTGTTGCTGATGGCCTCATCAAAGTGTGCAATGGCCTCGTCCAGTTTCCCCTCCTCCATGAGTGCCACGCCGAGGTTATAACTGGAACTGGCGCACTCGGGATTGTCGGCGAGATTTCTTTTCTGCTGCGCGATAAATTCCTCCGAGTCCTGCGGAGTCTTCATACTTACACCTCACTTTGACGGAAAGAGGTCGCCTTCCTCCCGGGACGGTGACCTCTTCCTTTTGGTTTTCATGCCGAATCGCGAACCAGGGCTAATGATCTTCGGTTTGACCACGCCCTTTCATTCCGTACATGGTCGTACTCCCTGTGGAAAAATAAACCAGTTTTTCCTCATTCACAAGGGCCGTGGCAGCCTTTTTCACTTCCCGGGCCTTAATATCGGGGAAGACCTTCTTGACTGCCTTCTCCATATCGCTGAAGTAGAACTTGGTCTTCTTGCTGCTCTCGGCGAAATCGAGGATGGCCTTTTTGATTTCTTCCATATGTCCACTCCTTTGCTTTGGAGGCAGTGTTTATTCAATACCGCCCGCAGCCCTCGAGACGTCCCAGGCCGCCTCAGTGTATTTGAAAAGCGTGGAAGTCCTGTAGGTGTCATAGGCCAGCCGATAATCATCGATCAGGTGCTCGGTAAAGGGAAGATCGCATTTCTCGAAAAAGCGCTCCCATCCGATTCTTTCGGCCCAGTCCCCTATCCGCTCGTATTTGTTGGCATCTGCGGCATAGGCCTCGATGATCTTCTTGACCGATTCACAAACTTCGGGATACCGCGGGAAGTTGTTGGGGACCGCCGGAACCACCACCTTCGAAAATTTGGGGGGTGTAATCCGGTTGGAGACCTTGCCCCCAGCCATGATGGTCACACAGTCTCCCTCCTTGTCCGTCAGAGGAACGGCCATGCACATCGTATAACAGTTCCCGCAGAACATACACCGTTCTTCCTTGATCTTGACGGTCTTCTTCCCGTCTTCCGTCTTGGCGGGTGAGATGGCCCCCGTGGGACAGGCCGCAATGACCAGGGGGATTTCGCAGACGTTGTCCAGGACCTCGTTGTCAACGATGGGGGGTTTGCGGTGATATCCCAACAGGGCGATATCCGAACAGTGGACCGCGCCGCACATGTTCAGGCAGCAGGCCATGGAGATCCGAACCTGAGCGGGAAAGGTCATCCCCTGAAAATATTCGAACAGATCATCCATGACCGCCTTGACCATGGAAGAGGCATCCGTTGCCGGGGTATGGCAATGGAGGTACCCCTGAGTATGCACGATATTAGTCAGTCCGGCCCCGGTGCCGCCGATCGGGAACTTGTAACTGCCGGACATGTGTTTCCGGCTCTGAAGGTCTTTTTTCAGTGCCTCCAGCTTGTCCTGGCTGTCCACCATGAATTCAAGATTGTTCCGGGTGGTAAAACGGACAAAACCTTCACAGTATTTATCCGCAATCTCGCAGATCTCCCGGACATGTTCGACCGACATAAAGCGGCAACCCCCACACCTTACAGTAAAAACCTTATCCCCGTTCTCGGACACATGCACCAGAACACCCGGCTCAAGGATATCGTGATAGAGCCACTTCCCATAATTCTTCTGGATAATAGGAGGGAAATACTGCCAGAAATGTCTCGGCCCCAAATCCGTAAGCCTGTTCTCCATAGGTTTTTGAGGGTTGAAGCGTCCCTGTCTTTCTTGAGATAATGCCATGATTTGTCCTCCTGTTCTCTGGCTATCTAGCGTGCCGGGTTCTAAAGTCGTCGATCTCTCTCTTGAATCCGCCGGGGACATCCTCCTCTTTCCAGAAGATGTAGGGATTGCTTCTGGGTTCCCTCACCATCTGCGGCATGGGCGGAATACCGAGAACTTCCAGGAATTTTGGAATCCCGTAACGCTGAATCAATTCACCCAGGCGCTCCCTGTTCTTGCCCTCTTCCATCCACCAATCCCAAACCTTTTCGATAACCTCCTTGACATTGTCGTAAGGGGGCTCTACCTTCATGAAGGGAATGGTAAGCAGAGACATCTGGGCACCTTCCAGGATGGGCGCCTTGGCTCCGAACAGAAGGCTGATGCCGGTATCGGTCCCGGGTCTTAAGGCCCTGGGCATCACATTGATGCAATGCATGCAGCGGGTGCATTCCTTGTCGTCGATCATAAGCTTGCCCTCTTCCATCCACATGCACTGGGTCGGACAGAGACCGATGACCTCTTTTTCAATATCAAACTTGCCCCAATCCTTTCCCCCATGCGCACCGGCGTTCGGTTTGATCTCTCCATTGATATAGGCCTGGACGGCCTCCTGATCAATGCGAATGTTGTCCCGCCAGGTCCCGATAAAGGACATATCCGCACGGGCGATGGACGCCACACAGCAGTTGGGGCACCCGTCGAATTTGAATTTAAATTTATAGGGGAATGCTGGACGGTGCAATTCGTCCTGGTAGTAATGGGTCAACTCGTAACACATATCCTGGGTGTCAAAACAGGACCATTCGCACCGGGCCTTGCCCACGCAGCAGGACGGCGTGCGCAGGTTGGAGCCCGATCCCCCCAGATCCTGCTGGAGGACATGGCCGAGCTCAAAGAAAATCGGTTCAAGCTGTTCCGTGAAGGTCCCCAGGAAAATGATATCGCCGGTCGAACCATGAAAGTTCATCAAACCGCTTCCCCGAAATTCCCACAGGTCACATATGGTCCTCAGATAGTCGGTGCTGTAAAACTTGCTTGCCGGTTGGTTGACCCGCAGTGTGTGAAAGTGGGCAATCGAGGGAAATTTTTTTGGGAGGTCCGAATACCGGCCGATCACCCCGCCTCCGTAACCGAAGACGCCCACGATGCCACCGTGCTTCCAGTGGGTCTCACCGTGTTCAAAGGAAAGTTCCAACTGTCCCAGCAGGTCTTCCGCTACGTCCCGATCGATCATCATGCGGTCGTCGCCCAGCTTCCTTCGGTGAAGGGCTTCACGCTTCGTATCGGCGACAAAACTCGGCCAGGGCCCCTTTTCAAGCTCGTCACACATGGGAATATCATGTTTAATCTTGAAATTCTTCAGTTCATCGTCCGTGTAGTTATTCAGTTCATCGTCTGAATAGATCCTGAGTTCATCGTATTTCAGCTCTTTTTGTGGTTCTCTTGGTTCAAAAGCCATTATTCAAGCCTCCTTTAAATTGCATTATCGTAAACATCAGGAGCAAATCACAGAAAACATTCTCGTTAGACTCACCTCCTCCCCGGATTTCATCCATAGTCTAAAAATAAGAGCCCTACAATAACACGGCCAATTTTGTAGGATAGTGAACCCATACCTTCAGGCAAAGCGTTTTGGACCGGCGGTATCTGGCTTTAAATAAAACCACTTGTCCCAAGAAGGGACAAAGACTCGGAAGATTTTTCGAAACGAGACTGTGATGTAGGACTCAGCTTGAATGATCAGACGATCAAAAGAAATATCGGAAAAAAATGGAACAGGTATTTTTCATTGTGGACACGTGGTTCAGATCTTGATCTCTTGAGCCATTTAAATTTTTCGCTCAGAGAAGTTGATTAGAGTTTTTTTATAGGCAGAATCCCCTAAGCTTGTCAATAAAAAAGACACAAAAGAGATGGGATAAATTTCAGATCCCCCTATTTTCATTGACAATCCGGCCACAGGGATCTATAGCCATCTCAATGCAATCCTGCAGCGTTTTGGGCACAGGACTCCCCCCGGCTGTTTTTCATGCAACCGATTGTTCCTGCGCCCCAAACCCCTTCAAGCCGACACTTAAAGCAAAACGCATGTGGAATGTTCAGCCCAGAATGATAATCGCCGCCCTCAAGGGGGGGGCAGGTAAGACGATCCTCTCCCTTGGCCTGGCCGCCGCCTGGAAGCACAAGGGTTTCCATATCGCCCCCTTTAAGAAAGGGCCGGACTTCATTGACGCCGCCTGGCTCACACTCGCCGCCGGCAGTCCCTGCTATAACCTGGACGCCTTCATGATGACCGAGGAAGAGATCCTTCAAAGTTTAACGCAGCATTCGACCGATGCAGATCTCTCCCTGATCGAGGGGAACAGAGGCCTTTTCGACGGGCTGGACAGTGAAGGATGTTGCAGCACGTCAGAATTGGCCAAGCTCACCAGGTGTCCTGTCGTTCTCATTGTGGACGTCACCATGGTCACCCGTACCGTTGCGGCCCTGGTCCTCGGTTGCCAAAATTTTGATCGGGATCTGAAAATTGCAGGGGTCATTCTCAACAGGGTTGCAGGTCCCCGCCAGGAGGCCTTGATAAGGGCCTCTATTGCGTATTACTGCGGACTCCCCGTATTGGGCGCGGTCCCTAAGCTGAAAGAGAACCCCTTTCCCGAAAGGCATATGGGTCTTGTTCCTCACCATGAAAGGGCTCATGCCGAAAAGGCCATCGACTGGACGCGCAACACCGTTGAAAGGCATCTTGATCTGGACGCTCTGTGGTCGCTGAGTCGAAAGTTGGAGGCCTTACCGGAACCGAGGCCGGCCGAGGATGAGGGATTTCCGCTGCCCGATCCGAGCGCCCCCCCCAGGATCGGATATATAAAAGATCCCGCCTTCTGGTTTTACTATCCCGAAAACCTGACCCAGTTTGAAAAAATGGGCGCGGTCCTGGTAAAAATTGACTCCTTCAGGGCGCGGGAGCTCCCCCCTATTGACGCCCTCTATATAGGGGGCGGCTTTCCTGAAACCCAGGCCCCGGCCCTGGCGGAAAACAGGGCCTTCCGAGAATCACTCAGGCAGAAGATCGATGCCCACTTACCCGTCTATGCGGAGTGCGGCGGACTGCTCTATCTTGGGAAGAACCTCATTTCAGGCGAAAAGATCTATCCCATGGTCGGGGCGCTGCCCCTGAGCTTCATCATGGAAAAAAAACCACAGGGCCATGGTTACACCGTTCTTGAGGCCGATCGGGATAATCCCTATCACCCCGTCGGCCAGGTCTTTCGAGGACATGAATTTCACTACTCCCGTCCCGTTCCCGATAAGGCCGACGGGATCCGAACCGTCTTCAAGGTCGTCAGGGGGCAGGGTCTTGACGGGCGGAGAGACGGGTTGTCCGAAAAGAACCTCCTCGCGACCTACACCCATATCCATGCGGCCGGAAACACATCGTGGGGCAAGAACTTTCTGCGGGCAGCACTCCGTTTCAGGGCATCCATGAAGACGGATATCCGGAACGTTCCGAAATAGTGGATTGACAGGATTAGGGATTTGAGCTATACAAATTATATATAGGATGTGGTAAGTGTTTAACTTAATTCACATAAAGGAGGTTCAAGGCATGCCAACAGTCGAATTTGAAGGCAACACTTTCAATGTGGATGAGGACGGCTTCATCGATGATTTCAACAATTGGAACGAGTCTTGGGTACGACATGTGAAGAATACTGAAGGAATTGAGGAGTTGACCGACGAACATTGGAAGGTAATCAACGTCCTGCAAGACTATTACAAGAAGAACGGAATTGCCCCGATGGTAAGAATTCTCTCCAAGGTGACCGGCTACAAATTGAAATATATTTACGAATTGTTTCCATCGGGCCCGGGAAAGGGCGCCTGTAAAATGGCCGGGCTGCCGAAACCCACGGGCTGCGTCTGATATAGTACATTTCAAGCGCTTTATTTCTTGCATGAAAAGAGGGCACAAGGGAAGGCCGCAACATTCTTTTGTGCCCTTTTCATCCCTGAAAAAAGGGGGATATCCAACCTCTCCTGTCCAAGAGCGCATCGGCCGCTCCAACCAGGGGCCGGCTTGTCCGCTTCAGGCGTCCCATGTTTTCTTCGCTGTGCTCTCCGGGCCGTCCACGGTGACCATTGCTTGCGGGATTTCGGCCCTTCCTCCGGCCTGATTCAGGGCCGACACACGACCCCGGACAATCCCAGGAGCAAGGGGTGCGACTGGGTTAATCCTTGCCGGCACAAAGCGCCCCGTAGAGCTCCGGCCGCCTTTGTGGCAAGAAATAGCGCATCCTGTGCCTCTTGATGTCTTCGATGTCCCCGCCGCTCAGGTCTGCAATCAGCACCTTTTCCTCATGGCCCGTGTATTCCGCCATGACCCGTCCAGCGGGACTCATGATCACGGCAACACCCGGGAAGTCATAACCCCCGTCCGTTCTGCCCACCTGGTTACAGGCCACAACAAACATGGCATTATCATAGGCCCTGGCCTGGAGATGTCTGAACCAACTGTTCCTCTTTGTCTCGGGTTCACCCCTCGGCGACGCATGGGGAATAAGAACAACCTCCGCTCCTTTCAGTGCCATGATTGTGCTGATCTCCGGAAAATGGGCCTCATAGCAAAGCTGAATACCGAAAAGAAGATCATCGCATGAAACGATATCGATCACTCGCCCGGGTTGATAGCATTCCCTCTCGGGAGGGGAGAGGTGGGTCTTTCGGTAGACCGCTATGAGGCCTTTCGGTCCTGCTGCGATCTGGCTGATGTACGGCCTTTGCTCTTCCGCCCATTCGATCATGCCGACCACCAGGACGATCCTGTATTGTCGAGCGATATCGGTGGCTCTTCGTATTATTTCCTCCCCACGCGAAAATGGACAAAGGATTTCAGCATTTCCGATCCCGTAACCGGAAATGGAAAGTTCGGGGAAACAGACGACGTCCGCTCCCTTGTTCGAGGCCTCCCTGACAAAGGCCTCTGTCTTTTCGAGATTGCCGTCGATATCGCCCGGTTTGGATTGCATGCAGACGGCTGCAATTCTGAGATCTTTCATGTTCCGCCCCCTGGGCTCCGGGCCTTTGGCCCAAAAAGACAAAAGGCCCAGGACTCAAGACACCAGGAGGGAGGGTATAATCTTTCGAATCATCCCCGGCCCTTCAACCTTGCGTCTTGCGCCTTGTGCCTTCGTCCCCGTCGTTGTACTGAAGTTTCCGGTGAAAGCCGTACTACCCCTTTTCGATATAACCGACCACGAGATCACCCACCTCGCTGGTGCCGTATCCCATTTTCCCGGCATCCATGCCTTTGAGATCGTTTTTAAGGACCTTTTTCATGGCCTCCATCAGGCCCTCGGCGGCCCGGGGCTCATCGAGGTATTCCAACATCATCTGGGCGGCTCCGATAGCGGCTATGGGGTTAATCTTGTTGAGCCCCGTATACTTGGGAGCCGATCCCCCGATGGGCTCAAACATGGCCGTTGTCTCGGGGTTGATATTGCCGCCGGCGGCGATCCCCAGCCCACCCTGGATCACGGCCCCGAGGTCTGTAATGATGTCTCCAAACAGGTTGCCTGTTACGATAACGTCAAACTGCTCGGGATTCTTCACCATCCACATGCACAGGGCGTCCACATGCTGGTAGTTGGTCGTAATATCCGGGTAATCGCCCTTGACCTCCTCGAAGACACGGTTCCACAGTTCGGATTCATACACGAGTACGTTGGTCTTGGCGCACAATGTCAACTGTTTTCTCTTGTTCCTTTTACGGCAATATTCAAAGGCATAGCGGATACATCGCTCCACCCCTTTTCGGGTGTTCACTGAATCCTGAATGGCCACTTCGTCCGGCGTGTTTTTCTTAAAGAATCCGCCCCCTCCGGCGTAGACGCCTTCGGTATTTTCACGAACCACGACAAAATCGATATCTTCGGGGCCCTTGTCCTTGAGGGGAGTCTCCACCCCCGGCAGCAGGATGACAGGCCTCAGATTGATATAGAGGTCCAGTTCAAAGCGCAATCTCAGGAGGATATTCTTTTCGAGAATACCGGGCGGGACCTCAGGGTGCCCGATGGCCCCCAAAAATACGGCGTCCATGGCCCGCATCTCCTCGATCACTTCGTCTGTGAGGAGGAGGCCCTCCTTGAGGTACTTTTCGCCCCCCAGGTCATATTCCTTGAATCGAAAATCAATCCCGTACTTGGTGGCAACGGCCTTCAGGGCCTTGACCCCCTCCCTGACGACCTCGGGCCCGGTCCCGTCCCCCGGGATGACTCCAATTTGATAAACTTTCGACATATATCCTCTCTTTCTTCTCCTAGGACTTCTTCCGGTTTTCAGGTCTCAGGGAACGCACAGCAGCGCCGGCTCTCCACATTTCGGAGTCGTGAATGATTTTCAACTCCTCATCCAGCTTCTCACGGTAGTCCGCAGCACTGTTGGCCTCCAGGACCCGCTTGGTCTCTGCGCCGGAAACGACTTTTTCATAGAGATCTTCAAAAACGGGCATAACCGCATCCCTGAATTTCGGGGACCAGTCGAGTGCGCCCCGCTGGGCGGTGGTGCTGCAATTGGAGAACATCCAGTCCATACCGTTCTGGGCCACCAGACGAATCAGACTCTGGGTCAATTCCTCAACGGTCTCGTTAAAGGCCTCGCTCGGGCTGTGGCCGTTCTTGCGAAGGGTATTGTACTGGGCCTCCATCACGCCTGCCAGGCATCCCATCAGTACACCTCGTTCGCCGGTGAGGTCACTGAACACCTCTTTTTGAAAGGTGGTCTCAAAGAGATATCCGGAGCCGATGGCGATACCGAGGGCCAGGGTCCTTTCTCTCGCCCTGCCGGTGTGATCCTGGTGGACCGCAAAGCTTGAGTTGATGCCGCTTCCGTCCAGAAAGTTGGTTCGCACCGTCGTTCCGGAACCCTTTGGCGCCACCATGATGACGTCGACATAATCCGGCGGAATAATTTTCGTCTGCTCTTTGTAGACAATGGAAAATCCATGAGAAAAGTACAGCGCATCACCCTTGTTGAGGCAGGCCTTCACCATGTCCCAGGTGGCTACCTGGCCGGCGTCGGAGAGGAGGTACTGGATGATGGTCCCTCTCTTGGCCGCTTCCTCTATGGAAAAGAGCGTCTCACCGGGGACGAATCCGTCGCCTATCGCCTTATTCCAGTATAAGGCCTCGCTTTCCCTCTGACCGATAATGACCTCGAACCCATTATCCTTCAGGTTCAGGGCCTGTCCCGGTCCCTGAACACCATAACCCAGAACGGCGATTTTCTCGTCTTTCAGGACCTCCCTGGCCTTGTCCAGGGTGAACTCCTCAGAAGTGACCACCTCTTCAATCACGCCGCCAAAATCAATCTTTGCCATTTTTTCTCCTTTCTATTTCTTCTCCCGGCTCAATGCAATGCTCCCGGTCCTGGCTGTCTCTTTGATGCCCATGGGTTTGATGAGGCTCAGGAAGGCGTCAATCTTCCCGTTGTTCCCGGTAATTTCAACTGTGTAAAATTCGGGGCTTGCATCCACCACCCTGGCCTTGAAAATATCCACGGTCCTCAGGATTTCGGCCCGGTATTCCGCCTTGGCCCTCACCTTGACCAGGGCCATCTCTCCCTGGACAAAGGCCTGATCCGTGAAGTCCATGACCTTGATGACATTTATGAGCTTGTTGAGCTGTTTTTTGATCTGCTCCAATACACGCGTGTCCCCGGATGTGACCAGGGTGATCCGGGAAACCTGGGGATCGGTCGTTTCGGCCACGCAGAGGCTTTCGATATTAAAGCTCCGCCCGCTGAAGAGTCCTATGATACGCGAAAGGACCCCCGGTTTGTTGTCCACCGTCAGGGACAAAATCGACCTTTTCTCATCCGTATTTGCCATATTTCAATCACACCCTTTCATGAAAATCTATTGACGAAGCCCTGTTTCGCTTTTAGACGAGCAACATCTGTGTTATCGGCTCACCGGCCGGAACCATGGGATAGACACACTCTTCTCTCTCCACGATGAAGTCCATGATCACAGGCTTCACAGTAGCCAGTCCCTTCTTGATGACCGCCTCAACCTCGTCGGGCTTCGTCGCCCTGAGCCCCACCGCCCCAAAGGCCTCGGCAAGCCTTACAAAATCCGGGGCATGGCTCATCTCGGTGTGGGCGTAACAGCGGTTATAGAACAATTCCTGCCACTGACGCACCATGCCTAGATACTGATTGTTGAGGATGGCGATCTTGATGGGGAGATTATATTGAACGGCAGTGGCCATCTCCTGAATATTCATCTGTATGCTCCCGTCTCCTGCGATATCCACCACGATCGAATCCGGACTCGCGATCTGGGCGCCGATGGCCGCCGGCAGACCAAACCCCATAATGCCCAGTCCGCCGGAAGTGATGAAACAGTTGGGCCGATCAAAGTGGTAATACTGAGCGGCCCACATCTGGTTCTGCCCCACCTCGGTGGTAATGATGGCCTCCCCCTTCGTCAGCTCATACAGTTTTTCCACCACGAACTGGGGCTTGATCGTCCCCTTCTGCTCATAGGCCAATGCACCCTTGGCCTTCCATTCTTCGATCTGTTCCAGCCAGGGTCTGCGTTTCTTATCCACATCTCCCAGATCTTCCTTTTTCAGAAGGCCATTCAATTTGTTGAGAGTAATTCGGCAATCTCCCACAATGGGTACGCTGACAGGGATATTCTTGCGGATGGAGGTGGGATCGATATCGATATGCACGATCGTGGCCCCCGGTGCAAAGGCATCCACCTTCCCCGTCACGCGATCGTCGAACCGAACGCCGACGGCAATAAGCAGATCGCATTCACTGGTCGACATATTGGCCCGATAGGTTCCATGCATGCCGAGCATTCCCAGCCAGAGGGGATCCGAAGCCGGAAAGCCGCCCAGCCCCATCAGGGTCGTCGTGACCGGAGCTTTGATCTTCCTTGCAAAGGCCGTCAGCTCCTTGGCTCCCTGTGAGAGGATGACCCCACCTCCGGCAAAGACCAGCGGCTTCCTGGCCTCCTTAATAAGCCTGATAACCTTGGGCAACTGCTTTGTGTTGGGCTCGTAGGTGGGATTATAGGATACAAGCCGCACATCCTTTATCTCTTTGTACCGGGTGCTGGCCTGGACCAGATCCTTCGGCAGGTCCACCAGAACCGGACCCGGACGGCCGGACCGTGCAATATAGAAGGCCTCCTTCAGGATCCTGGCCAGGTCCTCAATGTCCTTGACCAGATAATTGTGCTTGGTGCAGGGTCTCGTGATCCCCACGATATCCACCTCCTGAAAGGCGTCATTGCCGATCAGGGCCGTGGGGACCTGCCCGGTGAGGATGACGATGGGAACCGAGTCCATATAGGCCGATGCAATACCGCTGACCGTGTTTGTGGCCCCTGGTCCGGATGTGACCAGACAGACCCCCACACGACCCGATGCCCTGGCATAACCGTCGGCAGCGTGCACGGCCCCCTGTTCGTGACGCACCAGCACATGTTTGATGTCCGTCTTGACCAACTCGTCGTAGATATCGATAACCGCGCCGCCAGGAAAACCAAAGATGGTATCCACTCCTTCTTCCTGCAGCGTCTTCATAATTATTTGCGCGCCTGTGAGTTTGATGGTAATCACCTCTTTTCTTTTATTTCAGTGAGCATTCTCCGGCCGGACCTCGCTAAAGGCCGGCCGCCCCATGAAGCCTGAACGAGCAGATTTCATGTCAAAAAGATCCTTTTTCCTTGATGAAGGCAACCAGGCCTCCCGCTTCGATGATACCGTGCATAAAATCCGGTATGGGTTTCGCGAAGGCCTGCCGACCCGATTCGAGTCCCTTGATCTCCCCCGAAGTCAGATCCACGGAGAGCCGCTCCCCTTCGGAAAAGATATCGGCGGCGTCTTCGCATTCCAGAATGGGCAGCCCGATGTTGAAGGCACTCCGATAAAAGATCCTGGCAAAACTCTTGGCAATCACCACACTGACCCCGGCCGCCTTGATGGCGATCGGGGCGTGCTCTCTGGATGATCCGCAACCAAAATTGATTCCCGCCAGGATGATATCCCCTGAGCGAATCCCTTTCATAAAGTCGGGTCTCACGTCCACAAAACAATTTTTAGCCAGTTCGTCCTTATCCGATACATTGAGAAACCTGGCCGGAATGATGACGTCCGTGTCGATGTGATCCCCGAATTTCCATACCCTGCCCTCAAATTGCATTGCAAAAAATCTCCTCTTTCAGAGTCCGCCAAAGGCGGACGTTGCATAAAATCGCAACGCGATTTTATCTTTACAGATCTTCCGGCGATCCGATCCTTCCCATCACTGCCGTGGCTGCGGCAACGGCCGGGCTTGCCAGATAGACCTCACTCTCCGGGTGTCCCATCCGTCCGATGAAATTCCGGTTGGTCGTGGAAAGGGCCTTTTCACCTTGGGCCAGAATACCCATGTGCCCACCAAGACACGGACCGCAGCAGGGCGGACCGATCACGGCGCCGGCATCCAAAAGAACTTCCACGATGCCTTCCTGAACAGCCTGTTTGTAGACCAGGGAACTCCCTGGGATGACGATAAGCCGGACGTCCTTCGAGGCCCTTTTCCCTTTCAGTATGTCCGCGGCCACCCTGAGATCTTCCAGGCGGCCATTGGTGCAGGATCCGATAAAGACCTGATCCACGCCGATGTCTTTTGACTCGGACACGGGCCGGACATTGTCCGGCAGATGGGGGAAGGCGATCTGGGGTTCCAGGGAGTCCACATTAAAGGTAAGGACCCTTTCATATTCGGCGTCTTCGTCACTCCGGTAATAGGCCGGCTCTCTTCCGGCCCTTGCGGCCATGTATTCGCGCGTCACATCATCCGGTTCGACAATACCGTTCTTCGCCCCGCCTTCCACGGCCATATTGGCCATGGTGAGGCGCTGGGCCATGGAAAGGGATCGGATGACCGGACCCGTGAACTCGAGGGTCTGGTAAATGGCCCCCTCCACACCGATTTGACCGAGTGTGAACAAAATCAGATCCTTTCCGCCAACCCATTTCCCCAAGGTTCCTTCAAACACCACCTTGACGGCTGAAGGCACCTTGAGCCATGTCCTTCCGGTGGCCATGATGGCCCCGAGATCCGTGCTGCCCACACCCGTTGAAAAGGCCCCGAGCCCCCCGTAGGTACACGTGTGGCTGTCCGCTCCCATCACCAGATCTCCAGGAATGACCAGTCCCTTTTCAGGCAGAATCACATGTTCGATGCCCCCGTCCCCCAGTTCAATGTAGTGTTGAATGCCCTGGCTGAGGGCGAACTCCCGCACGATCTTTGCCTGCTGGGCGGAAAGGATGTCCTTGTTAGGCACAAAATGATCGGGGATCAAGGCGATCTTGCGGGTGTCAAAGACCTGTTCAGTGCCTATTTCCTTGAAGACGCGGATTGCCAGGGGGGCCGTGATGTCGTTGGCAAGGGCCAGATCGACGTCCACCTTGACCAGATCCCCGGGTCGCACCGAATCGAGGCCCGCATGCGCGGCCAGTATCTTTTCCGTAATCGTCATGGGTTGTGTCATATATAATTGCCTTTCTGTATTTATTTCCGTTCGGATTCCCGACGAAAATAAATCTAGAGTGTCATCTCCTCCGGAGTCAGAGTCGGGTTCCGCTTCAGATACTCCAGCCTGTTGAGGCCGTTGATATAGGCCTTGGCGCTCGCGGTTATGATGTCCGAGTCGGCGCCCTTGCCGAGGGCCACCAGACCGTTTTCCTTCAAACGCACCGTGACCTCACCCTGGGCGTCCATGCCCCCGGAAATGGATTCCACGGAGAACCGTATGAGCTGGGAACGGGTCCCTGTCATCTTTGCAATGGTGTTGAAGGTCGCATCGATGGGACCGACGCCGAAACCCGCCTTCTGGGACTCCTTTCCGTCTATCAGAAGCTTTACCGTAGCCGTCGGCACGATCAAGGTGCCGCTCACCACATTCAAATACTCCAGCTTATATTTGTCCGGAACCCGGAGAATCTCCTCTGCAAAGAGGACTTCGATGTCTTCATCCAGGATCTCCTTGCGTTTGTCCGCCAGGTCCTTGAAGCTCTCGAAGAGACGGTTCACATCGGATTCCGAAACGTCATACCCCAGCTCAAGGAGTTTGGCCTTAAAGGCATGCCTTCCCGAGTGCTTGCCGAGGACCAGACGGTTGCTGGACAGGCCCACGGTCTCCGGCTCCATGATCTCATAGGTCATCCTGTTTTTGAGGACGCCGTCCTGGTGAATCCCCGCCTCATGGGCAAAGGCGTTTGCGCCCACAATCGCCTTGTTGGGCTGGACCACGATACCCGTGATCATGCTCACCAGCCTGCTTGTAGGATGGATCTCCCGGGTTTTGATGGAGGTCGTGATCCCGAGGTGTTCTCTGCGGGTGTAGATACCCATGACGATCTCTTCCAGGGAAGTATTTCCGGCCCTCTCACCGATCCCGTTGATCGTGACCTCTGCCTGGCGGGCACCGGCCCTGATCCCGGCCAGGGTATTGGCCGTGGCCAGGCCCAAGTCGTTGTGACAGTGTACACTCAGGACGGCCTTATGGATATTGGGGGTGTGTTCCCGGACGTACCGGATCAGCTCCCCGAATTCGTCCGGCACGGCATACCCCACCGTATCCGGAAGATTCACGGTGGTGGCTCCGGCCTCTATGACGGCCTCGAAGACCCGGCAGATATAATCCCTGTCGCTCCTGGACCCGTCCTCACAGGAGAATTCCACGTTGTCCGTAAAGGACTTGGCATACCGCACGGCATCGACGGCAGCCTGGACCACCTCATCGCGGGTCATGTGCAGCTTGTGTTTCAGATGAATGTCCGAAGTGGCGATAAAGGTGTGAATCCTGGGATGGGCGGCTTCCTGAATGGCCCCCCATGCCTTGTCGATATCCTCTTTGCCGGCCCGGGAAAGGGCGGTGACCTCGACGTTTCGGACCCGACCGGCAATCTGTTTTACGGCCTCGAAATCTCCCTGAGACGCGGCCGGGAACCCGGCCTCTATGGCATCGACACCCAGTTGTTCCAGTTGCATGGCCAGCCTCAGTTTCTCGGCGGCATTCATGCTGGCTCCGGGTGATTGTTCCCCGTCCCTCAAGGTCGTGTCAAATATGATAATTCGATCCATGGCTTGATAAGCTCCTCTTTAAATGCATCCTTTTGTCAAGCGGTTTCTTGAACCCTGGTCTTGTGGGATCCCTGCGGGAGGTTATCGAGCGAGCATACGCCGCAGATTCCGTGTTTCAGCGGAACCTGCGGCGATTGTCTCCATGGCACGATCTATGTTGACTTCCATATCCTTTTTTACCTACACCTGATAAATGCGTTGCAGTCGTCAATGATTTTCAACGCCTGTTACAAAAAAAGTCAAGATCCAAAAGAACAAAAGAATCGCGTTTTATATCATCTTCGCGCTGAAAAAAACAGGAATTATTGAAAATGGGTCAATGCGGCCGTCGGGCCTTGCCCCCACTCCCATTCACTCTGAGCATGTCCGCTATTTCCCATTCAGTGATCTGGAAAGCTTGTATTGAACGCTGTCCACCAGGGCCTGCCAGCTGGCCTCAATGATGTTTTCCGATACACCGATCGTAGACCAGATCTCTCTCGAATCCCTGGAATCGATTTGGACCCGGACCCTGGCGGCCGTGCCGTCGGTCCCTTCAATCACCCTGACCTTGAAATCCACGAGCCCCATTTCCTGGACCTCCGGGAAGAACTTGTTCAGGGCCTTTCGCAGGGCGTTGTCCAGGGCATTGACCGGTCCGTCCCCCTCGGCAGCGGTTATCTCGTAGTCATCGCCCACAGCGATCTTGATCGTGGCCTGGGACGCGCTGGGGCCTGAACCGTTCTTCTCTATCGTGACACGGAAGGACTCGAGCGAAAAGGGTTCCTGGAATTGCCCAGTGGCTTTCTTGATCAACACCTCCAGGGATCCTTCGGCCGCGTCGAACTCGTAGCCCCGGTCCTCCATCCTCTTGATTTCCTGCACAATCTTCTGACTGTCAAAGCCATTGCCACCAAGCTTGATCTCCATCTCCTGGGTCTTGTATTCAATGTTGCTCTTGCCTGAGAGGTCGGATACCAGGACTCTTCGCTTATTTCCCACCCGTTCCGGCTCCATATGTTCATAGGCCGTGGGATTCTTCAGGATGGCGCTCACATGGACACCGGCCTTGTGGGCAAAAGCGCTTTTCCCCACAAAGGGACGCTGGTTGAGGGGAGGCACATTGGCGATCTCACTCACATAACGGGAAAGTTCGGTAAGTTTTTTGAGTTTTTCCGGGGGGAGGACCTCGTACCCCATTTTCATCTGAAGATTTCCGAGCACGGCGATCAAATCCACATTGCCGCAACGCTCGCCATAGCCGTTGATCGTCCCCTGCACCATGTTCACGCCGGCCTGAACGGCGGCAAGGGAATTGGCAAGGGCCAAACCACAGTCATTATGGGCGTGGATGCCCGTAGCCACATGCACATGGGGCATCACCTCTTCAATGATTTCCTGAATCTCGTTGGGCATAGTGCCGCCGTTCGTGTCACAGAAAACGATCGTATCCGCCCCGCCCGTCTGAGCCGCCTTGACCGTTTCAAGGGTATAGGCGGGATTGCGTTTGTATCCGTCAAAAAAATGCTCGGCATCATAGATCACCTCGAGTCCCCGGCCCTTCAGGTAAGCGACCGTCTCCTCAATCATGGCCCTGTTTTCCTCCAGGGATACCCCCAGGATTTCCGTGGCATGGAGGTCCCAGCTCTTCCCGAAAATCGTCACCGTGTCCACATCCGTCTTCAACAGGGCCTGGATACTGGGATCATCCTCCGGAAGGGATTGGGCCCTCCGGGTGCTCCCAAAGGCCGTAAGACGCGTGTTCTCGAAGGTCGCCTCACGTGCCATTTCAAAGAACCGGGCATCCTTGGGATTGGATCCCGGCCATCCCCCTTCGACATAGTGAATGCCGAACCTGTCCAGCTTTCGACATACCCGCATCTTGTCCTCTGCCGAGAGGTTGACCTGTTCACCCTGGGTCCCATCCCTCAAGGTCGTGTCATAAAGCACGATTTGCCTTGCCATAAGTCCGCTCCATTTTATATTTTAAAAGCCAAAAAAAATCCGCTGCCAGGGGGGCCTGGTAGCGGATTCAGCAAAATCTTGTTTATACGTTATGCCATTACCAGGCCCGGTTGCTTGTGGGTTTGATCCCAACCAGGAGAAGCAGCAGGGATATGAGAATCCCTACTGCGCTGATAATGACGATAATGTTATGAAACAGATTTAACATTATAGACCCAAA
>JBMNCO010000155.1:0-12460 GCA_049366815.1 Desulfatiglandales bacterium | reverse complement strand
CTCAATAGGAAGCCCCTTGCTTATCGCTTAGGGGAATCGGTCCGTTTCCTCCCGAATAACGGTTCTCCCGTCCTGCTTCTCCATTTTCCTCTCAAATTCGTGGTGCTTCACCCCTTCTGGAGGCCCGTCCTTGAATCCATTGCGAACCGGCGCCTCATCACCTTTGAAAAGATCCGGGCCTTGGTCGGACATGCGGACCCGGAGGAAATGCTTTTCTTCCTCAACGGCCTCGTCCGCAGGGGATTCCTGGAGCGGGAGGGTTTTGCGGCCCCGCCCCCCCTTCCCCGGGTGTCCGTTATCATCCCCGTGAGAAACAGACCGGAGGACATTTCCGCCTGCCTTCACTCCCTTGCTGGCCTTGTCTATCCTGTCGAGAACCTTGAAATCATTGTGGTGGACGATGCCTCAACGGACAACACCCCCAGAGCGATATCAGAATTTCCCGTCAACCTGATCTCTCTCAAGGAGCACAGACAGGCCTCCCACTGCCGGAATCTTGCGGCCCGAAAGGCGGGGGGGGACATTTTGGCCTTTATCGACTCCGACTGTCTGGCGGACCCCCTCTGGCTCCAGGACCTCGTACCTGCCTTCACGGATCCTTCGGTCGGTGCGGTGGGCGGCATCGTCGATGCCTATTTTAAAGAAAGCGCCCTTGATCGGTACGAGGAGGTCAAATCCTCTCTGATCGTAAGCCGACGGGTTAGGAGATCCCAGGACAATGACAGGGCCTTCTATGTTCCCTCCTGTAATCTCCTGGTGAGACGGAATCTCTTCCTGCAACTGGGAGGATTCAGAGAGGAACTGTTCGTGGGGGAGGATGTGGATTTCTGCTGGAGGGTGCAGGACGCGGGGCATCATCTGGAATTCAGGCCCGAGGGGAAGGTCTTTCACAAACACCGCAACAGGCTTTGGCCCTTCTGCGCCAGACGCTTTGATTACGGCACCTCTGAACCCATGCTGCAGCGATTGCACAGGAAAAGGGGCAAGGAAATGCTCTTTCCTCCGGCAACGGCCTTGTTTTGGTCGACGGCCGTCCTTTCGGTCATCCTGAAGGCCGCCCTGCCCCTTGTCCTGTGCTTTCCCCTTGTCATCCTGGACACATTTAAAAACTGGATCAGGGTCAGGCGCCGGGGCCTCCCTATCCGTCTTCCCCTCCTCCTGTCTGCGGTTCTGCGGGGATATTTTGCCTTTTTCCACAACGGCTGTGCCTTTGTTTCGCGTTATTATCTGATCTGGTCCATTTTCCTGCTCCCCCTGTGGCCTTCTGTCTCCGGGGTCACCCTGGGCATGCATGTATTGACCGGCGTCGTTGAATATGTGATCAAGAAACCGCGTCTGAACTTTTTCCCATTCATCTTCTATTTCTCTCTGGAGCAGTTGTCCTACCAGTCGGGTGTGTGGTGGGGATGTGTCAGGAACCTGTCCTTTCATGCGGTGAATCCCAAGCTGGTCTGCAAAACACGCTAGAGGCTGTGCGGATCGCGAGGCGGAATTTGGACGAAAAGGCCAAAAAGAAGATCCTGGAACACCTTTCCTCAGCCGGCCTGGCCCGACCGACCCTACTGACCCTGATGGTGACCGACGGCTGCAACCTCCAATGCCGTCACTGCTGGCCCGAGGCCCGTTCCAGCGATGTCTCCACCCCTGTCCGGTCGGACAAACTCAAAGAACTCATCAGCGAATTCGCAAGCCTCGATCTGGAGGAGATCTGCCTGACAGGCGGCGATCCGCTGACCCATCCCGATTGGTATGAGATCCTCCGTTTTTCATGCGAACTGCAAAGGTTCAAGCGTGTACGTCTCCAGACAAACGGCACACTGCTGACTGAAGAGAAGGTCAGGGCCCTGGGTTCAATCGGTTTTAAGGGTCTCCTGATCCAAGTCAGTCTGGATGGGGCCTGTGCGCCCGTCCATGACCGGGTGAGGGGCGCGGGTGCCTTCCATCGCACCCTTCGGGGCCTGAGACGCCTGGCCGAATCCGGCCTTGGGGGCCGGACTGTGGTGGCATTCACGGAGATGGCACACAATTTCCCGGATCTCCCCAGATTGCTCCAACTTCTGGATGACATGGGGATCGGGAGCCTGGTGAGCGCAACCCTGGTGAGTGCCGGGCGGGCGGGACCTGATAAACAACTCGCGCTCCCCTCCCCTGCCCACTACCGGGATATGCTCCTTCGATTTCACAGGGATGCCGATTTCAGAAAAAGATACGAAAGGATGGGAAACATCGCATGCCTGGAATGGCTCGCAGGACGCTCGAGCCCCGGTCCCCGGAATTGTTCATGCGTTGAAAGGCCCTACATTACCGCTGACGGGCGCATGTACCCCTGTACGATGATGCCCATGGAAAGATACGCGGTCCATGGCGTTCATCACCGTCCGCTGGACGAGGCCCTGATGGAGGCGATCTCACTCTGGGCCCCCTTACCGCCAATGTATGTACGTCGTTCGCAGGAACTGAGGGCATGCCCGGGGTGTCCCGGCAGATCCCACTGCCAGGGCGGCTGCATGGGTCGGGCCTATGCGGCCACGGGCGACCCCATGACGGTGGAAGACCGGTGCGCCCTGAGAAGAGAAGTCTATTCCTGGAAAGAGCCTCTCTGAGAGGCCGCGGATCGGGGGCGGAATCTATTCTGAGCGGGCCTGTTTTGACCCCGAATCGGGAGAAGTGGGATGTTGAACAAACTGGCAATCAGGCTCTTGGCAAACGGGCTTCGCTTTCAGTACCAGAAGCGGACGGGACGGCCCGGAAGACCCCAGGCCCTCAGTCTCGAGATCACACACCGCTGCATCGCAAAATGCCTCATGTGCAATATCTGGAAGATTCCCGGGCATGTTCCCGACCTTCCCATAGAGGAATGGAGCCGTCTTCTCGCATCCCACCTCTTTTCCGATCTCAAGGAATTGGACATCACCGGAGGGGAGCCCTTCATGAGAACAGATCTGCCGGATCTTTTTGAAGGCATTTGTGCATTGAAGCAGGGCAATCTCAAGTCCCTTCAATCCGTTGCCGTGACCACAAACGCCCTTTTGACCTCCCGTGTCGTGGACTATACCGAGGCCATCCTGAAGATGCTGGAAAAAACGGGTATTGATCTGGTCGTGGTGTGCGCGCTGGACGGGGTGGGGGAGACGCATGAAAGGATAAGGAATGTTAAAGACGCATGGTCAAAGGTCAACCAGAGCGTTGAAGGACTGACAGGGCTGAGAGAAAAATACCCCCACCTGATCATTGGATTGAAGACCACTATCCTGCCGATAAACATCAGCGAACTGGGAGGCATTGTCCGATATGCCGATTCAAAGGGTCTGTTTACCATCATCTCCCCTTGTATCATCACCAAGGGGCGCTATTTGAATCCGGAACTTGCAGAAGCCCTGGCCTTCAGCCCAAAAGACATCAGGGCGATGATTCGCTTTTATGAAAGCCGGCCTTCCCGATGGCGTTTTCATGACGAGCGGCTGGTCAGGTACTTCAGGACAGGAAGGATGCGCAAACCCTGTACCTGCGGTTTCAACTATCTTTTTGTGCGCAGCACAGGCGAGGTATATTTGTGTCCGCTCATCAGTGAAGGTGTCGGAAATATCAAGGATGCCCCAATCGATGTCCTTTTCACCTCCCGAAAGGCATCCCGGATCCGTCGAGGAATCGGGCGTTTTCCTGAATGCAGAGGATGCACGGAACCCGGTCTGGAGCGTTATGCCCTTCCTTACGAAGGATTCACCTATCTCTTTCTCCTCTTAAAAATGGGAAGACAGGCCTTTCTTCGACTGCATCAGCACATGGGACTGGATAAATACCTGACATGAGCGCGACAAGTCCATTCTCTGCTTCAAACGCAATTAAATCAGGCTGTTAGCACTGAAAAACGATCAGCTTCACATTGAAGTCGCCGCCGAAGCAACGGAAAGCAGGGGACCGGGATTTTCTCGGAGTCCCGCCTGGGGCGGGATATTTTGGCCCTGAATCAGGACAGATGAAGGGCCAAAATCCCGCAGCGACCGTAGCCGTGTACGGCGGATGGAGCGCAGCGAAGAGAACATGCCGGCCCTGCTTGGAGCGGCACATTCTCTTTCGGACTAGAGTGCCCATGGGGGCGGGACAAGCCGTCCCCATGAGTGTTTGTCTAGTTCCAGCAGTTCCAGGGTCCGTAACCACCCGCTGTTCGAGCAGGACCTCCGCCGGGGCCGAAACCTTTCATGTGGCGGCCGTATCCGCCCCTGCCGTGACCTCCCCAGCCGATACGGGCATCCGGATGGATCTTGCGGGCCTCAAACAGATACCTGATTTTGGCCTCAGCCATTTTGCCCTTGAGATCACTGATCTCTTTCTGAAGGGTCAGGGCCTTGGCCTCATCAGGGTTGGAGGTCTGCAACAGGGTGCGGAGCGCTCCTCTTTTGGCAAAGAGATCGGTCCTCACCTGGGCGGTTTCATCAAAGAACTTCTGATGCAGATTGTCCAGCTCCGCCCGCTGCTCAACGGTGATGCTGCTAATGCTGTCTCCGTACCAGCCTCTCCCATAAGCAGGACAGTTGACCTTTCCGCCACCCCAGGGGCCCACCATCTGATCACCGCCTCCCCGGCGGGGGCCGTATGCCAGCGCGGGAGCGGCCAGGACCCCCACCAAAGCCATGATTCCGACGATAGTGATGATTCTCTTCATTTTTTTACCTCCTTTTCTTGTGATGATGATCCGTTTTGACTAGTGGTAAGAGCAAGGGGTGTGCCATTCACCGTTCTCTCATTTTAACATACTGATATATAAGCATCTTTATTAGACCATACATTCGGGAACGGTTTTTCTTGCGTGACTCAAGGGAAAAATTGGATACTAATTATACATCAAGTGTACCCAAGCGGGTAAAAAGTACCCAGAATCAGCACCTCTTTAGCAGGTGAATATCCCTGATATCCCCGCAAAAAGGGAGCTGAGGGAACCCCAGAGACGCCCGAAATGGCCAGTGGACGCTTGTCCTTCTGAACTCAGGCCATGCGGGATGTCTTTTGTGGCCTCAGCGCGATCAACTTGGCACGATTTTGGCTTTACACGATGAATTGGTGCAACAAAATGTCAGAGGCCATGAAAAAAAAATCGTGGGTCGGAATCCCATCCTGGATCATCCTGGGCGCTGTGAGCATCCTTGTACCCATTTTTGTCTTCTGGACCGTCCAGAATATCAGCAAGCAGAAGGAACAGATGGTTCTCCTCTTGCTTGAAAAGGGGGCCGCGCTGATCAGGTCCTTTGAGGCGGGGACAAGGACAGGCATGATGGGCATGATGGGCATGCGGGGAGGCGGTTTTCAACTACAAAAACTCCTCACTGAGACGGCCCAGCAACCCGATATCGTGCATCTGATCGTGACGGACATCCACGGCACGATCCTGGCCCACAACGACTTCTCCAAAATCGGCGATACCTACGGCCGGGATCTGGATCTGGGAGATATCTATCGATCACAGACCCTTTCCTGGCGCCAGGTGGTCGACCGGCCGGGCGATCCCGCCACCTTCGAGGTCTTTCGGCGATTTTCCCCGACTTTCATTCCTTCCCGGATCAAACGGGGCTCGATACCACAGCGACGGCCGCATGATCTTCCCCCTCCGGAGACCCAGCTGGAGGAAACCAGGCAAATCATCTTTGTGGGCATGGACATGGCCGCCCTGGAAGAGGCAAGGCGTGAAGACACATGGCACACCGTACTCATGGCCGTTATCCTCCTTCTGATCGGCTTCGGAGGAATGGTGACGCTCTTTCTTGCCCAGGCCTACCGGTCAACCAAGACCTCCCTGACGAGGATCATGGCCTTTTCCGATAATGTGGTGGAAAACATGCCCATCGGTCTGGTGGCAATCGGCGCGGACCGGAGGATCGCCTCCTTCAATCAGGCGGCCGAGTCCGTGCTCCATATTTCCGCCGGTCATGCGCTCGAACAGAAGGCCGATGAGGTGTTGCCTCAATCCTTGTTGTCTCTCCTTTCACAAGTGAAAGGGAGCGAAAAGGTCCTGGAAGTGGAGATGGACTGTCTTATTGCTGACGGTCTTACAGTTCCTCTGGATGTGAGCGTTTCTCTCTTGGTCAGTGATGAAGGCATGTTCTGGGGACATATCATCCTCTTCAGGGACCTCACAGAGGTCCAACACCTCAAAAAAGAGGTCGAGAGAAGCCGACGCCTGGCATCTCTGGGAAGACTGGCGGCGGGAATCGCCCATGAGATCCGGAATCCCCTGAGTTCCATCAAGGGGTTTGCCACCTATTTCAGGGACCGATACAGGGAAAATCCCGAGGACCAGGCCACGGCGACGGTCATGATCCAGGAGGTGGACAGACTGAATCGGGTGATCAATCAACTCCTGGAACTGGCGCGTCCTGTGAACATTCAGAAACGCATGACCCCGATCCATAAGGTGATCCAGTACTCCCTCAAGATGATCGAAAAACAGGCCGCTTCCAAGGGCATCCGCATCAGGGCAGACCTCTCACCGCAATTGAGAGAAATTCCCCTTGATCCTGACCGGTTCAACCAGGTCCTCCTCAACCTCTACCTGAACGCGATAGAGGCCATGGAAGAGGGAGGAACCCTTTCAATCGGGCTCGGCCTGGAGGATGATGGGAAGAGGGCCAGGCTGAGTGTCTCGGATACGGGCATTGGTATCGCAAAGGAAGACCTGGCCCATATCTTCGATCCCTATTTCACGACCAGGCAGTCTGGCACGGGCCTCGGACTGGCCATCGTCCATAAAATCATCGAATCCCACGGGGGAGAGGTCAGGGTTGAAAGCGAGGTGGAACATGGGACGAAGGTGACGATCCTGCTGCCCATGGACCTGCATGATGACGGCGCAAAGCTATTCTATGATCAGTAGGCAATCGCCCATGACCGGATCGCCTGAGATCGAATTGTGCATTTGGTCATTTATTCGAAACCGGCGGACCTGCCACCCGGCGATGCAAAATACCGATCTTTGCTTTTGACGTTGCTGCCTAGACAGCGGAAAGCAGGGGGAGGTGTTTTCTCGGAGTCCCGCCTGGGGCGGGATATTTTGGCCCTGAATCAGGACAGATGAAGGGCCAAAATCCCGCAGCGACCGAAGCCACGGATGGCGGAGGGAGCGCAGCGAAGAGAACATGCCTTCCCCTGCTTGGAGCGGCAAATTCCATTTTGGGAAAGAATGAGAGGAATGATGACAAAGAAAATTACTATTCTGATCGTTGATGACGACGCCGCCCATCGCACCATGCTGAAAACCCTGCTGGGAGGCTGGGGTTACGGGGTATGCGATGCGGACGACGGGTCCCGGGCCATCGAACTGACCAGGGAAAAGGTCTTTGATCTGATCCTCATGGATATCCGGATGATCAAGGTCTCGGGTCTTGAGGCCCTCAAGGAGATCAAGGCCTTTAATCCCGCCATTCCCGTCATTATCATGACCGCTTATTCCTCCGTGGAAACCGCCCTCGAGGCCTTGAAGAACGGGGCCTATGACTACCTTACAAAGCCACTCGATTTCGATGAACTCCGGCTCGCCATGGAAAGGGCCATGGACCACACCCATCTCAGGGAGGAGAACCGCATCCTGAGGGAAAGTCTTGGGGCCCACTTTGATCGGCGCAACATCATCGGGCGAAGCCCTGCCATGGTTCAACTCCTGGAAACCGTGGCTCAGGTAGCCCCCACCGAGGCCACTGTGCTCATCAGTGGAGATTCCGGGACCGGCAAGGAAATGATCGCCGGGGCCATTCATTTCAACAGCCCGAGAAGAGATGGGCCCTTTGTGAAGATCAATTGTGCGGCCATCGCGGAGACCCTGCTGGAATCCGAACTTTTCGGTCACGAAAAGGGGGCCTTTACCGGGGCCCATCGGAGAAAGGAAGGCCGTTTTGTACAGGCCCACGAGGGGACCCTGTTCCTGGATGAAATCAGTGAGACCTCCCTTTCCATGCAGGTCAAATTACTTCGGGTCCTTCAGGAAAGAGAGCTGACGCGGGTCGGGGGAGAGGAGGTCGTCCGTGCGGATGTCAGGGTGATCGCCGCGACGAATAAGGAACTCCTCAGGGAAATCGAGGTGGGGAGATTTCGGGAGGACCTCTTTTATCGGTTGAATGTGGTCAACCTTTTGATCCCCCCCCTAAGGGAAAGAAGAGAAGACATCCCCCTTCTTGCCCAGCATTTTCTCGAAGATTTTTCAAAGAAAAACAATAAGGTGATCAAAGGCTTCACCCCCCAGGCCATGGACCGGCTTATTCGGTACGACTGGCCAGGAAATGTCCGGGAGCTCATGAACGCCGTGGAAAGGGGGGTGGTCCTCTCAAGATTGGAATACCTGGCCGAGGAAGACTTTCCACTCATCCTGAAAGAAAACGAATCGGTGGAATCATCCGGTGTTGGAAAGACCCTGACAGGCGATCTCCCTCTTGACGAGGTGCAAAGGGCAACGATCCTCAAGACCCTGGAGATGGTCCGCGGCAACAAGAGTGAGGCGGCACGGCGTCTAGGGATCACCAGGAAGACCCTGCACAAAAAACTAAAAAAATACGGTGTGATACCGTGAATAAAAAGGGGATTCGTTTTCTTCTTTGACCACGGCCCTGTGGCGACATGGAACGGCCTTGCGGCCGGGCGTCAACCTTTTTTTGGGGAGGTGTGCAATGAAACGGAGAAATGTCAAAGAGTTGATGGTACCTTTGGCGGAATACGCCACTGTATCAGAAGATGCAACAATCTATGGAGCGGTTCAAGCCCTGGAAAAGGCTCAGAAAGAATTTGATCAGAGCCGATACCGGCACAGGGCGGTCCTGGTCTATAACAAAGACAGGAAGATCGTGGGAAAACTCAGCCAGCTCGATATCCTTGGTGCACTTGAGCCCAAATACGGGGAAATTTCCGATTCCAAGTATCTGAGCCGTTGGGGCGGTTTTACGAGAAGTTTTCTGAAATCCATGTTGACCCACTATGAACTCTGGGACAAGCCCTTGGAGGATATCTGCAAAAAGGCCTTTGAACTGAAGGTGAAAAATATCATGTATACTCCGACTGAAGGAGAATTTGTCGAAGAGGAGGCCTCACTCGGTGAAGCCCTCCACCAGTTGATCATGGGGCACCACCAGTCGCTGCTTGTTACAAGGGAAAAAGAGATTGTAGGAATCCTCAGGCTCACGGATGTATTCAAGGAGATCTGCGACGCCATCAAGCTTTGCGGCCTTTGAACCAGGCGGCCTGCCGTCTGAAAGGGGAGTCATGATGTGAACATCGGCAGATTTGGATCGTGACGAGACCCGCAGTTTGAGACCGGCGGGGCATGGTGCCGGAATTCTTGGGAAGAAAGCGGCGAGCCTTTTGACAATATAAAATTGAAACATTATAGTAGCCGGTTGGAAAGTCGGTTCGGAAGGGCCCTTACTTTGACAATGGGGTCTGGTCATTGCGCGGTCTGTTGTTTCAGTCTGACATGTAAAATAGGATAACCGTATTTGAAAGGGGATCCTGCACAGAGGATCATGACGGCCTTGAGACGACAGGGGTGTCATAAGGCCTTGCATTCCCGACCTAATGGAAGCAACGCATGTGGAATCCAATCAACCTTCGCGTTCGAATTTATGCGGTTCTCACCGTCATGGTGCTAATCACCTTGCTCGGCGGCCTGATCATGGTTTGGTATACCTACCGCATGGAAGGTCTTCTGAGTTATCTCATAGATCAAAACATCGCCGCCTTCCAGGCGGCTGATTCCCTGGAGTCTTCACTTTCCTACCAGAAGGGATTTGTCTCGTATTATTACCAGGACGGGGACCCTGACTGGTTAAAGGCATTGGGAGAATATCGCCAGATCACCAGGCAGAGGCTTGATGAGGCCCGGTCTTTCACGGAATCTATCGGGAAAAAGGACTTTATTGAAAAAATAGAATCGGACTATGCGAATTACATCCATCTCCAGGATCAGGTCATCGACCTCTACAAGAAAGGGCAAGGGGAGCTTGCCTTAGAGATTCACAAAGATGCCCGTGATTCCTATTTCAGGATCCTGGAATATTGCAGAGACTACCGGGACTTTTATAAAGGCCGAATTATGGAGGTCAGGGACCAGAGCCAGCAACAGGCCCGGAAACTCAGGATTATTGCGGGAACGGCCATCCTTATCGTCCTGTTTCTGGCGGTCCTCCTGGCCTTTGTCCTCGTGAACAATATTCTCGGGCCGGTCAGACGCCTGGCCCTGGAGGCGGACAGGGAGGCGGGGCTGGGACACTCCGATGACGACGTGAAGGCCCTCCGTCGAAGTGTCCGGGGTCTTCTCGAAGACGTGGATCATACCCATATAGAACTCGAAAAAAGCCGGGAGCATCTTCTTCAGGCCGAAAAGATGGCCATGGTCGGCAAATTGGCCGCCGGTATGGCACACAGCGTTCGAAATCCCCTGACATCAGTAAAAATGCGTCTCTTTTCCCTCAGCCGGACCCTGGAACTGACCTCGGACCAGAAAGAAGACTTCGATGTCATTTCTGAAGAGATCAACCATACAGATACCATCGTCCAAAATTTCCTCGAATTTTCGCGACCGCCCAAGCTCAAGATGCAGAGGATAAGTCCGTCGGAGGTCGTGGACATGGTCATCCAATTGCTGCGGTATCGACTTGAATCCTATGACGTGGTTATCGAAGTTCACCGACATGAACCTCTCCCCGAGGTCCAGGCGGACCCGGAGCAGCTCAAGGAGGCGCTGGCCAATCTGATTGAAAACGCCTGCGAGGCCATGAAGGGGACGGGAGGCACCATATTCATCGAGGAGGAGGAATCTCAGAGCGACCCCGCCAGACCCTCGGTCGTGATTCGTCTGAGCGACACAGGGCCGGGCATCCCGGAGGAAAATGCAAAAGACGTTTTTCTGCCCTTTTTCACCACCAAGGAGGAGGGCTCGGGTCTGGGACTCAGCATCACCACCCGCATTATTGAGGAACACGGGGGTACGCTGGACTTGATATCCAGGGATCAAGGGGCCACTTTTGAGATCACTCTCCCGGTAAAGGAGTAAAACATTGCCAACCATTCTGATCATTGATGACGATGATCAACTGAGGAAGAGTTTTGAAAAGCTTCTCCTTGAAGAAGGCTACAGCGTAGAAAGCGCCGCATCAGGGGAGGCGGGTGTGAAAAAGGTCCGCGAAAAGGTGCCGGACCTTGTGGTTCTCGACATGCGTCTGCCAGGGATGAACGGTTTTGAGACCTTCAAGGTCATCAACGAAATAGAACCCAAGCTCCCGGTCATCATTATGACCGCCTACGGCACCACAGAGACGGCCATTGAAGCCACGAAAATGGGGGCCTTTGACTATCTCCTCAAACCCTTTGATGTCCCTGACATGCTCTCAGTGATCGGGCAGGCCTTGGAGGCCTGCCGCTTCATGCGATCGCACGTGGACATGAACGTCACACCCGACAAGATGACCGGTGGGGAGGCCATCATCGGCCGGAGCAAGCCCATGCAGGATGTCTACAAGGCCATCGGCAGGGTTTCCTCGACCGAGGCCACGGTGCTGATCCGCGGGGAATCGGGAACGGGAAAGGAACTGGTGGCCAGGGCCGTTTATCAGCACAGCCTTCGGGTGAGCAAGCCTTTCCTGGTCATCAACTGCGTGGCCATTCCGGAGACACTGCTTGAAAGCGAATTGTTCGGTTATGAAAAAGGGGCATTCACGGGGGCCGCCCATCGGCGCGTCGGAAAGATCGAGCAGGCGAACCGCGGTACGGTCTTCCTGGACGAGATCGGGGACATGCCCTTCACCATCCAATCCAAGATCTTGAGACTCCTTCAGGAAAAAAGCATCGAGCGCCTTGGGGGACGGGACACCTTTCCCGTGGATGTGCGGATTATCGCGGCAACCAACCGCAATCTGGAACAGGCCCTTGCCGATGGGCGATTTCGAGAAGATTTGTACTACCGCCTCAAGGTCGTGACAATCCATTTGCCCCCTCTTCGGGAACGGCCCGGCGATATCCCTTTGTTGACGGAGTATTTCATCTCACGATACGCCGCGGAAATGGGCATGGACTATCCGGGTATCACCAAAAAGGCCGGCGCCATGCTTGATCACTATCCCTGGCCGGGCAACGTACGGGAGCTTGCCAACACCCTCCAGAAGGCCCTGATCTTCAGCCGAGGTGCGCCTATCAGCCCTGAAGGCATTTCCCAGGCCATCAGCGGTGAGCAAACCGGCATTGCCGCCGGTTGCGAGGTCCCGGAGCAGGCTATCCGCCGCTGGGCCAATGAAATCCTGAGTTCAAAAGACCAGGAAAACAGGTTCGATACGGCCATGGACAAATTCGCCACCGTCCTCATCAGTGAGGCCCTCAACCAGAGTGGAGGCAACCGTTCCCAGGCGGCCAAACTGCTGGGGCTCTCCAGGCCCACACTCCATGCCAAGATTGAGAAATACGGGCTGAAATTCGAGACCTCGGTCAAAGAAGA
>JBMNCO010000154.1:0-5705 GCA_049366815.1 Desulfatiglandales bacterium | reverse complement strand
CCCGTTCTGGGCTGATATCTCGTCTTTTGGAAGGGGCGGAACACCGACATGCATGATTCATTTCCTCTAGAATCTGAAAGACACGGAATCAAAAATCTTCTTCCACGATACAGGCATCGTTCACAAAGGTCCTTGCGATCATGATGTCGATGGATTTGAGGCCTTTCCCTTCCTGATTGATCCGTTCGAAGATGTCGCAGACCGCAGGGATGTCAAAGCCCTTAAGACTGATCATGGGGACCTTGTAGTTGGTTAAGACATGGTTGAACCGCCGGAGGTTATTCCTGATCGTGCGGTCGAATCCAGGTTCGCATGCGATGGATTCGTAACAGTCCGACCCCCATTGAATCATGTCCTGCAGGCGAATCAGGAATGCCGGATGAACATCCCGCTTGCGCCTGTTGAAGGCCTCGGCAAAGAAGAAGGTCGCATTCGTCGCATCAAAATATAATGTGTAATCAAACGATTTGGATTCTTTGACCTTCCCTTGTCCGCCGAAAAGGGAAACCAACAGAGACGTGGCGCGCTGTTGTCCATCCAAAATATAAACCCATTTCTTAAATCTTCGGAGGGTGTCTTCACCGTTCGGAAGGACAAATCCCCCCAGTTTGCGGTGGATCCGCAGATCAATGTTCGTCTCCCAGTAAAGGATGCTTCCTATCGGATAAAAACGATAAATGCTGTCCCAGAGTCTGATGATGTCTTCGGGTTCCCATACAAAATCACGTTGAAATGTCGGGATCATGAACTTGTCTTCCGCGAGCATACGCGCAAACGCCGTGATTTTCATTTCATGGGTGACGATATCGCGATTCATGTGAGACAAAAAGATCACCTCTACGAGCACACTTTCCGCGCGGCCCCCGGCCTGAAATTTCCTGAGGGCGGTTTAAACGTTGCCTAGCCCGGGTGAATTCATGATCCGAGAATGATCAAAGGGGGCCCCCGGCGCTTTGATCGCAGGGCGTTGCCCCCTGTGTCATCCTGTGTTGTACTCCCTCGTCTTCCTTCCCGGTTATTTCGGCAGATCGTCAGGGGATTCCCAGTCCTTCATCGCGTGCATCCACGGCGCACGTTCCACGAAGACATCGTGGGCCAGGGGCACGGGCGGATGGGACATCCACTTGGGATCGAATTCGTTTTTCACCTTCAGCATGTGCAGATGGTAATTCGGACCGTATTGGGGCCCGGTGAGATACATGGGCTGATGGGGGCCCAGCAGTGAGGTGTAGAAACGGTTCTGAATGTTCATCTTGGCCGTATCCAGGTAGAACTGGTCCACCTTGTTGGTGTCGTCGTCCTGATCCCAGTAGACCAGAAATTCGGAATACCCCTGGTGGCCCAGCTCGAAGCTTTGAAACCAGCCGGGATCGCCGTAGTCGGGCATCAGAGGCGGGGTGTATTTCTTTTTCAGATCCGCGTAAACCGGACCGTGTTCCGTGGCCTGAGACAGGGTCTCGATGACATAGTCCACGGAGACATATCCACCACACATCAGCCACATGCCGGCGGAGTCCGCGTTTTTGATCCAGGACTCATCCGATGGTTTGGTCCGTCGCGCCTCACCGCCCAGGGGTTTCATGATGTCCATCAGGACCTTCTCGTCATATGCCATCTGCTCCTCGGAGGTGTAACCGACAAGGAGCACCCGTACAATGAAGAAGTTCGCAATGGTCTGTTCGCTTTCCTTGCCCCAGAGTTCCCAGAAGTGCTCTTTGTCCTCCGCCTTGGCTATCGCACGCCAGAAGAGGGGGACCTTGGTGACGGCCGCCCCGATTTCGGCCTTACCGATCTCGAACATGGCCTTGACCTGGGCCTCCTTGGAGGGCACGGTGAAATTGATCCACTTGACCCGATTTTCGGGAAGAGCCAGGGCGGTATGGGGTGAGATCCCCGTGGGCTCAAGGCGCTCAGGCTGGAAGGGAAGGGTCTTGAAGGCCATTCTGGTCACGATCCCCAGACAGCCGCGGACCCCGGTATATCCCCTCAGCAGACCCCTCAGATCGGGTCCCGGGCCTTCACCCCAGAAGGGGTCTTCATCCGTGGCAAGGGACCCCAGCCTGAGCAGTTCGCCGTCGGGCAGGACCAGCTCCGTGCCGAGGATGCGCCGGTGGGGCAGACCGATCCGGTGGCTCAAGGGGGACCAGCCGTCACCGATCAGGTTGGCGATGGCAGAGGCCTGGGCCCCCCCGCCGCCGATTACGACATAGGCGCCACGCTTCATGCACTCCTCCTGAATAGGGGAGTAGATCATGCCGGGGCCGACCTCCACGTAGAAGTGTTTTTCATCCATCACGAAATCGTTCATTCGCTTGAGGTCGATCAGCAGGGCGTCTTCCACATGAGGATGGGTGCGGGGGCCGTAAAATCCCGTTGAATAGGGCACGTAGGGGACTTGGTTCCGATAGCAGACCTTGACGGTTTTCTGGACCTCTTCAGTCGTTCGGGGCATGATGACGGCCCCCGGGATCGTGGTCATGACCCGTTCGTACCCCAGGCCGTTTTCGTACCCGCCGGGCCCGCTTCTATAGGACTCACAGATAACGGGATCATCAGAAATATACTCCGTGCCGACGATGGATTCCAGTACACTCAATATTTCCTTGGATATTGCCATGATTAACCTCCTTCCACCTAGACGTCAATGGATGCGCAGATAACTTCCGAGATGTCAAGAACTTGTACATCGTCGCCGTTTTCTTTAACGGCCTGGACGAAATTGTTTTTGCACCAGGGACAGGTCGATACGAGTGTCTCGGCGCCGACGTCCCTGACCTCTTCCAGCCGGTGGTTTGCCGCGAACCGGGCAAATTCCGGGTAGGCCTCCTTGGTTCCCCGACCGGCCCCGCAACAGAAGGAATTCTCCCGCTTTCTCGGCATCTCAATCAGTTCTACACCCGGAATGGCGGTCAGGATGTCTCTGGGTTGGGCATAGAGACCGGTGGTGCCGCGCCTTCTCTTCAGCCTCGGTTCCACGCACCCCATCCATCCGCGCTTTCCTTCCCAGGGGGTCCAGGGGTCGCTCAGACGGCTTATACTGCAGGCGTCATGGTAGGCCATGCGGGTATCAAAGGGCTTTTTTAACTTGAGGGCACCGTTCTTGATCATCTCATCGGCATATTCCACGAGATGGACCACCTCGAAGCCGAGTTCATCGGTCGCGATGTTGAGCAGTTTGGGGTAATCGACCTTCCACATCCGGTACCCTTCGGCGCAACTGACCAGGAGGGTCTTGGCCCCCGTCTTTCTCATCTGTGCCACATTCCTCTCCGCCAGGGCCTTGGCCTCATCCCACATGCCCACGGAAAAGACCGTGTTGCCGCAGCACCATTCATCCGGCATCAACATGAAATCCGTACCCGCCGCCCTGAGGATCTTGGCCGTGGACCGGGCGATCTCCGTGTTGATATAGCTGGCGGAACAGCCTACAAAGTATAAGACGTCGGCCTTTCTGGCCGGCTTGACCTCTGCCGCCCAGGCGGTCCGTTTGGTGTGGGGTGAACCGAAGAAATTGTGTTTCTTGGCAATATTCTCTGCAATCTTCTTGTGGGCGGGCATCGGGCCGACGCCGTCCTGGACGGCCTTGACCCTGAGGGCCTCGAGTGTCAGTTCGACTTCCAGGTCCAGGTTCCGCTTACAGCCCACGTCGCACGCCCCGCAAAGCGTGCACGCATAGATAATCTCGAGGGCCTTTTCGTTCCAATCGAGCACCCCCTCGGCCATGGCATGACCGATCCTCATTTTACCGTAGGCGCCGTAGGCGTCGAACTGGTATTTTGTCGCGCTGGGGCATCGGGTCATGAACTCGGCCCCCGGCATGTAGGTGTGATCCACCCAGGTACAGCCTTTGCACTTGATGCACCGGCTCATGTCATAGACAAAATTCTGGATATCTGTGATATCTAATGCAATATCCGCCCTAGGCCTATAGTATCGTACACTCAATTCGTTTGACATTCTCTTGCCCTCCTTAGAAGCACAGGTTCCCAGGATTCATGATATTGTTCGGGTCGAACACCTTTTTGAGCCTCTTGAGCGTCCTGGCATAGGCAGCCGCCCTCTCGTAGACGATGGGAGCCAGGTCCCCGTAAGGTCTCGTGAAGACCGCGCCCTCGTTGAGGAGCACTCTTGCGATATCGTTGAAAAGTGCGCGGACTGCAGCCGTTTCGGCCTCGTTCCCGGGATCATAGAAGAAGCTGAATTCAGGTCTGCATGCACGGTTGTGTTCAATCGGCTGAATGTACATCCCAATGTCACTGATCGGATACCCATACTGTGCGGCGATCTCCTCCACGAGTTCCACAAACTCCGGTGCGCGTTCCGGACGTGCGTGGAAAAAGAGATTCTGACACGCACCTTTGACGCGATTTTTCCAAAAGGGCCTATCCGCCGGCCAGGGTTGGCGGAGGATGGGCATGAGCTTTTTCCTCAGGCCGGGAAACCCTGGAAGGTTTTCACCAAGTCTCAGGTCCGGGAACTCGTTTTTGATCACCTGGGCCAGGAAATTTTTTTCGTAAGCGATCTTTTCTTCAGGGCGATATCGCAGGCCGCTGATCATGAGGATCAAGGTCCAGGGCGGCAGGGCTTCTTTCAGCTTTTCAAAATCATCGGGCCATTCTTCCGCCAGCAGGGCGGCCAGGTCCACGTCGTTCAGGAGGAGGACTTCCTGTCCGATTCTTCGCGGCAGGATGCGATACAGAAAATCAATCCCGTAATTGAGATCGTCAAGCGGCGCAAAGAGTATATTATCCATCTTGGGGATGGACTCAATCTTCAGGTTTACCCATGTGACGACACCCATGGTCCCCTGAGCGCATTGGAAGAACCGATAAAAATCAAGGCCGGGGCCGGAAGGATTGGCACCCTTGGACATGGAATCCGGGTAACCATTCACGCTCGCTGATCCCATCCTGAAGGACTCGCCCGTGGGCCACACCACCTCCATGCCCTGCAGGGGTTCGCCGTAATCATAGACCTGGTTGGTCGGCTCTTCACGCTCCATAAAATCCGTGAGCACGGAACGCTCTTCAGGGGGCGTCAGGGGCATAATCATTCTGAAGCCTTTTTTGGCCAGTTCCTTGGTAAGCTTTTTCCACGTCACGCCGGCCTCGATCCTGACCCGCCTGTTGTCGGCATCGATCTCCAATACCTTGTCCATCCTGGACATGTCGAGGACGACTCCCCCCTCTTTCGGGATGGTGGCACCGTAAAAATGAATCTTGCTGCTGCAAGGCACTACAGGAATGCTGTTTTCACTGCAGAATTTGACTACGGCCGACACTTCCTCGGAATTTGCCGGTTTCACGATGTAATTGGGCAATCCCGCAGGGGTGTAACTGAAGTCGGTGGAATAAGCTTTCAACTGCTTGGGGTCGTCGTAAAAATTCTTTTTGCCGACGACTTCGGACAATCCAGCTTTTACATCCATATGAAATCCTCCATTTTGTGAAAATTACCTGCAGAAATTATTGACGTTTCGTGAGTGGGTTGCTCTTTAAAGAAAGTCATTGCCTAAAAACACACCTGCTGCATACCAAAGAATCACTTTAACAATCAATGTATTTAATATCTGAGACGCGATGCCCTTGTCAAGCCTTTTTGACAAAACCCGCAGAGTTCATGCATTTTGGAAGAATAGGTTGTTTTTTCCATATAAGATACTCTAAAATATAAAAATTACCATTGGTGTTCAAAACAAGTCTATT
>JBMNCO010000153.1:0-2624 GCA_049366815.1 Desulfatiglandales bacterium | reverse complement strand
AACGAAATTCTTGTCCATTTGCAGGACGAGATCCTGAGTCTTTTCGATGCAGATCGCATCACCGTCTATGTGGTGGACGGCCGCAAAAAGCAGATCGTCTCCCGTTTCAAGACCGGAAACGAAGTCAATGAAATACGGGTTTCGATAGACAAAAAAAGTGTTTCTGGATATTGTGCCGCTTCGGGAAGCGTCGTGAATGTTTCCAATGCCTATGACGACCGTGAATTAAAGAACATCAATGCCCATCTCTGCTTTAACAGAAACTATGACATCAGAACGGGTTACCGGACCAGCCAGATCCTCGCTGCACCCATCCAATACAAGAACTATATTCTCGGGGTGATTCAACTTATCAACAAAAAAGACGGAGTCCCCTTCACCTCAGAGGACGAGGACTCGGCCGTCGAAATTGCAAATGTCCTCGGGATCGCCTTCTTCAAAAACCAGCAGGTTCACCAAAAGAGAAGATCCACCAAATTCGATTTCCTCATCAGTAATGGACTGCTCAGCGCCAAGGAGCTGGAAGAGGCCGTGGTCTCGGCAAGGAAAGTTCGACAACCCATTGAAAATGTGCTCATGCATGATTTTGAGATATCCAAGGAGGATATCGGAAGGTCGCTTGCAGCCCATTTCAAGACGCGGTTTATCCCTTATGAGCAGGATATGGTCCTTCCCCTTCAACTTCGAAAGGGGCTCAGACCCGGATTCCTCCGGAACAATCTTTTTGTGCCGGTGTCTCAGTCTGGAAATACGGTCGTCATCGCCATGGAAGATCCTGATCATCTGCCGGTGAGGGACACCATTCGGAGATTGATCACGGGTCATGACTTCGAATACTGCGTGTCCCTGCGTGAAGACCTCTCCAGGATGATCGATCTGTTCTACAGCGACAAAAGCACGTCGCTGCTCGGAGCAACAGGCAGCATAACGGATCTTTTGGGCGCCTGTACGCCGGATGAGGAAGAAGAGAGCGAAGTAGAAAAGGTCAGCGAGGAGGACGGGACCGTTGTTCAACTTGTAAACAAGATGATCATTGACGCATACAACAGCAATGCCTCGGATATTCATATCGAGCCCCGGCCGGGCAAGACCAGTGCCGTCATAAGATTCAGGGTGGACGGGGCCTGTCAAGTGTATCAAACCATCCCCTACACCTTCAAAAAGGCCGTTCTTTCAAGGCTTAAAATCATGTCGGACCTGGATATCTCTGAAAGGCGGTTGCCCCAGGACGGAAAGATCAAATACAAAAGGTACGGTCCTCTCGATATCGAAATACGCATCGCGACGATCCCCACCGCCGGTGGAAACGAGGACGCCGTGCTGCGGATTCTGCCTGCAGGAAAGCCGATCCCACTGGAGGCAATGGGCATGAGCGACCGGAACTACAGCGCCTTCGTCGAGATGATCGGAAGGCCTTACGGGATTGTTCTGGTTGTCGGTCCGACCGGCAGCGGTAAAACCACAACCCTTCATGCGGCCCTTCACCACATTAATCGGACCGATACCAAGATCTGGACGGCGGAAGACCCCGTGGAGATTACGCAGGAAGGCCTCCGGCAGGTGCAGGTGCGGCCTCAAATCGGGTTTGATTTTTCGACGGCCATGAGGGCCTTTCTCCGTGCAGACCCCGATGTGATCATGGTGGGGGAGATGCGCGACCGGGAGTCCGTCGCCACAGGGATAGAAGCCTCCCTGACGGGTCATCTGGTGTTCAGCACCCTGCATACCAACTCCGCGCCCGAAACCATCACCCGCCTCCTGGACATGGGAATGGATCCCTTTAACTTTGCCGATGCCCTCCTGGCTGTCCTGGCACAGCGGCTCGTGAGGACCCTGTGCAAGGAGTGCAGAGAGGCCTATCATCCTGACCGGGATGTCTACGACCTGCTGGTCAGAGCCTGTCACGGCAATCCAGGGAAACTGGAAATCGAATACAGTGAGGAATTGATGCTGCACAGGCCGAAAGGATGCACGTATTGCGGAAAAAAGGGGTACAGGGGCAGGACCGGTCTTCATGAACTGCTGCTGGGCACGGACGAGATGAAGTCCCTGATTCAGGGCCGGGCCAAAGTGGAAGACCTCAGGGCCCAGGCAATCAGAGACGGCATGAGCACGCTGATGCAGGATGGGGTCCGTAAAATTTTTCTCGGGAAGACGGACCTCCTTCAAGTGAGAAGGGTTTGTATGCGGTAGGGGGGTGTGTGCAACGCGCTACAACCGCAACACTTCAGCCCTTTGAAAAATACGAAAGGAAATCGTGCACCCTTTCCTGCGTTCCGAATCTGCCGCCAGTCACTTCAGAAAGGGAGCATGATTTCCCTACAGTTATTAGAAAGGGCTGAATTCATACCTGCAATCACTCTTATCCAAAATAGAACATGCCGCTCCAAGCAGTGCCCGGCATGTTCTCTCCGCTGCGCTCCCTCCGCCGTCCGTGGCTCCGGTCGCTGCGGGATTTTGGCCCTTCATCCATCCTGACTCAGGGCCAAAATACGCCCGCTGCGAGAAAATCCCGGTCCCTGCTCTCCGCTGCGTGAGTGAGGCTGTGCCGCTCCAAGCAGTGCCCTGGATGTTCTCTCCGCTACGCTCCCTCCGCCGTCCGTGGCTCCGGTCGCTGCGGGATT
>JBMNCO010000152.1:0-32912 GCA_049366815.1 Desulfatiglandales bacterium | reverse complement strand
TTGACAAATTCGACATGCATCATTCCGGCCTTCAGCGGCATTTAGAAGAGAAAAAGATCACTCTTGTCCAAAAAATAGACTTGTTTTGGACACCCATGAAAAAAGGTAACATTTTAGCCCTTTGACTGCACCCGGGCACGGCTGAATCCGCAGGGGCACACAGGTCCTGAAACGGGCGACAATCAACCCGGCCCCTTGAGATAGGCCTCGATGCGATCCAGACCCTCCCTGATGTTGTCAAGGGAATTGGCATAGGAAAAGCGGAGGTATCCCTCGGCATTCCGGCCGAAATCGATACCGGGCGCCACCCCCACCCCGGCCTCCTCCAGGATCTTGAATGCCAGTTCATAGGAATTCCCGGACAGATGTCTGGCGTCGGCCAGCATATAGAAGGCCCCTGCAGGCCTGCCGGCAAGTTTGAAGCCCAGGGCCTTCAATCTCGGGATCATATAGCGACGCCGCTCGTCATAGACGGCCCTCATATTTTCCACGTCGGGTCCGGCCTCCCTCAAGGCCGCCAGTCCCGCCCACTGGGAGACGCTCCCCGCCGATATGAAAAAGTTCTGCTGGATCTTTTGCAGGGGTCTTATGAATTCGGGGGGTGCGATGATATACCCGAGCCGCCATCCGGTCATGGCATAGGCCTTTGAGAAACCGTTCAAGACAAAGGCCCTGTCCGTAAATTCCAGGATGGAATGCTCCCTCTCGCCGTAGACCAGGCCATGATAGATTTCATCTGAAACGACATAGGGTCCCAGACCGGCAATCTCCGCCATGCGCTCCGGGCAGAGCAGATTGCCCGTGGGGTTGGAGGGGGAATTGATCATGACGGCCTTGGTCCTTTGGCGCAGGTTTCTCCTGATTTCCTCGGGATGGTACTGGAAACCCTCTTCCGCCTTGACATGGACAAAGGCCGGGCTGGCCTGGATGAATCGGGCGAAATTGGGATAGCAGGGATAATGGGGATTGGAGATGATGATCTCGTCCCCCGGTTCCAGGAGCGCGGAAAAGACCATAAGCAGGGCGGGTGACGTCCCGGAGGTCACGATGACCTGATCCGGGCTCACACGCACCCCGTATTTTTTCAGGTAGTGGCTGCAAATGGCCTCCCGCAATTCAATGATGCCCAGGCTGTGGGTGTAATGGGTGTGGCCGTCCCTGATGGCCCTCATCCCGGCCTCACGGATGCAATCCGGGGTCGGAAAATCCGGCTCTCCTATCTCGAGATGGATGATGGAACGTCCCTGTCTCTCGAGCGCCTGAGCCCGTTCAAGGACGTCCATGACAATGAAGGGGGGGATATTCACTGCCCTTTCGGCGGTTTCATTCATGCTGCCCTGCCCTGTCTCGAACACTGCGGTTCGGTGTCCTCAAATCACCTTGTTCAGGGGGTATTCAATAATCCCTTCCGCCCCCGCCTTTATCAACCGGGGGATCAGGTCCCTGACGAGGGCGGAATCCACCACGGTTTCCACAGAAAACCAGGGGGATTTATAAAGGCTTGCCACGGTCGGGGCGTTCAAGCTCGGGAGGATCCGGATCACCTCTTCCAGCTGCCGCTCCGGGACATTCATCTTGAGACCCACCATGTTCTCCGCCCTGAGGGCGCCCTTGAGGAGAAGGATGATCTGCTCGATCTTTTCCCTTTTCCACTTTTCTTTGTAGGACTCTTTGTTGGCGATCAACTGGGTGTACGATTCCATGAGGTCGTGGATGATCTTGAGGCCATGGGCCTTGATGGTGCTCCCCGTCTCCGTGACCTCCACAATGGCATCCGCAAGTCCGGAGACCACCTTGCCTTCTGTGGCACCCCAGGAAAACTCCACCCTCACGTCGATATTTCTTTCCTTGAAATATCTCTTTGTGAAATGAACCAGCTCTGTGGAAATCTTCTTTCCATGGAGGTCCTCGAGGTTCCGGACGGGTGAATCGGCCGGCACCGCCAGGACCCAGCGTGCCGGGTTCTGACTGACCTTCGAGTAGACCAGGTCATCCACCACCAGCACATCCGACTCGTTTTCCTCGGTCCAGTCCTTGCCTGTCAGACCTGCGTCCAGGGTCCCGTTCTCGACGTAGCGGGACATCTCCTGGGCCCTGCAAATGGTGATCTCCATGGCACCGTCATTGATGTCCGGGAAATAACTCCGCCCGTTGACATTGATCTTCCATCCCGACTTTTCAAAGAGTCTGGTGGTCGCGGATTGAAGACTGCCTTTGGGTATACCGAATTTCAGTTTTTTCATGACTTGTAAACCTTTTCTGGATCAAATACTTTCTCACCGACTATCGTCACCTCTCCGCCGGGGGCCACCTTCTTGTGAAAGCAACTCTCATAGCCCAGGTGGCAGGCGGCCCCGCCCACCTGTTTGACCCTGAAGAGCACCGTGTCGTTGTCACAGTCTGCAAAGATCTCCTTAATCTGCTGCACGTGGCCCGAAGTCCCGCCTTTGTGCCAGAGCTCCCGGCGCGATCGACTCCAGAAATGGGCCTCACCCGTCTCCAGGGTCTTTTTCCAGGACTCTTCGTTGATATAGGCGAGCATCAGGACCTTACCCGAGGCGTCATCCTGAACAATGGCGGGCAACAGCCCGTCTCCTTTGGAAAAATCAAGTTTGATCATCTTTTCGGCCTTTCTGTGGAAAATCTAAATCCTTTTAAATAGCATACTGGAAATCCTGTGCAAGGGAAAAATCTCTATCTGGAATGAAAAGGCCTTCACGATATTGCAACGGGGCGCTGCGGGAAGGGCCCATGAGTGCGCACCGTCCCATGGCATAAATCCGGGGCGGATGCCCTTACCGGATGTCTTCCAGGTCGGCCTGTTCGAAATGGGGGGGCTTTTCCAGGAGGAAAAGCTCTGCCGGGATAGGCTTGTTGAAGACGGTCGTCGTCCTTTGAAGCGACAATGTCTTGTTGCTCTCGGGATGTGTGATGCGCTCCCTGCGCGCATAGAGGACACCCCCCTCCGAGCGATAGTCCCAAAAGGCCAGTTGAACGCCCTGCCGCATAAGGTCGACCTTTTCAGGAATCCCATGCTTTTCTGAGATCGTGACCCTCTGGATCTCCACTCCCCTCTCATCGAGGACGAGGATACGATTTGCTTCGGAGGACAGGATATGATTGTACGCGAAAAGATCCGGATACCCCCTCAGGACCGCCCAGATCATAGACCGTTCCAGTCCTCCCGGGAAAAACCCGGACAGGGCATCCGGGCTGAAGGCCCCGGAATAGCACTTCTTGTCCCTGAAAGAAAGGACGTTGAGCCGCATGTCATCGATAAGCACGTGGAGAAGCGGCTTGCCCCAGGGATGGGTGAACTCGACCCTGATGCGCAGGGGTTCCCTGTTTCCTACGATCAGGATGTCCGATTCCGCCTCCAGCAGTCCGTCCTTCATGACGACCTTGCCCTGGGAATAGAAACTCGACACCCGGGCCTGCTGCAGGGCCATTTCAGAGAGAATCGCACCGACCTGTTGAGACGTCAGGGGCGGTCCCTCGGGAACCGGCCTCAAGGCGGCGCAACCGTAAAAGAACGTGAAGGCGGAAAAAAGGAAAAGGAAAAGGACGGGCCTTCTCCTTTCCGTTTCCAATTTCATGAAATTCATCTGCCATGACTCCGCGGAAAACAAAGGCGCCGTGCGCCGGGGTATTCAGGGCTGTCGAACCCGGTCTTTTCCAAGCAGTTTCTTGATTTCTTCTATCTTGGCCCTGATCTTCTCCGGTTCGGGATGAGTCAGGGACAGGGCCTTTTCATACATCTCCAGGCCTTCCTCGTATCGCCCCTTTTTGGAATAGACATCACCGAGATGCTCGGCCACCGTCGGATCTTCGGGAACAAGAGAAGCCGCCCTTTCCAACTGTTTCACGGCCTCATCATACCGGCCCTTTTGATAAAACACCCATCCCAGACTGTCTACGATATACCCGCTGTCCGGCTTGACCCTGAGGGCCCTCTCGATCAACGCCTCGGCCTCATCCAGCCTGATGCCCTGCTCGGCATAGGTATAACCGATATAATTGAGCGCATCCGCGTGTTCGGGATCGATCTCCAGGATCTTCTTCATCTCCAAAATGCACGCATCCTTCCTGCCCATCTTGTCCAACACCACGCCGTATCGGAAGAGAAGATCGACATTGCGCTGATCCCGTTCCAGTCCCTCCCTGAGCACAGTGACGGCCTCTTCATAGGCCTTCCCGGTCTCCAGAAAGGTCGCTAGCATGAGGTGCAGTTCAACCTGCTCTCTTTCAACCGCCACGGCCCTTTTAAGGATCTCGACGGCCTCGTCGGTTCTCTCCCGGCCGTCAAGGATGTAGGCCATATGCATGATCGCCTTGCTGTAGTATTCCGAACCCTCCCCGACGCGCCCAAAGTGGTCAAGGGCCTTTTCCGTGTCTCCTTTCTCTTCATACGCCGCTGCGAGATAATACCTGGATTTACTGTCATCCGGCCATGCCGAGACGATGAGGTCCAGTTCCTCGATGGATGCATCCAGCCTCCCGTGGCGCAGATAGATAAGCCCGAGGGTCTGACGTTGCGGATCTCCCGGCCCCGCCCGTTTCCTGATCTCCTCCAGATATTTCTCGGCCTTTGCTTCCTGGCCGGCTTCGAAATAGACGTTGATCAATCTTTCTCTGACGATCCCGTTGGAGGGGTCTGCACGCAGAAGTCTTTCGTAGATTTCCGCGGCGTCCCCGTATCGCTCGGTCATCTGATAAAGGCTGCCCAGGTCAAAGAGGGCGGGCTCCATCCGGGGATCCAGTCTCAAGGCCTCCAGAAAGGCCTTTTCCGCCTGTGCGAAATCCTTCATTTCAAGGTTGATCCGCCCCCTGTAATAATGGGGTATCACGGCACCGGGATCTTCCTGGATGAGTCTATCCAGATGGACCTTGGCATCGGTGAAATCTCCATTTTTTATCAGGACCGTGGTCATGATCAGCCTGATTCTTCTCTGGTCCGGATCTATTTCCAGGATCTTTTTGTATTCTTCGAGCGCGGAGGCGTCTTCATCTGCAAGGGAATAGAGTTCCGCCACAAGAACCCGGTGCCCGATATTTTCGGGCTCAAGGTCGCTGCATTTCCGGGCATAGATCAGCGCGTTCTGATAATCCTTCAATGATTTCAATATCAGAGCCATTTTCCGGTTCAGATAGGCTGAATCCGGATCATTCTCAACGGCCTTGGACAGATACTCTCTGGCCACCTCGATGCGGCCATGCCTTTGATGCATGGAAGACAAGGTGAAATAGCCGTAGGCCTTCTGAAGATTGTCTTCTTCTGCTTCCAGGGACCGCAAATCGGAGGAAATCCCCTGCATTTCGGGGTCAGGGACTTGAAGCCGAAGCCATGAACAGGCACACATGGCCGCCATACAGACAACAACGGCCGTGATCGTGATATGTCTTATTGTCTTTTTCACTTTCCTGGCACTGCCCTGTTGAGCAGCGCTCCTGGGGTTTTTCTGCAGGTCCGGCCGTCCAGAGAGGCCCGACGATGAGGGACCGGGCCTGACGGGGGATTCAAAGGGCCAACCTGTTACGGGTTTCCCGTCTGTTTGGGTCATGTGATAAAATTGCTGAAATTTTCTTCAAAATCCGGAATTTCATCCACCAGCCATTTCTTGATGTTCTTTACGATCCTCTCCTGGATCTGACGGACCCGTTCCCTGGAGATCTGGTATTTATCGCCCAGGTCCTGCAGCGTTAAAGGATTCTCGGCCATGATGCGATTGTCGAAGATGTCCAATTCCTTGCCTGAAAGCTGACTCCTGTATTCCTCCAGCTTTTTCAAAAGCAGGCGCCGGTTCTCCTGCTCGGACAGCAGGTCATCCACTCCGGCCCTCTGATCCGGCAGAAAGGAACCATAGACCTCCCTGCCGTTTTCTCCCACCGGAGCGCTCAGGGAGACGTCTCCGCTGCCCAGGCGCTGGCTCATTTCCTCGATCTCCTTTTCCTTGACATCGAGTCTTTCGGCCAGGAGCCTCGGCTCCGGGTCAAAGCCCTGGGATATCAGTTTATCCCTTTCCTTGGCCAGATTGAAAAAGAGTTTCCGCTGTGTCTGGGTGGTTCCGATCTTGACGAGCTTCCAGTTCTCCATGATGTACTTCAGCATATAGGCCTTGATCCAGAAGGAGGCGTAATAGGAAAACTTGATCCCCCGGTATGGATCAAATTTTCTGACGGCCTGGAGCAGTCCGACGTTTCCCTCCTGGATGAGGTCCATCAGGCTTTTGGTCCAGTAGCGGTGAAAATCCATGGCGATTTTGACCACCAAACGCAGATTGGAGGTAATGAGGACGTAGGCCGCCTTCTGATCCTTTTTTTCCCTCACCCGAATGGCCAGTTCTCTCTCTTCCTCCCGGGTCAAGAGATTGTATTGTTTGATCTCCATCAGATACATCTGAAGAGGATCATAGGGCACAAGGGACCGGGCTCCGGTCTGGACGACAGGCCTGAGATCCCCCTCGAAGGATGCATTCAGTTCCCGGTCCTTTTCCTCGGCCACTTCACTCTGCTCTGCTGTCTTTTTTTTCGTTCCCATGGTGTCTTGTACACGATCTCGTTTATGAAGTAATGACTCTGAGATATTTTTTCTTCCCGACCCTCAATAAGAGGCCCCCGTTATCCAGGTCCTCCGTTCCTATCATTCGGTCAAACACATCGATACGAGTTCCATTGATATAGCCGCCCCCCTGAGAGATCAGGCGACGGGCATCGCTTCTTGTCTTACAGAGTCCCACCTTTTCAAGGAGGAGATAGGCGGGTATCCCCTCCTCGAGTTCTGCAGCGCTGATGTTACAGAAAGGCACGGAATCAGAGGACTCTGATCCATCACCCCCGAAGAGCCGGCCGGCAGCGGCCCGGGCCCTTTTCGCATTCTCCTCTCCGTGGCACAGCCTGGTGGCCTCGAAGGCCAGGACCTCTTTGGCCTGTCGGATATCTTCTCCTTCCAGAGCGCCCAATCTGCGCACTTCTTCCATTGGGAGGAAGGTGAACAGGGCCAGAAAACGCTCGACATCTTCATCATTCTGATTGATCCAGTACTGGTAGTAGTCATAGGGGGAAGTCAGTTCCGGATCCAGCCAGATTGCACCCTGATGGGTCTTCCCCATCTTTATCCCCCCCGTTGTCGTAATCAGAGGAAAGGTCAACCCGTGGATGACCTCTCTTTCAAGCCTGCGGGTCAGGTCCGCCCCGGCAAGGATATTTCCCCACTGATCATTTCCTCCCATCTGAAGACGACAGCCGTGATGCTTGAACAGATACCAGAAATCATAGGCCTGGAGGAGCATGTAATTGAACTCGATGAAGCTGAGCCCGGTCTTCAACCTGACCCGGTAACTCTCAGCGGCGAGCATCCTGTTGACACTGAAGTGGCGACCGATGTCCCGGAGGAATTCGATGTAATTCAGGCCCACGAGCCAATCGGCGTTGTTTAACATGAGCGCCCTTCCATCGGTGAAATCAAGGAACCGCGAGAGCTGCCTTTTTATCCCCTCCGCGTTCTCATTGATCTGCTCCATGGTCATGATCTGTCGCATCTCGCTCCTCCCACTGGGATCCCCCACGAGGGTGGTGCCGCCTCCCACGAGGGCGATGGGCCTGTGCCCTTCCCTCTGCATGTGCGCCAGGGACATGATCGGCACAAGGCTCCCGACATGGAGACTGCTGGCCGTCGGATCAAAACCGATGTAACAGGTGACAGGATCCCGCAGAAGCTCTCGGACCATCTTCTCATCCGTAACTTGTTCGATAAAACCTCTCTCTTCAAATATGTCGTATATATTATTCACTTCAATCCTCGTATTTTTCAGCACGAAAGTTTTCAGGAAAAGACAGCCTGACCACCTGGCCCGTGTTTCCGAGATTTTCGATTCTTTTTCCGTTAAATTCCAATTTTATGCCTGCCGCGTTTCCAATGACAAGATTAAAACCATTCCTGGCCTTCCACTGAGGCTGCGTACCGGGTCGGAAGATGTACTCCCTGGGGTCTTCGTCGTCCACATAGATTTTCATCCAGGTCCTCTCGATGACCGTAACCCGTAAGATATTTTCTTCAACCTGGAGGATTTCGGAAGGTCCCGATCCCCCCTGTCCGTCAGGAGGCTTTTCAGGGCTTCTGACATGGGCCTCGGTCTCGCCGCTCCGAAATTCGGGCTCCGATTCGGGTAAAGGCGTCTCAGCAGGCGGCAACCGGTCGGGAACAGGCTGACCGCGCAAGGCTTCATCCCTATCGGCTCGAGGTTCCACCTCAGGAACCGGGACCGGCCTTTCATCGAGCCGGGGCGCCATTGTCCCGGGCCGTTCCTTCAAGACCGAGCCCCTTTCCGTGTCTTCTTTCTCCCCCTCCGCGGCCGAGTCCCTTGCGGCACCTTTTATTTCCGATGGGGTTTCCCTGCCGGGGGGGACAAAACGCCCACTGAGGAAGATATAGACCGCCGCACCGGCGAGGACCAGGAATAACGAAAGCAGTACCAGGCGCCCCGCCCTGTTTCTGCGGGGCTGCGTCAGGGGGACGGGCTCGACTGTCCCAGGACCAAAGGTTTCTTCAAACAGCCCTACGGCCTCCTCTTCATCAAGGGCCAAAGCGCGGGCATAGGTCCTGACAAATCCCCGCACAAAGACGGGCGGCGGCAGATTGTCCCAGGCCTCTGTCTCCAGGGCCTCGATAATGTGCCTTCTCAACCGGGTCACTTCCGCTATTTGTTCGGGATCGAGACCCTGTCTTTCCCTCTCGTGCCTGAAAAAATATCCCAACCCCCGGGCTTCCCGGTTGCCCGGTTCCCTTTCTTCACCTTTTCCTGGTTGTCCTTTTTGAAGTTCAGTATCTGACATGCATATCCCAGTGTGGACGCGATCATGACCTGCATACAATTTTCGTATGAGTTTAGCCGTTTGAAAGAGCCCGGCAATTTGGGCCATGGGAGTCTCTTTTCAAAAACGAAGGCCCATGGAAAAGACGAACATGTCCGGGGCGGCGTAAGCGGACGGCGGGCCTATGTCAGGTGCTATCAGGCCTTGATTTTCATGGTTTTTCCCGGGTGGTGCTCCGTCCGCCTGAAACCTGGTTCCTATGCGGCCGCATATTCTCAGAAGATGATCTTTGTGTACGAAGTTTCGCGCAATTCCTTTATCCATGAACTGTATCGCTTGTCGACTTCATTCTGATACAGGATATCATGAATAGCGCCCCTGACCTCATCCAGAGTCTTTTTCTTTCCCTCATCTCTGTCAACAACCTTGAGAATCTGGATGCCGTTCCGTCTCGGGATGAGTTCACTCACGCCCCCTTTCGGAATACCCTGCAAAATATCCCGCATGGCAGGCTCAAGCTGCGATATCTTAAAGACACCGAGATCCCCCCCCTCTGGGGCCGTAGGTCCATTGGAAAATTCTCTTGCCAGTGCCCCGAAATCTCCGCCCTTCTCCAATTCAGCCAGGATATGCCTCCCTGTGGCCGTCAACCCCTTCATCTCCTGCTCGTCGCCCGGATTTTCTCCGATCAGAAAAATGCCCGCCACATGGACCGCCTCATCGGAACTGAATTGATCCAGATGCTCTTCGTAGTACTGTTGAATCATTTCTTCCCTGACAATGATCTTCGATTTGATCTCAAGATTTATAAGCTTCGATCTTTCGATGTTATTCTTTATAATTTTCAAATATTCCTCATAATCGATTCCCTGCATTTCGAGCCTGTAAAGCAAATCCTCATGGGTCCACTGGTTGCCCTCTTTTATTCTCTCAACAGCGCGATCAACCTCGGTTTGGGTGACCACGATGCCTAACTCCTTGCTCTTGTTGTCCGAAATCTTTTCGTCAATCAGAAGGTTCAAGATCTTTCGTCTGGCATCGAGAAATGCGTCCTCACTCTCTTGTCTGAGGTCCAGGGGCGCCAGTCCGGTCACTTCCTTGATCTTTTTATTGAGTTCGTAAAGTGTGATGACCTCGTCATTGACAACCGCGACCACCCTGTTGCAGACCTCTGCACAAAGGCCGTCGACCCCCGAAAACAAGGCCATGCCGACAAGCAAAACGGCTCCTATCGATTTGATGCTCTTCATTTATCCCAACTCCAATTTTTTGATTAGTTCCCAGTCGACCTTCACCGCATAACGGTTTTTCAGGCCTTTCAACCATTCTCCGTAAAGGGATTGCCGCTTCTCATGGAGCAGTTTGGACTCAATTTCCTCAGCCGCCTCCGCCAGAGTCAGTTTGCCCCCGGGACGTCTGGTGACCATTTGAAAGATATGATACCCATGCCCGGTTTTTGTTATCGGGCTGATCTTCCCCACCGCCAGGGGAAAGATGGCCTCCTCCATGGCCTCTTCAAGATCTCCCGTGGCGATCCATCCCAGTTGGTCTTCGTCTTCAAAGGAAGGGACCAGGGAATAGGCCTCGGCAAGTTCCGTCATTTTCCCTCCCTGCTCCAGCTTTGCCCATACCGTTTTGGCATCCTCTTCGGTCTCGGTGACGATTTGCCGGAATTTGACCATGGCCGGTCTGTTGAAGTCCTCCTCGTTCAGATCATAATAGGCCTTGATGTCCTGAGATGCAACCGCCGAGACCCCTTGTGTGACTTCAAGCATGACCTTCCGGACGAGAAGCTGCCTCCTCACGCCTTCCAGCCACTCATGGTGGTCGAGGCACATCCTCAGAAGAATCTCTCGAAATTCAGATTCGGTGTAGTCCTTCCGGATGTCTTCCGCCGCGGAGGTCAGTTCGTCCTCGGACACAGTGATATTTTTCTCCCTGGCATATTCCAGGACGGACATGCGCTCGACAATCGCCTCAACGAGCGGATCAATAATCTGCGCAAGCACCCGGCGATCGGTCTCCATTTCGGCCAGGAGCCGCCTTATTTCGACCTTCAGGCCTTCAGGCGGGAGGATTTGCTCGCCGACAGTAATCACGGCATTTCTTTCACGCGAATCCGTGAAGCCGCAACCGACCGACAGGGTCGCGCAAACCGCCAGAAGCAGGCACCCCGCCCTTGACAGCAGTGTGATCACCCGTCCCATTTATGCGGTCCACCCCAGGGGGAATGGTTTGATTCGAAAAGGTCTTTCAACCGGGTTCCATCCGGAAACAGCAGCATCCCCGACTCTTGCAGCATGAGGGCGATGCCTTGTCATCGAATGCCTTTTTCTGAGGGCCGATCGCCGACGGCCTCCAGCGTGAAACCGGGAATGTGCATTGACCGATGGGCGCCAACCAATCTAAAAAGATTACAATAACAGTTATTTATGAAATTGCAAGCACAATTACCCCTCGCATGGCCTGCAACCAGGAGCGTTTGCCCCCACTCCCGGCCACACCGCCGCCCGTGCGCCGCCGATGATGTCTGGATGGTGATCAGGACTACTGCTCCGCAACATGAAACCCCTGTATGACCTCCTTGGCCGCAAGGAGCGCCCCAAGAGGGGTTTGCTTGATCAGATGGACCTTCAGTTTGCTGTCGGACAAGAAACGGAAACGCCCCGCCCTTTTTTTTGCCAGATCGACCATGACCTCCGGCCTCACGCTCGTGTCCGGGGAAAAGGTCAGGACAAGGGCTTCCCTGCCCGCATCCAGCCTGCTGATGCCCGCGCTCTTCATCAACATCCTCACAGACATGACCTGCATGAGATTGGAGACCTCTTGGGGAAAGGAACCAAAGCGATCCTGCATTTCGTCCGCCATGGCCTCCAGTTCCAATGACGCCCTGAGACCGGAGAGCCTTCGATAGAGGTTCAGTCGCACATCGGTATCCGACACATAGTCGCTTGGAAGATACGCAGGGATATCCACATTGATCTCGGGATTGACTTCCTCATGCCACGCCTCTCCCTTCAACTCTGCGACACTTTGCTCGATGAGTTTCATGTAAAGTTCATAGCCTATTGCAGAGATATGGCCGGATTGAGAGAAGCCCAGGATGTTCCCCCCCCCTCGTATCTTGAGGTCATGCATGGCAAGCTGGACCCCTGCGCCCAGGTGGGAAAAGTCCATGAGGGCCTTGAGCCTTTTTTCCGCCTCCCGGGTCATGCGTGCCCCGTCAGAGAACAGGAGGTAGGCGTAGGCATTTTCCTTACCCCGACCGACCCTCCCCCGCAACTGATAGATCTGGGCCAAACCGAAGTGGTCTATCTCATTAATGATAATAGTGTTGACAGACGGGATATCGAGCCCTGATTCGATAATGGTCGTGCAGACCAGTACATCGATCTCCCTCTTGAGGAAACCAACCATCGTGTCTTCCAGTTCCCTGCCTTTCATCTGACCATGGGCGATGGCCAGCCTGGCCCCTGGGACCAGTTGCCTAATCCTCTGTGCCACAGATTCGATGGTCTGGACCCGGTTGTGGACAAAAAAGACCTGCCCTCCCCGTTCCATCTCAAACTCGATGGCATGGACGACGGTGGGCTCATCATATGGGGAGAGGTAGGTTTGAATGGCCGTCCTGTCCTCCGGTGGGGTCTCGATGAGGCTGAGATCCCTGATGCCCGCCAGGGACAAGTGAAGGGTCCTGGGGATGGGTGTGGCCGTCAGGGCCAGTACGTCCACCAGCGCTCGGTACTTTTTGAGTTGCTCCTTCTGTTTGACACCGAAGCGATGCTCCTCGTCAATGATGAGCAGGCCCAGGTCCTTGAAGGCCACGTCTTTCTGGATGATTCGATGGGTCCCGATCAGGATGTCCACATGCCCCGATCGGGTCTTGCCTATGATTTCCTTTTGTTCGGTCTTGGATTTAAAGCGGCTGACAACATCCACCGTGATCCCGTACGGCGCCATCCTCTTCTTGAAAGTCTCATAGTGCTGTTCCGCCAGCACGGTCGTCGGTACAAGGAGGGCGACCTGCTTGCCGTCCATCACGGCCTTGAAGGCGGCCCTGATCGCTATCTCGGTCTTCCCGAACCCGACATCCCCACATATCAAGCGGTCCATGGGCTGATCCGATTCCATATCAGACAGGACGGCATCAATGGCCCTGATCTGATCATGGGTCTCTTCATGTTCAAAAGTGGCCTCAAATTCCCGATAGCTGTTGTCCGGACGGGAGTAGGCATAGCCCTTGCGATACTTGCGCAGGGCATAGATCTCCACAAGCTGCCGTGCAATCTCCCTGATGGATTTTTTTGCCTTTCTCTTCGCCGTCTCCCATGAATGACCACCCAATCGATCCAGCCTTGGATCCTTTTCGTCCGCCCCGACATACTTTTGCAGGATACTGATCCGGTCTGCGGGGATGTAGAGCTTGTCATTGTTGGCATATTCAATGATCACGAATTCATTGATCTTCTCCTGGACCTCCATCTTCTGCAGGCCCCCGTACCGGCCGATCCCGTGATCCTGATGAACGACCAGATCGCCGACACCGAGCTGGCTGAAGGTCGTCCAGTTCAGCGCCCCTTCTCCGGTCCCCTTCCTGGGCTTGGCAAGAGATTTTTTGGCCCCGAAGATCTCGTCCTCGCTGACCACATAGAGCCCCATGTCCGGCCAACCGAAGCCCTGGGAGAGCCGGCCGAGACAGATGCTGAGCCCCCTGCCCTCCGGGACCCCGCTCCAGTCCTCGACGACCTCCTCCACTTCGACCCGATAATTCAGCAAAATCTCCCTCAGTCTCTGAGACTGTTTTTCCGTACGACACACAAGAATGACCCTGAACCCCTGATCCAGCCATCGAGTAACCCGCTCTGCCAGCGGGGCGATGGAGACACGCCCCTTTCCGGCCAGCCTCAGCCCCATGTCAATGTCCTCGACGGCTATTCCGGCGATACGAACGGATTCGGCCCGGTCGCCGACCCCGTCCATGGCCAATTCACTGACGCGGATCTTCCGGCAGGCATCGATACGTCTGTGCATCTCAGTCTTATCCACAAGGATTCCGTCAGTCTCCGGGAATGGGTTTTGACGTCCTTCAGCCTCCTGACGATACCGTTCCTCATCCCTCCGGAACTTTTCTACAAATCGTTCACTTTCGTTTTCAATGCGGTGAGGATCCAGGAGAAATAAAAGGCCGTCGGGGGGCAGATAGTCGAAGAGGGTGTCAGGATGGGAATAAAAGTGGAGCAACCAGCCCTCCTGGCCCGGAAAGCTTCCGGTATCCAGGAACGCACTCGGGAGCCTGCCCAGGGATCTGGCCCTCTTGACCCTCACAGGGTCCGTGATGATTTCATTGGCGGGCAGGAGAACCAGTTCTTTGAGAGGCCGCTTGGACCTCTGACTTAGGGGATCAAAATACCGAATGGATTCAAGCCGATCGCCCCAGAACTCCAGCCTGAGGGGATCATCATAGAGGGGCGGAAAGATATCGATCACACCGCCGCGAACGGCAAAATCCCCCCTTTCCTCCACAAGGGAGGTGCGGAGATACCCATTGGAAACCAGTTTACCCAACAGGGCGTCCCTTTCAGTCTCTTCGCCCGCTTCCAAATATTCAAGGGAACCCAGCAGGACATCCTTCGGCAGGATCCTCGTGAGGACGGCCTCGACAGAGGTTACAACAATGGGGGATGTTGTCGCGGTCAGCGTATAGAGGGCCTGCAACCGACGATTGACCACGTTCCTGTGGGGGCTCAAACCTGATAAGGGCGAGAGGTCATAGACCGGAAAGTCATACAGCCTCCTCTTTCCTGAATCTTCGCGGACAAAGGACTCGGGGAGAAAAAATTCCAGCTCACGATAGAATTTTCTTGCTTCTTTTGCCTGAGGAAGGACGATGAGACAGGCTCTTTCAAGGGTCATCAAGACCTGTGCCAGGAAAAACCCCCTTGCAGTCCCGCGCAGGCCCGAGATATTGATCGGGTCCTGTCCGGCCTCGATCCTTCGGCCGACCTCTCCAATATATGGACTTCCTGAAATCATGGGGTCTGTTTTTCGTTTCGTTGCGGCACACGGACCGACTTCATGGCGTCTTGAAATAGGTATCGCATTCATAGTTGTATTATTTGTAACACTTCAGCCCTTTGAAAAATTCGAAAGGAAATCATGCACCCTTTCTTACGTTCCAGACCTTCCGGCCCCGGATTCCGGTGAAACCCTGGGCTCATCCGGGCGCTTACCGGACTCAATCTACCACAAAACAGGCAGGATTGTAAGGCCTTCCCGACAGGAAGATGATGCCCTGCGCTTCAGGGAACCTATTGCCATCATGTATTCTTTGGGGTATGAATAGTCAAAGGGCAACAACCCCTCTTTGCCTTACGGGTCATGCCACGGCCGGCTTCCACAGAGGCGTGATATCGAAATCCTTTTCCGAGAGGGACGTGATGGAAGCGTATGTCAAGGTCGCCGTACTGGAAAACGAGATTGAAGCGCAACTGCTCGACTCCATCCTGAATGAGCGCCGGATCCCCCACGAGATGAGGTCCTATCACGACACCGCCTATGACGGCCTGTTTCAGACCCAAAAGGGATGGGGATTCATCAGCGCCCCCTTTGCATATTACAGGGATGTCCTGGAAATTCTTTCAGAGATGAGAGAGGGAATTCGCGGTGCATAATCTGTGAGGGTCTGCTACGGCTGTCAGCGCGAATCCGGGAGCGCCCATTCCGGATGAGCACCGCGCATGGGTTCCAGGGCAAAGACCGCCTCCGGCCGCGTCCGAGAGGGCACATCTCCGGGCTGCCGGCGAGGAATACAATAATGCTCCAAAATCGAATCGTATATCTCAATGGTGATTTCCTGCCCTGGGAACAGGCGACGGTGCATATGCTGTCCCACAGCTTTTCGCGCGGTTCAGCCATCTTCGAGGTCCTGAGTTTTCACGAAACGGACGCCGGGCCCGCGATCTTCCGTTTGGACAGGCACATTGACCGGCTTTTCAAAAGTGCCGAATTCCTGGATATGGATCTCCCCCTGCCCAGGGAGGAATTAACCGAAATCGTTTCCAAAACGGTGAGACAAAACAGACTCCGGGAAGGTGAAATCAAGATCATGGGCTATTGGCCCCAAATCACTTTCGGCCTGCTTCCACCGCGGAAAGGCATCGATATCGCGGTCTTCGCGGTCTCCCGGGAGGAATACCTGAACGGTCCCGAAATCCCCGCCCGGCATGGGGTAAGCCTCTGCATTTCCAGATGGAGCAAACTGGACCCCCGGACCGTACCGGTCGAGGCCAAGGCGGCCGCCAACTACCTGAACGGGATGATGGCCGCCGGGGATGCCCGCTCCCGCGGCTTTGACATGGGCGTCATGCTGGACACACAGGGCTTCGTGGCCGAAGGGGCCACGGATTCGATCTTTTTGGTCAAGGACGGCCGGCTCATGACGCCCTCGGAAGGGACCATACTCAAAAGCATCACACGGATGTCCATTATCCAGGCCGCAAAGATACTCGACATTGAATGCCTCGAGGCCAGGCTCTCCCCTGACCGGCTCCTGAAGGCCGATGAGGTATTCCTCTCCTGTACCCCGGTGAAGATCATGCCCGCGAGACAGTTGGAGGAACGCCGCTTCAGCCCGGTGCCGGGTCCTCTCACTCTGGCCGTTTCAAAACTCTTGGGCGATATCGTGGCCGGCCGTGACAAACGCTTTCGTTCATGGCTGTTCCCCATCCGCGAGGCCTGAGCATCCCTTTGATGGTCCTCTCAGGCCTCCAGAACGACTTTTTGGTATTCGGCTCTTGCATTTATCGACTCTCCATCAGGCGTAAAAACAGGAGGAATCCCCTTGAGGATTATCTTTTTTGCCGGAAAGGGCGGCGTCGGAAAAACGAGTCTCGCCGCAGCGACAGGGATCAGGGCCGCCGAGATGGGACACAGGACGATCGTCCTCTCCCTGGACATCGCCCACAGTCTTTCGGATATCTTTGATCTGGAAAGGGGCCTGCTTGATCAGAACAAGGGCAGACCCATACTGATCCGTGAGAACCTCTGGATTCAGGAGTTGGATATCCAGGAGGAGATCCTCAGCAACTGGGGGGATATTCACAAGTATCTCTCCTTGTTGCTGAACACCACCGGTCTGGACGAAATCCTGGCCGAAGAACTGGCCATCCTCCCCGGCATGGAGGAAGTGAGTCTTCTTCTCTACATCAATCGCTATGTCCGGGACAAGGCCTTTGATGTCATCATCCTCGACTGCGCGCCTACGGGCGAATCCATCCGGTTCATCAGTATCCCCACCACCCTTGAATGGTATATCAAGAAGCTTTTGAGGCTCGAAAGGACCCTTGCGAAATACGCCCGCCCCCTGGCCAAGCGAATTTACGACATTCCCCTCCCCGGAGACGACTACTTTGACGCCATTGAATCCCTTTTTCTCAGGCTGCGCGGAGTAGACCAGATCCTGGTCGACCCGGTGACGACCTCCGTCCGTCTGGTCACCAACCCGGAGAAAATCGTTCTCAAAGAGACCCAAAGGGCCTTCATGTACTTTTCTCTCTACAAGATGAATGTCGACGGCATCATCATGAACCGGATCCTGCCGGAGGCTCTGGAAGACGGCTATTTCGAGGCCTGGAAGAAAAGCCAGCGCCACTACATTGAAAAGGCCGGGGAGATTTTCGACCCGATCCCCATCTTTCCCGTGAATCTCTTCAAAGGCGAGGTCCTGGGTTATGAACGGCTCAAGGCCCTCTCGGATGAACTATATACCGCAAGAAATCCCCTGGATCGATTCTTCGAGGGCGCTCCCTACACCCTTCAAAAGGTGGACGGGGGATATCGCATGGATATCAGGCTTGCCTTCATCGCCAAGACCGACGTACAGCTCAACAAGGTCTCCGATGAACTGGTGGTCCGGATCGGTGGGTTTAAACGTCACATCCTTCTCCCAAGGCAGGTGGCCGCGTCCCCGTCGGTCAAGGCCCGCCTCGAGGGGCAGGACTTGTGTATCACTTTCAAAGGAGAGCATCATGGACATTGAAAGACACGACGAGGGACAATACACGTGTCCCCTGGGGCGATTCTTTCAGGATCTTGAAAGGATCTCGGGAAGGAAATCGGCTTTTTTCCGGCACATGACCCAATCCCGGGTGGAATTTCTCAAGGCCGTTCGATCCCTGATTGATGCCAGGATCGAAGAGATCGAAAAAAAGGCCCCTGCCGGGGAGGAGAAAAGGGCCGAAAAGATAGAGGTGGAATAAGCAGGCCATTCACCGCCCTCTTCAGGGAACGGGAAGGCACGCACTTGACCGTTGAGGAAATCCCTCCCGGAACGGGAGAAGGGCGCGGGGGTCTGCCTCCAAACTGAAAATTATTGACGAAACGGGAACAGCTCTGTTAGAAGACCCTCAAAATGAAAAAAAGGAGACGATTTCTTTGGAGTTTTCGGCGTTAAAGGGTTTTAAGGATATCCTGCCTGACGAGGTCGGCACCTGGCAGTGGCTCGAATCAGAAGTCCGGGAGGTCTTCAGATGTTACGGTTACCACGAGATCAAACCTCCCCTCCTGGAGCGGACGGAGCTGTTCAGCCGGAGCATCGGCCAGGAGACGGACATCGTAAGCAAAGAGATGTATACCTTCCCCGACAGCAGGGGAGAGAGCCTGACCCTTCGCCCGGAGGCCACCGCGTCCCTGGTCAGGGCCTACATCCAGCACAGACTCTACCAAAAAAGCCCCGTTCAGAAGCTGTTCACCATCGGCCCCATGTTCAGGCACGAACGTCCGCAAAAGGGGCGCTTCAGGCAGTTCTATCAGATAGACGTGGAGATCTTCGGGGATCCAGGCCCCCTGTCCGATGCGGACATCATCCTCATGGGGATGCATCTCTTCACCACCCTGGGACTGAAGGACCTTTCGCTCCACATCAACTCCCTTGGGTGCCCGGGATGCAGGACCCGTTTCAGGGAAGAACTGAGGGGGTATCTCCGTCAAAACACACCCGGGCTGTGTGAGGACTGCCGGAGAAGAGTGGAGACCAATCCCCTGCGGGTCTTTGACTGCAAGCTGGACGACTGCAGGCAGGTCGTCACGGGAGCGCCTTCCATCCTTGAGCACATCTGTGACGAGTGCAGGGGACATTTCCAGGTCCTCCAGGACTACCTTGAAGATTCCGACGTGGACTTCACCGTTGACCATAAACTCGTCAGGGGCCTCGATTATTACAGCCGGACCACCTTTGAAATCCAGACCGACAGGCTCGGCGCCCAAAATGCGGTGACGGGAGGCGGGCGGTACGACGGTCTTGTCCGGCAACTGGGGGGGCCGGATCACCCGGCCATCGGGTTTGCCATCGGTGTGGAAAGGCTGGTCAGTCTCCTGACCGAGGACAGAGCACAGAATACCCCGGGCCCGGATCTTTTCATAGCGGCCCTGGGTGAGGCGGCTCAGAAAAATGCCTTCAAATGGATCAATACCCTCAGGAAAACCGGTATGTGGGTCGAAATGGAGTACACCCTCAAGGGATTGAAGGCCCAGATGAAGCGGGCCGACCGTCTGGGCGCCGGAAAGGTACTCCTGGTGGGTGACGATGAACTGGCCTCGGGAAAAGGTATCCTGAGAGATATGGAGACAAAGGGCCAGGTGGAGGTGGAACTGGAGCATCTTTCTGATCACATGGAAAAACAGATCCAAGGTTTAACCGGCCGAACTCGGCCTTGAGCGGATAAAGACGATGAGCGACTTTGAAAAAATAGTGATTGACCGGCTTGATGACTGGAAACGGACCCATGACTGCGGCGGCCTCAAGGTCGGGGATGTGGGCAGGGAGGCCCTCCTGATGGGATGGGTCAACACCCGGAGGGATTTGGGGAACCTCATCTTTATCGATCTGCGGGACAGGGAAGGCATCACACAGATCGTCTTTGATCCCCAGGTGGATGAAAAAAGCCATCAAAGGGCCCATGTCCTACGCAATGAGTGGGTGATCGCCGTCAGGGGGGAAGTGTCTCCAAGGCTGGAGGGCCAGGAAAACCCCAACCTTGCGACCGGGGCCGTCGAGCTGAAGGTCCTGGACCTCAAGATCCTGAACAAAACCGAGACCCCCCCCTTTCAGGTGGACGGCATGGTGGACGGCTCGGAGTCCCTCCGCCTCAAATACCGTTATCTGGAGCTCCGACGGAACAAGGTCTTCAACAATTTCCGCAAGCGGCACCTCACGGCCTCCTGCATCAGAAATTATCTGGAGGGCAAGAATTTTATCGAGGTCGAAACGCCCTTTCTGACCAAGAGCACCCCGGAAGGGGCCAGGGATTACCTGGTCCCCAGCCGTGTCAATCCGGGCATGTTTTACGCCCTCCCCCAATCGCCCCAGCTCTTCAAGCAGCTCCTGATGATCGGCGGGTTTGACCGGTATTATCAGATCGTCCGATGCTTCCGCGACGAAGACCTCCGCGCCGACCGCCAGCCCGAATTCACCCAGGTGGATATGGAGATGGCCTTTACGGGTGAAGACGGCGTCATGGAGATCGTGGAAGGCATGCTTCAGGCCGTTTTCCGGGAGGTCATGGGCATGGAGTTGGACCTCCCCATCCCACGCATGGAATATCGCGAGGCCATGGATCGCTTCGGTACGGACAGACCGGACGTCCGATTTGGAATGGAACTCAAGGACATCACGGAATACGCCGAACGATCTGATTTCCGGGTCTTTCAGGGCGTCATCGAATCCGGCGGTCTGGTCAAAGCCCTTAATGTCAAACAGGGCGGCCCGGAATTTTCGAGAAAGGCCATCGATGAACTGACCCGCGTGGCTGCGGACCACGGCGCCAAGGGTCTGACCTGGGCCAAGGTGAATGACGATGGGTGGCAGTCTTCCCTCAACAAATTTTTCCAGAAAGAAATGCAGGAAAAAATCAATCAGAGACTGGGGGCAACGCCCGGTGATCTGATTCTGATCGTCTCAGAAGCACCGGGAACCGCCAATCAGGCCCTGGGGGCCATCCGGCTGGAGGTTGCCCGACGCCTCGGTCTCAGGAACAATTCGGACTATGCCCTGCTCTGGGTCACCAGATTCCCCCTCCTGGAATATGACGAGGAGGAGGGGAGATGGGCGGCCGTTCATCACCCCTTCACCGCCCCCCTGGACGAAGACCTGGACGATCTCAGGGATCACCCCGAAAGGGTGCGGGCAAGGGCCTATGATATCATCCTGAATGGGAGCGAAATCGGAGGCGGCAGCGTCAGGATTCACAACACGGCACTCCAGGAAGCCATGTTCAGGCATCTCGGAATCTCCCCGGAACAGGCCGAGATGAAATTCGGCTTTCTCCTGGAGGCATTGAAATACGGGGCCCCGCCCCATGCCGGCATCGCCCTGGGTTTCGACCGATTGGTGGCCATCCTGACAGGCGTTGAATCCATCAGGGAAGTGATCGCCTTCCCAAAGACCGCCAGCGCCACGTGCCTCCTCACCGAGGCCCCCTCTGCGGTGGGCCCTCGCCAGCTGGAAGAACTTGGCCTCTCACGCCTTCGGTGAATCAGTGCACACCGTTTGCCGGAGAATCTCTGACATAGAACAAAAATGCAGGGAAAAATGAGCATTCAGGGTTGACTGTTGAAGGCAGTGTGATTAGTTTTTTTGTCTTGACAAAAAAAGCTTGTTGGGGCATAAGACTCGCCCCAATGTATAAAATGGAAAGAAAGGATGTGGTTATCATGGTTTGTGATACGGTCAAACAAGGAATGGAATGCGCCTTTATGGGCAAGCAAGGATGTCAGTATAAGGGAGGGTCCTGTCACCCCATCGTCGAGCAGTGCGAAGGTTGTCAAAAGGTCCTCGATCTCCCCACCGGCAAATTCTGCATGATGTTTCCCGATCCTGTCATCAAATGGCGACTCGGAACCTGCGGCATGGCCACCCATGTGAAGGTGACGAAGGACACCAAGGCCCAAAAGATCAATCCCTTGAAGGCCTCAAAACGCGGGAAGCACTAAGGCACGCAACGGCCGTTTTACCGCCTGCATTTTGCCTCTTGTAAAATCAAAAATCGAGGGGGAACTCGTTTTTGAAGGGTGGAGGTACGTCTATCTTTCGAGGAATACCAGGAATTCCCGGTTCCCCTTCGGCCCCAGGACAGGGGAGGGGGTGTGGCCTTTGACGGGCCAACCGGACGCCTCAAAAAACAGGCAGAGGTCATCGATCACCCGACGATGAAGGGCCGGGTCCCGAACTACGCCTCCTTTTCCCACCTGTTCCTTTCCCACCTCAAATTGGGGTTTGATCAGGGCCACCATAAAGGCATGATTCTCCAGACACCTCGAGACCGGGGGGACCACCCGTTTGAGGGAAATGAAGGAGACGTCGATCACCGCTCCGTGGATTTTGCCCTCAAGATCGTCCGGATCGAGATAACGGGCGTTGGTCTTTTCAAGGACCACGACACGGGGGTCGCTTCTAAGTTTCCAGTGGAGTTGTCCATACCCGACATCCAGGGCGATCACCCTCGCGGCCCCATGCTGAAGCAGACAGTCCGTGAATCCTCCTGTAGAGGCCCCGACATCCAGAAGCGTCTTTCCCCTGACATCGATGGAAAAGGTCCTCAGAGCGGCCTCCAGTTTCTGACCGCCCCGGCTGACGAAGGGCGGATGGGGTTCCTTGAGCACGATGGAGGATGCCTGTGGGACAAGAGACCCGGGTTTGTCCATCCGCAGGCCGTTGACCTCCACCAAACCCGCCATGATCATTCGTTTCGCCTTTTCGCGGCTTTCCACAAGGCCGCTTTCTGCAAGGAGGAGGTCCAACCGGATTTTACGGCTTTTTGGCTCTTCGGAAAAGATCTCGTGCCTCCTTCAAGATTCCGGATCGATCCAGACCGTATTTTTCTCTCAAAATTTGTACCGGGCCGTGTTCAATGAATTTATCCGGAATCCCCACCCTTTGAATGATCAGATCCCTGAGGCCCCGGTCGTTAAAAAATTCCAGGAGGGCACTGCCGAATCCCCCCTGAACCGTGTTTTCCTCCACCGTCAGGACACGTCCCACCCTGCCGGCCTTCTCTGCGATTCTCGGGTCCAGGGGTTTGACGAATCGGGCGTTTACGACACCGGCCGAAATGCCTTCTTCTTGAAGCGACGCCGCCGCCTCCAGGGAGGGCTTGACCATACTGCCCAGGGCGATGATGAGCAGATCGTCCCCCTCGGTGAGAAACTCGGCCTCGCCTATGGGTATGTCCCGGTAGTCCTTGTCCAGTTCGACACCCAGTCCTGCGCCTCTGGGATACCGGACGGCCACCGGGCCGGGCTGCTTCAGGGCCGTGAAAAGCATGTGTTGCAACTCGTTTTCATCCTTTGGGGCCATGAAGGTCATGTTGGGCAGGCTTCTAAGGTAGGTGACGTCGAATTGCCCGTGATGGGTGGGGCCGTCCTCCCCGACCAGACCGCCCCGATCGAGACAGAAGACCACCGGCAGATTGGGCATGCAAACGTCATGGATGATCTGGTCAAAGGCCCTTTGGAGAAAAGTGGAATAGACGGCGACGACCGGCCTTAACCCCTCCGTAGCCATCCCCGCCGCAAAAGTGACGGCGTGCTGCTCTGCAATGCCCACATCCAGGAACCGTCCGGGGTAGCGTTCTGAAAAGCGGTTCAGGCCCGTTCCCTCGGGCATGGCCGCAGTGATGGCGAACACCCGGTCGTCCGAGGCCGCCAGGTCAATCATGGTACGGCCGAAGACCTCTGTATAGCTCGGAGGCTGTTTTTGACCGGTTTTCGGGGATGTCCCGGTGGAGATATCGAAAGATCCGACGCCGTGAAAATGGGCGGGGTCTTTTTCGGCCGGGGGATATCCCCTCCCTTTTTCGGTCAGGACGTGGACAAGGATCGGTCCCTTGAGATGGTGAAGATTGCCGAAGGTCTCGAGGAGTTCATCCATGCGATGTCCCCGTATGGGCCCGATGTATCGGAACTTGAAGGCCTCGAAAAGCATCCCCGGGGTAAAAAAGGACAGGAAGGAATCCTCGCTCTTTCGCAGGAGACTGCGGATGTTATCACCCACGCCGGGGATGGAACTCAGGCGATCCAGGATCTCCTTTCTGAACTGAACCACCCTGCGTCCCGTCAGCTTCCGGCTGACAAATGCGGACAGGGCCCCGACATTGGGCGCTATGGACATGGCATTGTCATTGAGGATGACAATGAGATCCTTTTCCGTATGGCCCGTCAGGTTCAGGGCCTCGAAGGCCATGCCGGCCGTCATGGACCCGTCTCCGATGACGGAGATGACGCGGGCACGCTCCCCCTTCAGGGCCTTTGCCATGACGATACCCAGGCCTGCGGAAATGGATGTGCTGCTGTGACCCGTATCAAAGGCGTCATAGGGGCTTTCCGTTCTCTTGGGAAAACCACTGATGCCCCCATAGGTCCTGAGACTCCGGAAGACCTTCCTTCGACCCGTGATCAGCTTGTGGGCATAGGCCTGGTGCCCCACATCCCAGATGATTTTGTCCCTGGGAGCGTCAAAGATATAGTGAAGGGCGATCGCCAGTTCCACGGCCCCCAGGCTCGGCGCCAGGTGACCGCCCGTTACGGAAACGGTCTCAATGATTTCCCGGCGGATCTCGGATGCCAGTTCCGGCAGGTCCTCAATGCCTATTTTCTTGAGATCCGCCGGGCTGTCAATCCTGTTCAGAAATCGGTACCCCTTTTTCTCTGTCATTATTTCTTTCTTTCGATGATGTAGGCGGCTATCCGTCTTAGAGGCTCCGCCCTGTGGTCAAAGCCCTTCAGGGCCTCGAGGGCCTGATCAACCATCTCCCGCTCAACGGCCTTGGAACGATCAAGACCGATGACTGAGGGATAGGTAATCTTCTCTTTCTCTACATCGCCCCCCAAGGATTTCCCCATTTCCAGGCTGTCGCCTTCGATGTCGAGGATATCATCGGAGATCTGAAAGGCAAGGCCTATTTTCCGCCCGTATTCCGTGAGGGCACTGATCTGGGTCTCTTCCCCACCCCCCAGGATGGCCCCTGAAGAAACGGAGGCGGTGATCAGGGCCCCGGTCTTGTGGGCGTGAATGAATTCCACCAGGGGATAATCCACATCCTTTCCCTCCGACTGGATATCCACGACCTGTCCGCCGACCATACCCTGATATCCGACCGCCTCAGAGATCAGGGCCACCACTCTCAGGAGGGCCCGCGGGTCGACCTGACCCAGGGTATCGGTGAGGGTCATGGTGCGAAAGGCCTCCGTCAGGAGCCCGTCCCCGGCAAGGACGGCCAGCGCCTCCCCGAACACCTTGTGACTCGTGGGTTTTCCCCTCCGCATGTCATCGTCATCCATCACAGGCAGATCATCATGTATCAGGGAATAGGTGTGAATGAGTTCCAGGGCACAGGCCACGGGGAGAACGGAACGGCCGTTTCCTCCCACGGCCTCGGCCCCCGCCATGCAGAGGATGGGCCGCAGTCGTTTTCCCCCTGCAAAAAGGCTGTAGTTCATGGCCTTAACGATATCCCCGGAAGGGGCCGTGCCGGGGGGGAAAATTTCTTTGAGGGCCTCATTCACAATCGCCCGTTTTTCCTCCAGGTAGGTCTTGAGGTCCACTTCAATCCTCGTCTTTCTCTTTCATTTCAAATGGTTTCAAAGTATATCCTTCAGTGCCCTCCTTGATCAACAGGGCCACCTTCTGTTCGGCTTCCTCCAACTTTTTCGTACAGGAGTGCACGAGTTTCATCCCCTCTTCAAAGAGCTTGAGAGAATCTTCGAGTGCAAGATCACCCTGCTCCAGACTCTCGACAATCTCTTCAAGTCGTCCCATGAGTTCTTCGAATTTTTTGACCGCCATCATTCCTCCAGTTGTCTGCTCAAGGCCGTAAGGCTCAGGGGATCCACCCGGGCCCCGTTTATGCGAAGGCCCCAGTGAAGATGCGGGCCCGTGGCACGGCCCGTGCTTCCTATACGGCCGATGATCTGGCCTTTGTCGACGACGACCGTCTCTTTTACCGCAACACTGTCCAGGTGAAAATACATGCTCTGAATGCCGCCCCCATGGTCGATCACCACGGAACCGCCGGTAAAGAAATGGTCTGCCACCAGCACCACCTTGCCCTTATTCGTGGCCCTGACCGGAGTGCCCTTTTCGCCCCGCAGGTCGACGCCGGTATGAGGGGATCTCTCTTGGTCATTGATGACACTGCGTCGGCCGAAGGGACCTACCACCTCTCCAGGCACGGGTCTTTCAAAGGTGCCGCGCCACAGAGGCTCAAGGTAAGGCCCGTTCCAGAGTCTATCCATGACCCGGGATTCCCTCCTCACCCTCTTGAGGGTTCCCGCATCCAGATCGACCATCTTTTTGGGCAAGGTCAACCTCCGCACCCCGTAGTCCTTTGACACAACCTCCACCTCGAACTCCGCCTCACGGCCTGAGGGATCGGCCTCCAGACGAACCCTATACCCACCGGGGGGCGTTTTGAGGTCCACACCGATAAACCCGTACCACTCGCCCTTCTCAGGGTTGGAGGCCAGAATCACCTCTTTCTCCCGCCAGGCCGCCTTCAGGGTCCCGCCCGAAACGCCAAGCACCCTGAGAAGCCCGACACCCCCCTGGGGGATGATTTTAGAGGAGATGTCGATCTCCCATGGAGGAGGTTCCACCCCCTTAACCGTTACAGGGATGACAAGCAAGAGGGCCAGGAAAACGCCCGCCAGTCTATCCCTTGTTCGTTTGTCCGATCTCCGAATGGATTCCATGATATCTTCACGTCTCTCTTATCTTTTCAATACGGCACTCCAGCCCTCCCTCGGCCAGGACCACGTCCACCCGATCCCCGGCCTCAAGGCCTGAAACATTTCTCAGGATTCTCTGCGCCGGCCATAATCGGGTAATGCTGTACCCACGCTGTAATACGGCCAAAGGGCTGAGTGTCCTGGCCTTTTCATCCAGAAGGGACAGAGCCCTGCGATACTCAACCAGCCGCCTCTTCATAAAGAGCCCCAGAGACCGTCCTCTATAGTCGAGCCTCTCAAGGAGGGTCCGGCAGAAACGGGTCGGTGAAGTGAGGAGAAGCGTCCGGTGTTCCGACCCCAATCTCCTCTTTCTCTCCTGCAGCAGGGCATTCATGTTCCGGAGGGTCCGGGCACTGAGATCGTCCAGTCGGAACCATGACTCGTCCAGTTCCCTTCTCGGGTCGCCAAGGCCCTTGGCAAACAGGGCCAATTTCTGATTCAATTGCACAATCCGGGACGTGATCGTCTTCTGGAGACGACCGCCCAGCATCATGAGATGATCCTCAAGGGACTCCTTCTCCCGAACCAGAATTTCCGCCGCTGCCGAAGGAGTCGGGGCGCGATAATCCGCCGCCAGGTCACTGATGGTGATATCGATCTCATGACCAACCGCGGAGACCACGGGGATCCGTGAGGCCCTGATGGCACGGGCCAGGCCCTCTTCATTGAAGGCCCACAGATCTTCGAGGGACCCCCCTCCCCTGGTCAGGACGATGACATCCACATCCAGTTCCCTGTTCACCAGATCCAGGGCATCGATCATCTCTCCGGCGGCCTCATTGCCCTGAACCTTCACGGGGATCACGATAATCTCGATATTGGCGAACCGCCGATGGATCACATGCAGGAAGTCTCGGATTGCAGCGCCGGTGGGGGAGGTGATGACGGCGACCTTTCGAGGCAGAAACGGGAGAGGTTTTTTGATCTCCGGGGCAAAGAGCCCTTGTGCCGCCAGCTTCCTTTTGAGCTGCTCGAAGGCCAGAGCCAGGGCACCGACACCGAGAGGTTCAAGGTAATCAAGGATGATCTGGTACTCCCCGCGGGGCTGGTAGAGCCCGACACGACCGTTGCACAGGACCTTCATGCCGTCTTCCGGCCGGAACTTCAGATAGCGGACCTGGGGGCGGAACATGACGGCCCGGATCTGTGCCCATTCGTCCTTGAGGACCATATAGTAGTGACCGGATGAGGGCGCCCTGAAATTGGAAATCTCACCCTCGACCCACAGAAATTCAAAATGATCCTCCAGAAGCCCCTTGATCTCTTCAGTCAGAGAGGTTACGGAATAGATCTTGTGACTGGGGTCTTCAAAAAGAGGCAAGTTACGGTCCACCCTGATCATGATACCTTTCGATTTACATCAATTCATCTTATAAACCATGGCGTTGATATTCATACCGGCTCCGACGGAGGCAAATACAGCGATATCCCCCGGCTGCAGTTTGTGGTTATTGAGTTCCCCTCTCTGAAGCAGATCGAACAGTGTCGGCAAAGTAGCAACCGAGCTGTTTCCAAGCCAGGAGATCGTCATCGGCATGATATATTCGGGGATATCCCTTATGTTGTATTCGCTGAACAGCCGCTTTAATATGGCGTCATCCATCTTTTCGTTCGCCTGGTGTATCAAGACCTTTTTGACATCGGTCAGGGACAATCCGGCCTTTTCCAGGCTTTTTTTGACGACTTTCGGGACTGTCTTGACGGCGTACTTGTAAATCTCGTGACCCTGCATCTTTAAAAACAGTTCGTTGCCGTTATGCTCGGGATTATATGATTTATCCATCTTGAGCATGTACGCTTCTTTATAGGTATCAGATCTTGTGACATGCGAGAGGATTCCTGCATCCCCTTCTGTTGCTTCAACCAGCGTGGCCCCGGCCCCGTCGGAATAGATCATGGTATCCATATCGTGTGGATCCGTGATTCTTGAAAGCGTTTCGGCCCCTATGACCAGGATCTTCTTTGCATCCCCGGACTTGATATAGTAGTCCGCTATGACCATCCCCTGCAGCCATCCGGGGCAACCAAAGGGGACATCATAGGCGACCGTATAGGGATTTTTGATCCCAAGCCTGTGTTTTACGCGGGACGCAAGAGCGGGTACCATATCGCATCTCGTATTGTCCGCCCGGACATCCCCGAAATTGTGGGCCACCATGATGTAGTCCAGGTCTTCCCTTTCCACTCCCTCCAGCGCCTTCTCCGCCGCCAGGAAGGCAATGTCCGAGGTGTTGTGGTCGGTGTTGACGTATCTACGCTCCTTGATGCAGGTTATCTCCTGGAATTTTTGGATGATCTCGGCGTTTGGTTTCGAAAGTCTTTTTTGACCGGCATCGTAAAAGGTATGCTCAAGAAATGTATGATTCGGCACCGTTACGGTCGGTATGTAACTTCCCGTTCTGGTTATGATCGAATTTGGCATATTGAAAACAGTTGACCTCCAATTTCGTTACGTATGGGCTATCGTCTCCGTCCTTTTTCACCAGTCCATTCCTTGCCGACTTATCCTGATGAAAATTTTAAAATTATTAAGCATCATATGTTCATGGTATGATGTCAAGCGAAACATCATGCCCCTTCGCCCCTCCCGGCACACAAAGCGGATGAAATCACACGAAAAGAGAACTCATTGCGCCGAGTTATCAAACAATTGACAGGCGTTGAACAGCATGATGACGATGCCGCCGGATGCATGCCCGCAAAAACGACATCCTCCCTCAAGGCTGCAATATCACCTCTTCCGGACGCAACAACGCAGGGATTTCAGGTTTGGAAACCCGGAAATGGGATCAGAGTCCTCACCACCGGTCAACGCGTTGGCACCGGCCTCCTCCCAGCCCTGGGGGATATGTATCGTATCAGGCCTGATCTTTGGTGTCAGGTGGGCCTTGAGACGAATCCCGCCGTGTACGGTCCGCACCTCGGCCCTGTCACCTTCAGCAAGGCCGTATTGCCCTGCAGTATCGGGATGGATTTCAAAGGCGGGCTCAGGATGCATTTTCCTGAGTCTTGGAATGTAGCGGTACTGCCAATGCGTATAACTCAAAAGATTTCCACCCGTGCTCAACCAGAGTGGAAAGTCCTGCGTTTCCATTGTCAAATCGGCCGTATCCCCCCTGATGGGGGACGGATCGTATCCATGATCTTCAAGCCTTTTGGGATAGATCTCAACCCGTCCTGAGGGTGTATGGAACCCATCGCGTTCATACTTTTTGTACTCCCGCGTTTCGTATTCAAAGATCCCGGCCCTGGACAAGAGATCACGATAAGTGACGCCGACGTCACCAAGGAGATGATCGATCCCTTCCCTGCACGTCTTCCAGGGGAAATACTCTCCGAATCCCATCTTCCGTGCCAACCTGATCCAGATGATCTGATCCGGAAGGCCGCAGACAGGTTCCACCACGGCCCTTCGCAATGTGATGCAATGCAGGTTCAGGTACACATTGACCCGATGCTCGTCTCTTTCGAGGAAGGTGCATGCAGGGAGCAGGACATCTGCGTATCGGCTGTCCGGAGAGCGGACCACATCGATCACGACAAGAAACTCCAGTTTATTCAGCGCGGCCCGTGTTTTTCTGCTGTCGGGCCACTCCAGAGTGGGGTTCCCACCCGCGATCACCATCCCTCTGACTGGGTAGGGTCTCCCCTCCAGTATCGCCTCCGGCAGACAGAGGGCCTGGGCCTCCTTCCGGGCCTGACAGAAGAGGGGGTGTTCCTTTGCCCCGACGGGCGGGATTGAAGAGAAGGGGAGGGGAGCCGTGATGTCCCTGATCCTGGGTCTGGGTGTAAACAGATCGCCGCCGGGGACATCCAGGTTGCCTGTCAGGGCCTTGAGGACGGCCAGGAGACGGCCCGTCCGAACGCCGTTGCTGTGGTGCTCCAGACCGTTCCCGGTCAATATGGAAGCCGGTTTACTCTCCCCATAGAGTCGGGCCACTTGGCGGACCATACCGGCCGCCACCCCCGTCAGGGGTTCTCCTTTCTCGGGCGAAAAACGCTCCTCGCTCACCGTCCTGAAGAATTCCTCGAAACCGTTCACCCAATTTTCCGTGAAAGGCCTGTCCCAGAGTCCTTCCTGAAAGAGGACGTGCAGGATATTCAGGATCAGGATTTCATCCCTTCCCGGCATGACGGCCAGATGGACATCGGCCTTGGCGGCGGTTTCCGTCGCCCTGGGGTCGACCACCACCAGTTTTCCACCCCTCTTTTTGAGCCTTCCAATCTCTGCAGGGGCAGCAGGCTCATGAGAAACCAAGGGGTTGCCGCCCCAAACGATCAGGCAACGGGTGCCGGGGATGTCCGGTTTTGTCAGGGATCCAAGGGTCAGCGTTTCCGCCATGGTCCGGGAGGCATTGCATATGGACCCGACTCCGCAGAAGTTTGGGGTGCCATACACATTTGCAAACCGCTTCATATAGTATTTAATCTCCTGGTGGCCTATGCCTTCCCCGTGATAAACGGCCAGGGACTCGGCTCCGTATTCGTCCTTCAGCCGATGAAGTCTTTCCCCGACATAACCCAAGGCCTCCTCCCACGTGGCCGGGACAAGTGCACCTCCCTTCCGGACGAGCGGTGTCGAAAGACGTTCCGGGGAAGAGAAAAGATCCAAGGAAGCTCGCCCCTTTGCGCACAACCAACCCTTGTTGAAGGGGTGGGCCTTTGATCCCTTCAGGGTCTCAGGCCCGTCCTGTGAGACCGTCACATCCAGCCCGCAACCATGATCACACATCCTGCACAGGGTGGGCACTGTATGGCGCTTTCCCATGATCTTTTCTCCCTGGTTTCTGCGGTTGCCGGAAGCGTGATGGTTCCGGCAGCCCCATCAGACCTCCTGAAGCACCTTGATTCCCACTTCCTCCAGCACTTCATTTTTTTGAACCATCCCGGTGTCCTTTGAAAACAAAGAGCCGGCCCGTGAAAGCACAACGCGTTCGGAAGATCAGGCCCCGTTTCTCTTCAGAAAATCCAAAAGGCTGTGATTGAAAAGATCGGCCTGTTCCACGTTGACGAAGTGGGCCGCTTCCGGAATCACCCGCAGCTCCGAGGAGGCTATCCGCTCGTGGAGATATTCGGCCGCCGTCACAGGGGTGCCGGGATCATCTTTACCCACCACCACCAGGACCTGTGTCGAAACGGCGCCAAGGGTATCGCGCTGATCCATGTCTCGAATTGCGCCGCAGCAGGCACAATATCCTTCCACCGGTGTCTCCAAAATTCCCTGCCTGACCCTTTCGACCTCGGCATGAAGCCGTTCCTGACCGCCCTTCGTGAACCAACGATCGATCGTGACATCGGCCACGGCCGCCATGCCGTGCTTCCTGACCGTTTCGATGCGCTCGTCCCAGATCTCACGCGGAGGCATATAGGCGGCCGTTGAGGAAAGCGTCAACGAAAGCAACCTGTCCCCGTATCGAGCACCCAGCATCTGGCCGACCATTCCGCCCATCGAAAGACCGCAGAAGTGGACCTTCTCCAAACCCAGGGCATCCATCAGTTCCACGGCGTCCGCCGCGAGCGATCCGATAGAATAGGGCCCTGGGGGGACCCCTGACCGACCGTGGCCCCGGGTGTCGTACCGAAGGACACTGTAACCTGCACCGACCAGTGCGGGAACCTGTGATTCCCACATGGCGATGTTCGAGGCAAGGGAATTTGAAAGCATCACCGTGTGGCCCTTTTCGGGTCCGTCAAGGCGATAGTTCAGGGTCGTACTTTTCACGCGGGCCTGCGGCATGTCGCTTCCTTTCTCCTCCCCTGCTATTTTTTCAGCTCTTCGATCATCGCCTCAACCTCTTCGTAACCCTCTCTATAAAACTTCTCCTCTTCACCGTCCAATTCTCTGAGCAGACGAAGAAATTCTCCGGCATGCTCTTTTTCTTCATCGGCGATATCCATGAGGACGGCCTTTGCAAGACGGTTATCCGTGCTCTCCGCCGTCTGCTGATAGAGCTGTATGGCCTCGTATTCAGCAGCGATCATGAACCTGACGGCCCGGACCAGCTCCTCATGTTCCAGTTTTCGGTCGTTTTTTAACCCTGTGAAGGGGTTGCAGAATTCCGGCATTTTCTATCTCCTTTCAAAAGAAGTCCGATCTTGTACTGACAGACATAGAATGTAGATCATTCCAAAAGATTCGTCAAATCTTATGACTGCACAGGCCTGGAGAGTCATGTTTGCCCAGATAGCAGGATTATGTCCCGTTTCCTGCGCCATGACCTGAAACGAGGCGCGCGGCAAATAATATCCCGGGCGGAGGTAATCACAAATGGTCTTGCTTGAATAAGGCTTGACAAACATCCCTATCGGTCTAGAATAACCAT
>JBMNCO010000151.1:0-5314 GCA_049366815.1 Desulfatiglandales bacterium | reverse complement strand
AACTTTTTTGCCCTCGGCCGGAATGAAATCACCGCTTGGAGCGGCAAATCCGATTTTGAAAAGAGTGGATGGGTCTCTTCAAAGGAAAGAGATTGGAAAAGGCCGGAAGCAATACACAAATCAAGATGTGCGTTTGTTTATTTGGAGGTAATCGGTGTATGGGATACAATCCCTGCCTGGAATGCGGCGCCTGCTGCGCCATGTTTCGCGCGTCATTTTACTGGGCGGAAACCGATGAATTTACGCCCGGTGGGGTCCCTTCAGAGATGACGGTCAAGATCAATGACTTTCTCGTCGTCATGAAAGGGACCCAACATCAAGCACCCCGTTGCATCGCCCTCTCAGGTACGATCGGCAAAGAGGTCTTCTGCAGCATCTACGATCGACGGTCGTCGGTCTGTCGGGACTTCGTGCCTGCGTGGGAAGACGGCCGGGGCAATCCGAGGTGTAACCAGGCACGCCTGGCATGGGGCCTGAAACCCTTGTCTCCGGGCTCATGGCATCATACGACGGGGTTTCCCAAGGCCGCATGATCCCCGCACAGAATAACGGGGCAAAACAGGTCCGCACAAATTGCGCCGCAGTCACATCATCGGCTTTGGCATCAACATGCGTGAGAGGCCCGCTAAGATATTGCAAGACCCATTCATAAGTGATAGGATTGCCTTCAAAAATATCGGTGATGCATTTTGGTTCGGCCGAGTGTGGACGGATCAATGCCGGGCATCATAATCAGGCGTGTGCAGTTGATCGTCTTTTGCGCATATTTATGTGGCTCCTTTCTTTGCTTTTGTTGTTATATCAATTCGTCGCGGCATTTTATAATAACCTGAGAAAGGATGTGTCCACGTTAAAAGGAGGGAGGTCCCTATGAATGAGAAAGCCTTTAAAATTAGACTCATGGAGTCTGGTGATTTTGATGCTGTGGTCGAGATTGACAGAAAATTACTCAATACCTCGCGGAGTGAGTACTATGAGGTGAAGTTTCAGCAGATTTTTGAAACGCAAGGTTACTTGCCGGCGTCGCTTGTGGCAGAGACGCAAGACGGAACGGTGGTAGGGTTTATCATGGGAGAACTCTATATTGGAGAGTTCGGTATTTTCCAGGAAAGGGCAAAGCTGGACACCATCGGTGTGGATCCCGATTACCAGCATGAGGGGATAGGCACGCAATTGATTAATGAATTTGTGGATCATTTACACAGAGTAGGCGTCGAAAAGGTAAACACCTTGCTTGAGTGGGATTCCGAACTGATTCGCTTCTTTGGCAAGAACGAATTCAGCCTCTCAAAAACCCTTAACCTGGAAAGAAGCATCTGAGGTCGGTCATTTGACCCGGGGTGGCGGTGGGATGGGGAAACTTTTGCCCGGATAGAGGTAAGAGTCTCAAAATCAGAGATCCTCATGAACGACGACCCGGGTCTTGCACCACGGGAGGGCGGTCATGGCGAGCCCTGACGGAGATGGTGGAGGAGCCTCGCGGACTGGGCTCCACCATTATTCATCCGGGGTTCTGATCGGATCCAGGCATGAGCAAATCCTTCCCCGGTGATCCTCAAGTCTAAAACCTGAGCCGTTGTTTTTTCTTGACACGTGGCGACGTAAATGTGGTACACATAGCCCGTACAAAATGGTCTACACCAGGATGACCCTCTCTCCGGCCGGGAGGGAGGACGTCCAAGGGATTGACAGCGATGCGGCAAGAAAGCGGCTGTAAAAAGCAGCATCCCAATGTGTACCATGAGAAGGTGATGACGCCTTTACACCGAGAGGGTTGACGAGCCTAAAATATCTAAGGCCTTGAGGGCACCTTCGGGATTATCATTCATGCCGCCAAAGGGACGATTCAATTTGTGAAATAAATTGCTGTGCTGAGGGGCGTTCAAGTCCCCGTTTCATTTGAAACTTGAGAGGAACTCCAAGGCCTTCTTCCGCGTAGAGGCATAAAAGATGGAGCGCATTTCACCCCCGATCGTCTTTTTGAGTTTCCTTGGAAACGTAGCCAGGACATTGCCGGCAACATGCACTTGGCATCAATGGACTTTGGCCATCGGGAACTCCTCCTTGAAGACGCGCTCAAGGCATTCGATGCCGCCCGTAATGTTGAAGTTGACTTCCTTCGCTTTGAGGTCCCGCCTTTTCAGACCCTTGAAAAGCTCACACCAATTAGAAACAGAGATTTTTCTCCAGGGCCGAACACTCAACACTGTTCGATGCCCTGCCTCCGTAACGTCCAGTCCAACCAAAATCTGTACCTTGACGACAGACCGATCTATCCCTTTTCGGGTTTGTTGTTTAAAAATCCCACATAGGGAAAAAGTTCTTTTTTCTCAAGTAGATAAAGATGCAAACAAGAGAGATTACGGGGCCGTGCCGGGCGGCAGCCCTGACTTGACTTTCGATCAAAGAGCCTGAGCAATCGAATTCATTGAGCAGCTGTTTACCGCAAAAACCAACCCAGAAAGTGTGACACAGATTCTATGATTTTTTTAAAATTTTTGTTGCAAAAGTCTATAACTCTGTTTATGATGTAGCTACATTGTAACCACATTGTATCTAACCGGAAGGCAATCTGTATCTAGACCTATAAGGGTTGAATGGATATAACTTTTTGAAATTAGGAGCTAATAAAAAGCATATCACGGATAAAGGCAATCTAGAAGGGGTATAAAAATGAGGTACGCAGAAACAGGGTTTAATCTGGAAATTGATCTATCCCAAGGAAGCATTGAAAGAGTACCAACTGATCCAAGAGACACCGAGCTTCACCTCGGAGGGCTAGGTACCAATACAAAGATAATGTGGGATAGGGTTCCTCCTGAAACCGAGCCTTTTTCTCCTCATAATCCACTCATATTCGGCACTGGTCTTATGTGTGGTACACCTGCAATCGGTGCTAATCGTACCATTGTTACGACCTATTCTCCTCAGACTCTGTTCATGGGATATTCCATGATGGGTGGATTTTGGGCGCCGGAATTGAAACACGCCGGTTATGACAAAGTCATCTTTAGAGGTAAGTCCCCGGATCTGGTCTATTTGTGGATAAAAGACGACAAGGTCGAACTACGTGATGCATCTCATTTAAAGGGTAAGGGCGCAGTTGAAACCGCAGAACTCATTAAACAGGAGTTGAAGGATACCAAACTTCAGGTGGCCGCTATAGGGCTGGCCGGTGAAAACAGGGTTTACACGGCTTCCATCGAGCAGGGCAGATCCAGTGCGAGCCGACAGGGAGTAGGCGCTGTAATGGGAGACAAAGGGATAAAGGCGATAGCCGTTCGTGGAACGAAGGACATCAATATCGCTCGACCCAATGAATTTATTGAGGTTTGTAACGAAGTCCTGGAATATATAAAATTTCGAAACGCAAATCCTGTTCCAAACGTCATGACCATTTTGCAGGGACTTGGATCGCCCCAAGAGATGTTACACGTGGATGAGAAGTGGCACACGGAAAATTTCATGTGGGGAAATGCCCGCGTTCGGAGGAGGGACTTTTGGAACGAGGAAGTGGAAAAGAAGTGGAAAGAAACCCAGGAAATGGTCCGGACAAGGTTGATCAGTTGCTACAATTGTCCTATGAAATGCGGCGCCATCATTTCCGTCCCGGGAATTTCAACCTATATGATGAAATGCTTTTCTAAACTGACTTATTCAATGGCGGCTTTTGTAGAGGACCTGGATTTTGGTTTCAGGATCGCTCAACGCGCTACGGAGTACGGAGTGGACGGGTTCTCAACCCCGCAAATTATGGCCTTCGCTTTCGAGCTGAGAGAGGCCGGCATTTTGACGGACAAAGACTTTGAAGGTTGTCCATCGGATAATGAGGGTAAATTTTACTGGCTGCTTGACAGGATTGTCCGGCGTGAGGGGATAGGAGACGTTTTGGCCAACGGCACATACTGGGCGGCCAAGGAGATCGGAAAGGGCGCGGATGAATACGCCCACAACAACATCAAGAAGCATGAGCAACTCCCTCTCAAGCTCGGCATGCTGAATCCCGTTTATTTCCTGATGTATTGCACCGGTGAGAAGGCGAACATTACCCAAATTGAAGGGCAGTTCCCCCAGGCACCTTTCGCGACGATGGAGGAGAGAGAAGATTTTATAAAGGATTGGATACAAGTCCCAGAAGAGAAGTTTAAGCAATATGTCCTGGACTGGGAATTTCGAGGAGAAAAGGCCAATCCCTATTATCCAACACCGGAAATAGCGACGGACATTGTCGATTGGCAAGAGATGATGCACTACGTTGATGACGCCCTTGGGATATGCGCCGGCTTGTCGTCGTTTCCTTTGAAGCCTCCCTATCACATACACAATTACCCTCGGCTTATCTCATCGGCTCTCGGGATAGATCTGGATGAAGAGGGCCTCAAGCAAATATATAGAAGAAACCGGAATTTACTCAGAGCCGTCAATGTAAGAAGAGGATTGAGAAGGGCTGACGAGAGGCCGCCTGAGGACCACTGGAAGAAAAGATTTCCCGAGCTCGAAGAAAAGCTCTTAGATACGTATTACAAATTCAAGGGATGGAATAATGATGGTGTTCCAACGAAAGAGACTCTACACGAGTTGGGTTTGGACTACGTGAGTGAAGACTTCTCGAATAGGGGGATCCTGACCGATAATGGCGGGGCTCCTTCTGAAAAGCCTTCGGAAGAAACTGAGAAGAAATAGAGTGGGAAGGAGTGAGCCGTGCAGGTTGAGAAAAAAAAGAAAATAGTTAAAACGATCAAAGTCGATGTCGATTTATGTAATGGGTGCCGGGCCTGTGAGGTCATCTGCTCCGCCTTTCACGCGACACCGAAATATAGTACCAATAATCCAGGGAGATCTCGTATTCGGGTGATTCGTGATCCACTGAGAGACGTATATGTCCCAGTATATGCAGGTGAGTACACTCCGGCCGAATGCATGGGAAGGGACAAATATGTGATTGACGGGAAGGAATACGAAGAATGTGCATTCTGCAGGGCTTCGTGTCCCTCGAGGGATGTCTTTAAGGAACCCGATTCCGGTCTCCCGCTCAAGTGTGATATGTGTGAAGACGATCCGCCTCAAAAAGAGCCCCTGTGCGTTCAGTGGTGCATAACGGATGCCTTGACCTACGAAGAAAGAGAAGAGGAAGTTGATGAAGAAGTGGAGCAGGAGGATCTGGATATCGCACTGGAATCATTGGCTAACCAGTTTGGATTGGACAGGGTCCTGGAGAGTGTCGTCCGAAAGTCGATGAAGGATTAAACCATCAAGACAAACGACGAGGATTAAAAAGACAGTGGAGACTGTAGCCCCCTATAAAGAGATTATA
>JBMNCO010000150.1:0-8008 GCA_049366815.1 Desulfatiglandales bacterium | reverse complement strand
CGCACCGGGTTCTATGCCGTTTTCCACCCAGTCGACCATCGCGTTGAAGGCGTCGTTGTTCTGCAGCCAGGTACTGAGGCCGCCGCCGCCATGGCCTGCACCGGGAACCAGATACAGTTTCCAAAAACTCTTTGTCTTTTCAACCCCCATGTTCCCTTCCTGCTACACCTCACAGCCTAAATGCCTACAGCCTATCTAGTTTCCATCCAGAAACAAATGATTTCTGGATGGAGCGGTCTGCTATCGGCATTCAGCGCTCAGCCTAATGCCTTGTCTTTGCATAGCTTTTGCTGATAGCCGATAGCGGATAGCTCAGTGCTGACAGCTCCCCGCTGACCGCTGACCGCTGACCGCTGATAGCTGAAACCTGACCCCTCCACCCTGAAAAGCGGTGTCTCCTCACAAAGATCCCCTGTCAATCCTCGAACTCCCGCCACTTATAATCAATGAATTCAAGCAAAACGCCGTTCATCTTCCTTGGATGAACAAATGCGTATTCGCAATCCCGAAACCGGCGGGCGCTCCCACGAAGGGGATAACCTTTCCGCTGCAACTCATCCATGGCCTCACGGGTGTTGTCCACGTTAAAGCTGATGAGCATGACCCCCTCGCCTCTTTTCTCGATGAACCTGGCCACCTCGCCACCAGGGCTTGTCGATTCCATCAGTTCGAAACCGACCTCCCCCACCCAGTATCTGGCAACCCTGATCTTTTCAGGTTCATCGAGGTATTCGTCATCCGGCCTGGATTTGCCCAACACCGGCTCCCAGACCTGACGAGCCTCTTCCAGATTTTTGACTGCGACACAGATATGGTCCACTTTATTTACCTTCATTTCATCCTCCTCACTTGCCGGCATGAAAAATATGGCCCGGCGAAAAACATGATATCCGGCACCAACGGCTGTCAAGATTTTTAGTATGAATTTAGCCCTTTCCAATAACTATGTGGGAATCATGATCATTTGCACAATTTTTTGTGCATTTTAATAAAACTTCTTCTTTCTATGCCTCATCATCATGTCTTGAAGTATTCCATATTCTCTTTGCTCTCCATTTTCCGGTTTTTTTAACTCCCCGATTAGGCGTGCTTTTTCTATAATATTTCAACTTTTCTTCAATAAAAAACCTGTTAGGCCACCCATTACTTTCATTATTGATGGTTTGGCACAGTATTTGTTAAGCACTCCATTCATTATCAACGCTTTCCATGACTGGTTTTTTACTACTCATTTTCAATGCGATCCGGATACTTCTTCCGATCACTTCTCAGAGATGATGTCTATTTGATGAAACAGGGGGGCTTTTACAAGGAGATAGAAAAATGAAAGCACTAAGAGGAGTCATTTCAGTTTTCATCGCACTCGCCTTTCTTTTCGCATTCTCGCCTGCTCTATTGGCTCAGGACATGAATAAAGTCAACATCAACAAGGCTACGGTTGAGGAAATCACTCAGCTTAAGGGCGTGGGACCCAAATATGCTGAACGCATTGTTCAGTACAGAACGGATAACGGTCCTTTTAAGACGCCCCAAGACATCACAAAGGTACCTGGAATCGGCCAAAAGATCTTTGAGCAAAACAAGGAAAATCTTATAACAGAATAATTCATTTGAAAGCCCCCCTTTTCTAAAAACGTATCATACAATAGGATACTTACATCCATTGCCGCTCCTCATTGCAGAAAAAACCATGCCGCAGCGTGTGGCACCAAAACCACATAAGGCCCATAATCCACAAAAGGCACTTTTGTCGCCCTGTTGAACCGATTTTCTAAAATTTCCCTCTTGCCTATGGGGATGTTTTGGTTGCAACGTAAATTCAATCTGCTAGACTGGGTTTCATCCCGAACCACACGATTTCCGGATGTAGCGGTCTGCTATGTGCAATGAGCGCCGACCCCGATGCCTTGGCATCCTCGACTCTTGGTATGAATTTAGCCCTTTCCAATAACGGTGTGGAAATCATGCTCCCTTTCTGAAGTGACTAGCGGAAGGACGCCTTCTTTTTGCAGAGAGATCCAGGAAGCTGCAAAAGGCTAAGGGCCAAACGTGCCTTCGCCCAGCCGCACAAGACGTGGTCGGATTTTTCATCTTTTGATCCCGGAAGCGGGCATGATAATCAACTGCCACTGCCATATCTTCAGTCTTGAGTGCGTCCCCAAAGCGTTTCGGGAACGGTTTCTGCTGCTCGAGGGGAATCCGGCACACAGGCTCATCAGGAGAGTCTTAAGTCTTCTTCTCCGCGTTGATTCCAAGATGGAGGACTACCTTGAATTCATCGGGCTTTCCATTGAAGAGATTGCACAAAAACTGGCACGGGAAATGGATGATGCAGGGGTGGAGATCTGCACACCCCTGATGATGGACATGGAGTACTGCAAGAAATATGGCGGTGGAACGAAGTCTTTTGAGGACCAGATTGAGGAAACCGCCTCGGCCGTAATAGCGATCAATGAAAAATACAAGCGTACCCGCATGCTTCCCTTTATCGCGGCCGATCCTAATCGTCCCAATGTGGTGAACATCGTCCTGGACAGCCTCAGGGGCGGGGTCTTCAAGGGTGTCAAGATCTATCCCGTCATGGGGTTTTCCCCAGTGGATTCGAGGCTGTATCCCATTTACGAGTATTGTGAAGAGAATTCAGTACCCATCACCACACATTGTCAAAGGGGGGGTATTCCGGGTTTGGGGGAATATTATCATCTCGCAGACCCCAAGAACTGGGAACAGGTCTTAAAGACCTTCCCCTCCTTGACGCTCAATCTGGCCCACAACGACCGCACCGGATCGGATTGGCAACCTGTAATCGCGGATTTGATCCTCCAGTACCCCAATGTCTACACGGATATTTCCTACGACACCGAGATGCTCTTCATGCCCGGCAGGTACTTCCGCCACATCAAATCCATGTTGAACAGCCCCAAAATCCGGGACCGCCTCCTCTACGGGACGGACTGGTATATGGGCCGCTGTTTCTGGACCGAGGCATCCTATCTGAAATGGTTCAGGAAGTATGCCGGGGAGATTTTTTGGTGTCGCGTCACATTCACGGAGGAGGAATTGACAAGATTGACGGAATCCAATCCAAAACGCTTTCTGGGGCTGAGGGATAAGAACACGGCATCTTGAGTCAAAGGACAATTTCTGAAGCGATTCGTGGATCCCATCATCCGATAAAAACGGGCTCCCGCATGACGAGTTCCAGGGCGGCCTTGGCCGTGGATGCCAGTTCCGGATGACTTTCCTCCAGGTTGGCCACCTGACGGAGATGATCAGCGGTCCTCACGATCAGGGAGGCCATATCTCCTTCATCCACCGGCAAAAAGGACATGAGGCCCTCCCAGGGGACCCCTTTGGTCCACAGATAGAGGGCAGCCGCAGGCCAGAAAAAAATCTGCGGGTTTTCAAATCCCCTGGCAGCCTTCATACGGCTGATCCCTTCGATACTTCTCAAGAGGCTGGAATAGGCCTTTTCAGGGGCCTTTAAGTCAAAGGGGCTTTCCCATTGAAGATCCAGGTCCTGAGCCCTGTCCCAGACAAAGGGGGCGATACAGCCGGCCAGAATTTCAGGTGAAACCTTCTGGAATGCCCCGGCCCTGATGGCTTCAGCGATCAGGAGGGGCTGGTCCAATCTCAGCTTCGAGGCCCACTCCCCGTCTGCAGTCAACCGATCCCTTTCATCCACAAAACCCGTTTCCTTGAGAAATCTTAAATGACGGTTGAAGCTGAGCCACAGGCCCTCCCCCATGCTGTCCATCGTGTCTCCAAGGGAAAGGATCTCCTTGATTGTCTTTTTCAGTTTTTTGTTTTTTCCTGAATGACAGATCTCGAAATGTTCACATCCGTGGCAGGGCATGTCCTTCAGTTTTTTCTGGAGGAGATCCAATTTCTCGGTGCCGGTGGTCTCCTCCGGAATATCCAAATGCAGGATCTCGAGTTCGTCCGGCCCGATTTCCTGAATGATGCGCTGGATCTCTTCGGGTGATCCATCACGGGGCAATTCCAACCGATGATTTAACAGGGCCTTGATTTGGGCGAAGGCAATCCTCTTGAGTCTCGGTTTCTTCTTCTTGAGGCGCAAGGGACTCCCGATATTCTGGGCGACACAGATGAACCGATCCTTTTCCTGAAAGGTGTCAAACACCACATAGATGTTTTTGTTCTTGTGGAGAAAAAGCCTTCCCCTTGTGAGATATTCTCTATAGGCCTCGAGGACCTTCTTGCCCCGCAGCTCCCGGGCAAGTCTCCTCGCCTCTCCCTGCCACTCAGCCCGCTTCTGTATCAATTCCATGATTTCATAGGGATCATTGGAATCACACTGTGCTTCAGGCAGCAGGCCTCTGATCAAATGAAGCATCTCCAGCCATCGCTCATGGACAAGGTTTCCGGACTTTTTTTCCTGAAAGGATGCAAAGCTGCGATCAAGGAGGATCTTGACTTCCTTCGGCGTGTGAGACAGAAGCAGGTTCAGCGTCATAGAAAAATTGATGTGTATCTGACTCGTAAGGGGTTCGGGAGAGGAATCCTTGAGGTCATTGATCAATTGCGGGTCCTGGTGGACTCCCGGGATGATCAGGGCAAAGCCGATATTGTCTTTTCCCCTACGTCCGGCGCGCCCTGTCATCTGGTGCAGATCCGTGGCCGTCAGATCGGCGAATTCATGCCCGTTAAACCGGTCGCTCTGCACCAGGACCACAGTCCGTGCCGGGAAATTAACACCCGCTGCGACGGTTGAGGTGGAAAAAATGGCCTCCAGGTACCCTTTGTTCATCAACGTCTCAATAAGGACCTTCCAGTAGGGAAGCTGACCCGCATGGTGTGAGCCCACCCCGGCCTCCAGAAGGGCATCCAACTGCCTGTGTCCTTCAAGGTGCGGGTATTTTTCCAGAAAGACCTTGACTTCCCTTTCGATTCGCCCTCTTTTCTCAAAGGATCTTGAGGCGGTGACGCATGAGGCCAGGGCCCGGTCGCATTCGAGCCTGGATTTCAGGAAAAAAATGGCGGGAAGGAGATCGAAAGACCTCAGACAGCGGAGGATATCCCCAAAATGAACCTTTCCCGCTCCTGTTCTTCTCCCGCGTACCGGGCGGTCGGCCACAAACTTCTTGACCCTGGGAACCAATCCCTTTCTCCCCGCAAGGGGTGTAATCAGGCCGTCCGGAAAAAGAAACAGCATCTCGAGCGGTACCGGCCGTGTTTCAGAGCGGACGATGCATATTTTCTCCTCCCGGTTTTCTTCGAGCCATGCTCCGATCTCCTCCGCATTGGAAATGGTCGCGGAAAGGAGAAGAAGTCTGACCCTCGGCGGGAGATAAATAAGCACTTCTTCCCATACCACGCCCCTGTCGGGGTCACTCAGATAGTGGGCCTCGTCAAGGATAACCAGATCCGTCTCGATGTCTGCACCCGCGTGCATGGCATCGTAAAGCTGATTGCGCAGGATCTCTGTCGTACCCACAATGATCGGGGCGTCGGGATTTTCTTTTCGATCTCCTGTCAGGATCCCGCAAAGGTCCTGTCCGAATTCCTTGCAGAACTGCAGGTATATGGAATTAGAGAGGGCCTTGAGGGGGGAGGCGTACCAGGTCCGTTTCCCCTGGTCGAGATGCCTGGCAATGGCCTGTGACGCGATCCATGTCTTTCCCGAACCCGTCGGGGCGCTGACAAGGACGTCGTTGGTTTTGATCTTCTCCAGGGCATCGAGCTGGAAAGGGTCTGGTTGAAACGGGGTCGACTCGGGTATGCCGATCTTTTTGAAGATCGATCTGAGCTGGGGGTCGAGCCTGGGTGCATCATAGGCCCCTTTTTTGGAAGGGCTTCGATACCTTGCATGGCGTGGCCTTCCTGGGCCACGGTAGTGAGTCTTGGTTCCTGTCATTGGGGATATTTAAGGCCCCCCTCGGGCCGTGTGTGACGGATCACTGATTTCATGAATCCGGTTTTCAGTCAGCAGTGGAAAATGACTTTAAGTATGAGTTTAGCCGTTTGAAAGAGCACGGCAATTTGGACCTCCGTAATGGAGTGATTTTCGAAAGCCTAAAGTCTTATAACATGGAATGCATCACGCAGGACAGGCATAAACCACGACGACCCGGCCGTTTATACTGAACCGGGGTTGACCAGTTCGGAGGCCACAAGGTCCATGTCTTTCAAGTGATCTCCCAGATCGTTCATGAGATCAAGCGTCCGCAAGCCTTGGGTGAGCTCATCCAGATCCGCGCCACAACCCTTGGCAATAATGCTTCCGTTGAGATATACCTTTTCAACCGCCTCCCGGGCGAAGAGACGGGACACGGCGTTCATAAAATCCTGTGTGTGCTCACGGCCTCCATAGCAGGCCGCCTTCTTACAAAGGGCATGACCAACCTCAACCCAGGTCATCATATCGGCCAGAAGAAACATGACATACTGGGACTTGGTGAGTTTGGCCTTTCGCCCGAGAAGGATGGCGTGATTCAACACCCGTGCCGCGGTCCCGAGCGGCCGCGAACCGCACGTTTCCGGCAAAGCATCGAGGGCATCGGCCATCCCCGAATAATATCCGCCCTTTGAGCGCACTGTTTCCCGCATCCGGAACATGGCGATAATATTTTGCTGGATTTCGCTGGTTCCCTCAAAGATAGTGGTAATCTTGATGTCTCTCTTGATCTTCTCTACTTCATATTCACGAATGTATCCATAGCCTCCGAGGCCCTGAATGGCATCATTTGCCATAGCGTCTCCGGCCTCCGTGGCAAAGTATTTTGAAATAGAGCCCTCGACCTGCAGGTCTTCTTCCCCGGAATCCAGCCGATCGGCCACCTCCTCGATGTGCGCCCTTGCGGCCTCCAGTCTCACCGCATTGGGAACCAGCAGCTTGTGGGTGTATCCCTGTTTTTCGACAAGCGTCGTTCCGAACTGGACCCTCTCCTTGGCATAGGCGATGGTCTTTTCAAGGGCCGCCATGCCTCCGCCCAACCCGAAGGTAGCCACCATGAGCCTGGTATAACCGAAGACCTGGTTAGACTGTTTCAGACCCTGTCCTTCGACACCCCCGACCAGATCCTCCATTGGCACATACAGATCCTCCATAGTCAAGGCACAGGTGTCTGACGCCCGGATGCCGTGTTTGTCTTCATGTTTTCCCGGTATCAGACCCTCTGTACCCCCTTCTACCACAAAGAAGGAAGGGCCGTCAGGCGCATCGGCCAAAATGGTGAACAGCGCTGCTACACCGCCGTTGGTGATAAACTGTTTTTGGCCGTTGAGCCTGTAACCCTTGATGCGGCCCGCATCGTCAAGGATTCGCACCGCTTTGGTCTTCAGGGACTGGACATTGGAGCCGGCCTCCGGCTCTGTGACCCCATAACCCACGATCAGGCCCTCTTGGGCGATCCTGCGGATGTACTTCTCCTTTTGTTCCGGGGTGGCCCCTACCCGAAGAGGGTCCATACCGAGGCAGATGGCCAGGAAAGATGTAGCCACCCCCAGATCCATCTTCGCCATTCTTTCCGAAATGACGGCTATGTCCGTGGCCCCTGCGCCCAGTCCCCCATAGGCCTCAGGGATGAAAATAAGATGGAGGGCGATCTCGGGCCCCAGCATGAAACGAATCAGGTCCATGGGGAATTCCCCACGGCGATCCATTTCCATCTTGGTCTCGAGCGTTATCTTTTCCCGCTCCAGCTTCGATATGGTATCGAGGACCATGTTCAGCATCTCAGGATCCATTTTTGACTGTTCCATTATCACTATCTCTCCTCACTTCTCTGCAGTTTTGCTTCGTTTACCTTTTTCCTGAAAGAGGATATCCCCGCGAGAATGCGGCTTTTTGATTCCAGGCTTGGATGTAGGGGCACGCCTTGGACGGTTGGGAGGCATGCTAGCACAAAAGGGGGGGGCTTGCAAAAGTTTCCGAGCCCCGGGGGCACGCGGCGATGCCTCCCCTAAAAAGGGGGGCGGAATATCAATCCGGGTAACACTTTAGCCCTTTGAAAAATTCGAAAGGAAATCATGCACCCTTTCTTAC
>JBMNCO010000149.1:0-1992 GCA_049366815.1 Desulfatiglandales bacterium | reverse complement strand
ACTCATGCCGAGGCCGAAAACAAGCAGGATAAAAATGAGACCTGTCACCCATATCCAGGGACTCACAACCCGGGCCTTATCCGGCCCTGCGTTTGCACGGGCTTCGGGGGCTTCCTGCTTCGACCTCAGGAAGGAGCCCTCCAGCTTCATGTCCTGATAGCATTCCCGGATCATTTCAGGGGAAATCTTCTTTTTCCCCCGGGCATAGCCTAGGAGCAGGGCGTTATCCGCAAGGATGTTGATCATCCTGGGATATCCTGATGAATATTCGTGAAGGGCCTTGATCGCACTGCCCGGGAATATGTTCCTTCCGTTCCTTGCTCCGGCCACACTCAACCGGGTCTTTACATACGCATCGATCTCCTCGAGGTTCAGGGGCGAGATGTGATGCCGGATGCTGATGCGTTGAAGCAGGGGGCGGCACCTTTGTTCACTCAGTTTTTCATTGAGCTCGGGCTGACCCACAAGGAAGATGTTGATCAGCTTCTCGTCAGCCGTCTCCATGTTGGAGAGGAGGCGGATCTCCTCCAGCAGTTCGAACGAGAGTTTCTGGGCCTCGTCAATGACCAGGACAAAATTTTTCTGTTGCTGGAGACACTGCTTCAGGAAAACCTCAAATTCCAGGATGAATTCCGACTTGGATTTAAAGTGGGTTCTTTTTTTAAGGGCTGACGAGGCCAGATAATTCATCAGATCATCCGGGGAAAGCAGGGGGTTGGACAGATAGACGTAATCCACGCCCTCCCCCAGATTCTCCAGGAGGGCCTGGACCATGGTCGTCTTGCCGGTTCCCACCTCTCCGGTGAGCAGGATAAACCCTTTCCGCTCCTTCACCCCATAGGTCAACAGGGCCAAAGCCTCTTTATGGCTTTCGCCCAGATAGAGAAACCGCGGTGACGGGGTCAAATTAAATGGTTTTTCTTTGAGACCAAAAAACTCTGTGTACATAATGATCAGGCCTTTTCCCGCGCCCTAGCGGGAGGACTTCTTCCTTTGTCGTCTTATTCACGCCGATCCGCGATGAAAAGCGCCGCGGAAAGCCGTACCCGACATGTTCCCTCCACCGTTTACGGCTGCGCCCGCACCCATCCTGAGGTTCCGGCCTTAAACAATATTCAACAGATTCTTGACATAATTCACCGTGCCGTCAAAACCCTTCGCGGCGATAACGATAGCCGTTGCCGAGGCCATGAAAACAAGGCCGACGGAGCAGGCGAGCAAAAGTCTCTTTCGCCTTTGGCCCTTGAGTTCCCTCTCGGTGTATCGGATCGGCATGCTCACCAGGACCGGTATCTTGAGTTCCTTTTCCAGGTCCTCGGGATTTTTGAAGGAGGTATCTATAAACTCGACCCCATAGGCCATTCCCCCTCCCAGGGCCAGCCCCAGGAGAAGGGTGAGCATGAGAATTCTCCTCACATCAGGTTCAACGGGTTTTTCGGGAAGTTTGGCAGGATCGATGACCCTGAACTGCTCGCCTTTCTGCTTTTTCTCCATGTTCAGCGATACTTCGGCCTCCAGCTTCCTGTTGAGCATGGAATCGTAGAGGGCCTTCAGGTTTTCGTAGTCTCGGCTTATCTCCAGGAGTTCCAGCTGTCTCTCAGGGGTCTGCTCCACTCTGGAACGATATACGGCCGTTTGTTCCTGAACCTTCGCGATCTCATGCTGCAATCCTCTTATCTCGGCATTGATCTGCTCCAGTTGCGGCTGCAAAAAATTTTGACCCATAGAAAACTCCGGGATCGCTTCTTCCTGTGTTGTTTCCAAACCCGCCTGAGTCTCCGCGGATGCAGCCTCTTCAGCCTCCAGCTTGCCGATCATCTCCCTCAGGCGCCTCACATCCGGATGATTTTTGGTATATCTGACCTCCAAAAGTTTGACCTGCCTGCGCAGGGCCTCCAATTCCCCTGACTCCGCACCCGGAAACCCGGCATCCAGGTCGTCCTCGATCATGAAACCGGACTGATTCGCCATCATCTCTGTCTGGGAAATCTG
>JBMNCO010000148.1:0-2136 GCA_049366815.1 Desulfatiglandales bacterium | reverse complement strand
ACCATCATTTCTTCCATGCTTCTCTCTGTGGTGGTGGCCCTAGTCCTGACGCCCGTACTCTGCGCATCGCTCCTCAAGCCGGTGCCAGCCGGGCATGAGGCAGATAATGCCGTCTTTTTCCTGCGGCCGTTTTTTAGAAAGTTTAACCACGCTTTTTTTCGCTTAAGGCGCCTTTATGTAAGAGTAGTCAGCCATACTTTTTCTAGGAAATTTCGATATGTTGTTGCCTTCCTTTTGATTGTGGTGGCCATGGGGTTCTTGTTCGTTCGCATGCCCACGGCCTATCTTCCAGATGAGGACCAAGGTATACTGATGGTGCAGACCCTGCTTCCGGCCAACTCGACCCTGGAGCAAACCGACGAGGTCATGAAAGGAGTGCGGGACCATTTCCTGGAGCGGGAAAAAGACGCAGTGGAATCCTGCATGACAGTTTCCGGGCTCAACTTTTCCGGACGGGGCCAAAACGCGGGCCTGGCCTTTGTCAAGCTGAAGGATTGGAAACTCCGGGACCGCCCGGAGCTGAAGGTAGGTGCCTTGGCCGGAAGGGCCATGGGGGAATTCTCCAAGGTCCGCAACGCAATGGTCTTTGCCTTTCCTCCTCCGGCGGTCGTCGAGCTGGGACAGGCCAAGGGGTTTGATTTTCAGTTGCTGGACCGGGGCGGTCTTGGACATGGCGAGCTGATGTCAGCCCGCAACCAACTCCTCGGCATGGCGGCAAAGGACCCTGTATTGACCAAGGTCCGGCCTAACGGCCTTGAAGATGTGCCTGAATACCGGATTGACGTGGACTGGGAAAAGGCCGGTGCATTGGGAACACCCATTGCCTCCATCCACAATACGATCTCAGCGGCCTTCGGCAGCGCCTATGTCAACGACTTTATTCAGGGCGGCCGGGTGAAACGGGTGTACGTGCAGGCGGACGCCCCCTTTCGGATGCTGCCCACAGACTTGGAAAAACTCTATGTAAGGAATACAGCGGGCAAGATGGTGCCCTCTTCTTCCTTTGCCTCCGGCCACTGGACCTTCGGTTCTCCGAAGCTGGAGCGCTTCAACGGTTTTCCGTCCATAAACATTTTGGGTGAGTCGGCACCGGGGAGGAGTTCCGGAGAAGCAATGCAGGCGATGGAAGAATTTGTCAGGGAGCTGCCGCAAGGAATCGGTTTTGACTGGACAGGGCTTTCCTACCAGGAACGAATGTCAAGCTCTCAAGCGCCTCTGCTGTATGCATTTTCTATTTTCGTAATCTTTCTGTGCCTGGCTGCGCTTTACGAGAGTTGGTCCATCCCCACCTCGATCCTGCTAACCCTGCCGCTGGGGGCGATTGGAGGCGTCATCGCCTCAACCTTCCGGGGGCTGCCAAATGATGTCTATTTTCAGATCGGGCTCTTGACCACCCTGGGTTTGACCACCAAGAACGCCATCCTGATCGTCCAGTTTGCCAAGGCCGGCCTGGAAAGGGGAATGGGGCTGGTCGAAGCCACTTTAGAGGGGGCGAAATTACGATTTCGTCCAATCATTATGACCTCTTTGGCCTTCGGCTTCGGGGTCCTGCCCCTTGCCATAAGCACCGGTGCGGGGGCGGGAGCACAAAATGCCATCGGCACCGGTGTGCTGGGCGGAGTGGTCACAGCCACCTGTCTTGTGACCTTGTTCGCGCCGCTCTTCTATGTATTGATCGAAAGGGTCTTTGGAAAACACAGGCAGGGTGAATCATTTAAGATAGCTGACATGAATCCATCAGGGGATCGAGGACAGCATGGAAGCGACGCCTCATAGTAAAAAAGGATTCCTTGTCTGTCTGTTCGTTACACTTTTCGTATTTCCCGACGGCCTGTTGGCCGCGGAGAAGGACCCCCTTGACCACTGGACCTTCACCTTTTACCTTGAAAATGACGTTTTTACAGGGACAGACAGGGAATATACCAATGGGACCAAACTGACCTGGATCTCCCAGGATCTGAGGAACTATCGGGAGGATCCCCGGGTCCCTGAATGGAGCTACCCCATCATTGAGCACCTCCCCTTTGTAAACAAGCCGGGGTTTCAGCGAAATATTTCCCTCTCCATCGGGCAGAACATGTATGCCCCTGAGGACCTCGAGAGGACGGATCTCATTCCAGAGGAACGACCCTATGC
>JBMNCO010000147.1:0-8667 GCA_049366815.1 Desulfatiglandales bacterium | reverse complement strand
CCCCATTTATTTCTCCGGAGGCAGGAGTGGAGTTCAAACCCCGCGGTTATGACAAGATCCTTCAATTGATGCGGAAGGGGGTTGACATACCCAACCCGCTCACCCTCGATATCGGGGACGAGGTCATGGTCGAGCACATCTCGGGCCATGGGGTCAGGATATATCCCGGTTGTCGGATCTACGGTCAGAAAACGCTGATCTCCAATGGCGCACAGATTGGAGCTGAAGGGCCTGCGACGATCGACAATTGCCAGATCGGTCCCGAAGTCCGGTTAAAGGGAGGATTCTTTAGAGAATCCGTCTTTCTGGAAGGCTCAAGCATGGGTGCGGGTGCCCATGTGCGGGAAGCGTGTCTGCTGGAGGAGCAGGCCAACGGGGCACACTGCGTCGGTCTCAAACAAACGATTCTCTTTCCCTTTGTCACCCTCGGAAGCCTCATCAATTTTTGTGACTGCCTCATGGCAGGCGGGACCGGCCGCAGAGACCACAGCGAGGTGGGAAGCGCCTACATCCATTTCAATTTCACGCCGGAAGGTGACAAGACCACGGCCTCCCTGATAGGGGACGTGCCACGGGGCGTCATGCTCAATCAGCCGCCCATCTTTCTCGGAGGGCAGGGGGGTATGGTCGGCCCCCTGCGGCTGAACTACGGCAACGTGGTGTCCGCCGGGAGCATTCTGCGAAGAGATGTCATGCAGGACAACAAAATGATCATCCCCAGGACCCACCGAAGTGCTGTGATCGACTTTACGCCCGGGGCCTATAGGGGGCTGGGTCGCATCGTCACAAACAACCTGCTCTATCTGGCCAACCTCCTGGCCCTCAAAGCGTGGTATCTCCATGTGAGGCGGTCCTTTTTCGAGTCCTGCGAATTCGGATCATTCCTTTATCAGGGCGTACTTGAAAAATTGGGGATGGCGGTGGATGAAAGACTCAAACGACTCGAGGCCATGGCCTCGAAGCTGTCCGCTTCGGAGACAGGGTCGAAGAAAAGGGAGGGACTGATCGGGCTGAGACGGGAATTTACCGAAAGGGTTCAGGATATCTGCGAAATTTTCCACTCAGACATGCCGTCGGAAACAGACTCTGATGTTCGGAACCAATTTCTGGAAGCCTTGGATCAGTACAGGACAGGACACAAGGCCGGCTACATTGAGACCATGACCTCCCTCCCTGCGGCCGTATCGGGACTGGGGACCAAATGGTTGACCGGTCTCGTCAACTCGCTCATGGGAAGCGCCTCCTCCGTGCTCCCATCTTTCCAATTCAGCAAAGGGTGATCCCTAAGAAATTTTGCGACCGGGGAGAAAATATATGGGCGGACTCTTTGGAACGGATGGCATCAGGGGAGAAGCCAACAGGTACCCTATGGATGTCATGACGGCCTTTTCAGTAGGACAGGCCGTTTCTCACCTCTTGTCGAAAAAAAGGGCTCGGCCCCGGATCGTCTTGGGCAGGGACACACGCCTTTCAGGCCCCATGATTCAAAGCGCCCTGACGGCGGGAATCATTTCAATGGGGGGCGATCCCTGTCCGGCGGGAGTTCTCCCCACCCCCGGCATCGCCTTGATCACGTCGCGCAACGGGGCGGACGCCGGTATTGTCATCTCGGCATCCCACAACCCCTACCAGGATAACGGCATCAAAATCTTCTCAGGCAGCGGCTTCAAACTCACCGACGCCCAGGAGGAAGAGGTCGAAGGACTCATCCTCGGGAACCGCCTTCAGGAGATGGTGCCCCATTCCAGCAGATTGGGCCGCCCCTTTGACCTGGAGGATGCGGCCGGACAATACATCTCATTTTTGGGGGAAACCTTCCCCCGGGACCTTTCCATGGCCGGGATGAAAATCGTCCTGGACACCGCAAACGGCGCCACATACAAGGTCGCACCGGAGACCTTTTCCCGGTTGGGTGCGGATGTGGAGGTCATCCACGATCAACCTGACGGCCTCAATATCAACGAAGGATGCGGATCTCAATATACCCGGGATCTGGAAGAAAAGGTCCTGGCGAGCCGGGCTTCACTTGGACTGGCCTTTGACGGAGACGGAGACAGGCTGATTGCGGTGGATGAAAAGGGCCACAAGCTCACAGGTGATCAAATCCTGATCATCTGCGCTCGTTCGCTCAAAGAACAGGGCAGACTCAAAAACAATCTGGTGGTCAGTACGGTCATGAGTAACCTCGGGCTCAGGCTGGCTTGTCGAAAACTTGGTTTCAGGTACCAGGCCTCCAGGGTCGGGGATCGTTATGTCCTTGAGGACATGCTGAAGGGGGGGGCGGTCGTCGGAGGAGAGGATTCCGGGCATATGATCTTCCTGGAGCACCACACCACAGGGGACGGTATCATAGCCTCACTCCAGTTGATCTCGGCCATGATAAGGCAGGACAGGCCCCTGTCCGAACTGGCCGCGATGATGGATCTCTTTCCACAGAGACTCGTGAATGTCGAGGTGAAGAGGAAACCCGCCATTGAAACGGTGCCGGAAATCGTCCAAGCCATAAGACAGGTCGAATCGGAACTGGGTGATCAGGGGAGGGTCCTGGTGCGTTATTCCGGCACCCAGAGCATGTGCCGGGTCATGGTGGAAGGGCCTACGGATAACTTGGCCGAGGCATACTGCCGTCAAATCGCGGAGGCCGTTCAATCGGCACTGTGCTGAAAAGGAAAATGGACACCCGGATAGAATGTATCAACTTTGATCTCGATTCGGTTCTCTATATCTCCTCTGATTTCATCGAGGCGTCGCTTTTCATGTCCCTCAAGGCCATGATCCAGATGGGGCTCAAGGCGGACCTTGAAGACGGCCTGGCAAAACTCAGGGAAATCCGAAGCCGCAATTCCAATGCCAAAGACCATTTCGACCGGTTGTGTCTCCACTTCAACAAGACATACGACCCCCTTGTCATTGCGGCCGGGGTCGAGAAGTACTGGGACTGCAAGATCGGATTCATGACCAGTGCCCCGGAGGCACACCGGGTTCTCAGCGCCTTTCACAAAAAATATCCATTGACAATCGTTTCAAACGGCCCGCCGGTCAAACAGGCGGGGAAAATCGTGAGGCTCGGGCTCAGTCATTTTTTCGCCCAGTATGACGGCAACGCAGGGATCCGGGGGCACTTCTTCTTTTCCGCCTCCGAGGAAAACAGGCGCAAACCATACCCCCATCTCTGGCTGGAGGCCCAGAAGGCCGTCGGATTTCACTTTTCTCGATCCGTCATGGTCGGGGATCGCTATTGGCACGATATTTTTGGTGCCAACAGACTCGGCATGATCACCATAAAAATCAATCAGGGTCCCCACGCAGACGAGACGATTCAAGAGGCCTTTGAAAAGAAATGGGAGACTGAGGAGAGCAGATCGTTCTTTTCAAAATACCATACGGATGAAGAAGTCTTCAGGCTTCTTCATCCGGACTATACCATCAGGGGATTAAAGGAACTCGAGCATACCGTGGAAGTGATCGAAGGGACACTGCAATCTCCGTCAGACTGATGCGGATATTGCAGAAAAAAGGGGAAAACTCACAACGCAAAGAGCACTTCCATAACCTTGTCATGCAGTTTGGGCCTGAAGGCCCTGATCTTCCCGTTTGTTCGCGTCGGATGTATCCGATTACTCAACAAGATCACAACCACATCCTTTTCGAGATCCATCCAGACAGATGTCCCCGTAAACCCCAGGTGCCCGACACTGTTTGATGAAAAGGTATTCCCCGCACTCGAGGCAACAGGGGAAGGCGTATCCCACCCCAGTGCCCAGGTGGAGCCCTCTGCAATTTCCTGGCGCTTGAAGAACGATCTCACCGTATCCGGACCGAAATAGTCCCCGCGCCTGCCCTGATAGTGTTCCCTCAGGAGATTGACAATGACGTGGACCTCTCCTGCAGTTCCGAACAAACCGGCATGCCCCGAATATCCGCCAAGGGCATAGGCATTTTCATCATGTACATCTCCCTGGATGATCTTTTTCCGCCAGGGGCAATCCTCGGTGGCGGCCATCTCCACGGGAGCGACGTCCTTGGGCCGATTTCCGATCCCCAGAAACGTCTTTTTCAGCGACAGGGGCCCGAAAAAATGTCTGTCAAGGTAAGCGGGCAATCTCTCCCCTGTCCTTTCCTGAATCACCCATTCCAGGATCATAAAGCCCAGATCGCTATACAGGCAGGAGCTTCCGGGGCTGTAGGCAAAAGGGAGGCCTATGATCTGTTCGCGTAAAATCGCCCTCCTGATCTCCGGGGGAAATTGAACGAGACTCATAAAAAACGGCTTCCAGTCCACCAGCCCCGCAGAGTGGCTAAGGAGCAAACGCGTAGTCAGTTTCCTCTTGTCCCGGAGATCCGCAAAGGGCAGGAGCTCGGAAAGGGGTTGATCAAGGTCGATGATACTCTGATCCACCAGTCGCATCATGACGAGTGTGGTGGCAAGGGGCTTTGTCAGCGAGGCCAGGTCGAAGACTGTGTCTATTTTCAGGGGCTGTTTCATGGGGACGATGGCCCGATGCCCCACAGCCTCCAGAAAGACGATTTCACCCCGGTGGGCTACGAGGAGGACCGCTCCTGGGTAGACCCCTTCCTGTGCACCGTCCTCCAACACTTCAACGATCCTTTTCAATTTTTCCTCTTCCTTCGGCAGCGCCCGATCAGGTTTTCCCTTGTTTTGATCGGGGCCTTATTGCCGCAGTGTCGTTTCTAATTCCTTTAGAGATATTTCGCCCTTGGATTCAAAGGGGATGGTTGAGGGCACCATGAATCCTCCCTCCACCCGGAGCCTTCCCTTGATACGATATTCCAGTTTCTCTTTTTCCTGGAGGCCCAGCAGGCTTCTCACCATGTCTACCACCGATGAGTAGACCTTGACAGGGACCGTGTCGGTGCCAAAGGCGGGTATCGTGGTCTCTGTAGCGGACACACCTGAGGCCAGGGTCTTTCCATTGACTTCGAGTTCACAATCGATGCCCTTGATCTGGAGAGGGACGTTGTTGGGGTTGATCACCCTTATTTCAATCTGGAAGACGGTCTCGAGCGCCCTCACCTCCAGGGCTTGAATATCGGCCAGGTTTACCCTGGGGGGTTCCATCCGCGTTCCGAGGCCCGCACAACCCCAAAGGGCCGTCACACCGAGGGCTATTAAAAACAAAACAGCGAGGCCTCTTCTTTCAATCTGATCCATAGCTTTCCCCCTTATACTTCTTACGATTGACTTGTGCGGCTTCCCACCTTCCCTGATGACGCGGCGGCGTTCACCTTCCCTTGTCAAAGAGGCATATCTTGCGGTGAAACAGCCCCCTCAAAGAATCTAAGGGGCGGGTATATAGCGCAGATGGATTAAAAATTCGATAGCCATGGCAAAAAGGGTCGCGACACCGGGTGTGAGCACCCATGCCAGAAAGACATTCAGCAGGGTTTTCCCCCTCACAGAATTGATGCCCCTCAAAAATCCAATGCCCACGACGGCGCCGACCAGCGCCTGAGATGTGGAGACCGGAACACCGACGAAGGTATAGGCATGGACCGTGAGGGCCTCGGCAAGGACCACGACCAAGGCGGAAAAGGCATCCACTTTTATCAGTCTTCTCCCTATGGTGGCGATCACACGGTGGCTGAAAGTCACAATTCCCAGCCCAATACTGAGGCCGCCGACCAGGGTGGCCGAGAACACATCCAACTTGCCCGCACCGACAAAGACCGCCGTCACGTTGGCCACATTGTTGGCACCCAGGGTATAGGCCCCGTAGGAGCCGGCTGCGACAAGCAGAAACCTTATCAAGGCGTCGGCCTGGATGAGACTGAGTGGGGCCTTGTTGTATATAAAGGCGAGGACCTTGTAAACGATGACGGCGAAGAACGCTCCGCCCAGAGGCGTCCCAATCCAGCAAAGGACGACTTTTTCAAGACCATCGAGATTGATATGACGGTTTAAGAGGCCGATACCGACAATGGCTCCCACGACCGCCTGGGATGTGGAAACCGGAAGACCCAGGACAGTCATGGCGGTCACGGTCAAGGCCGCCGCCACTGAACAGACAACGGCCTGTTCAAGGGTCAATTGGGTCAGGCCCTTGAGCGTCTCGATGCCCGCCCCTCCTTCTACCAAGGCCCCCACGAGGACAAAAAAAGCGGCGAGCAGGGCAGCCGTCCAGAATTTTATCATCCGGGAGGATACGGCCGCTCCGAATAGGTTGGATGCATCATTGGCACCCAAGGACCATCCCAAAAAGATGCCGCCAAAAAGAGAAAACATAGTAGAGAATTATACGGTCCGCTTCATGTTGATGATGTTTATCCTTTTAGACACCTGGTCGGTCTGATCTGAAATATCTCCCAGGGTGACAACCCATTCCTTCAGCAACATCTTTTGGAACGGTTCAAGATCGGAATCAAAGATATTTGTGATAATCCGCCGCTCAATATGATCACAGTGACTCTCATTGAGGTCGATGGTGGCCGTCAGGCTTCTCAGGCCCTTGTTTTTCTTGAAAAGGGCTTCGATCTGCTGGATCATGAGGTCACAGGAGGCCAGGGACACGGAAACGAGTTCTTTGACCTCGGCCGTAATAAAGTCGGGGATCTTGATCTTTTCCGTCTTGATCATGTACAGAAGCAATTCAAAGATGCCCGGAATGACATCAATGGCCTCGATTAACCGCATGATGTCTCCCCGGGACTCAGGCAGCAAGGCCTTGCTGTACATAAGATTCCTTATTTCTTCCCGAATGTCGTCGGCCTTCGATTCGTACTTGTGAGTCTGCTGTGCCATAAAGTCGAAATCGCCGTTACAGGATTCTCCCAGGCAGATATTGAGTGCCTCGACAAAACTTTCCTGGTTCATCCTGAGATTTTCAAGATAGCCGTCGATCAACTTCTCCACCAATCGTTGTTTCTTGAAAAAGATCCTGTACATGCAACCGACCCCCAACGTGCAGCTCTAAAAATGACGATTAAGACGGCATCCCGGCACCGGCCCGGAGACGAGTCGGGAGAGATCTTTCTCCGGCCGCATTCGTTTGTAACATTTTAGCCCTATGAAAAATTCTAAAGGAAATCATGCTCCCTTTCTGAAGTGACCAGCGGGAGCTTCGGAACGTAAGAAAGGGTGCATGATCTCCACACAGTTACTGGAAAGGGCTAAATTCATACATTCGTTTTAACTGATCGCGTCTCTTTTGAGAATGTCGTAATAGGTCATGATCCTTCGCACGTAGCGCACCGGCTCAGTGCCCCGGGCGTAGCCGTACCGGGTCTCTTTGTAGTATTTCGGATTGCGCAGAAGGGGCAGTATCCCCTCCAGAGAAGACCAGCTGTTCGGGTCGAGATCCATTTGTCTTGCGATGTCCTGGGCATCCAGGATATGCCCATGCCCGACATTGTAACTGGCCAGGGCAATGAGCATCCGGTCCGGGTCCTTGGCCTCACGGTACCGGTCATAGAGGCGTTTGAGATATTTTACACCTCCCCGGATACTCTCTTCCGGATCAAGTCGATCTTCAACGCCCATTTCCTCCGCAGTAGTCTGAGTGAGCTGCATGATCCCTTCCACACCCGTAAAGCTCTTGGCCATGGGATCGAAGTGGGACTCCTGGTAGATGACGGCGGCGATCAGTCTCCAATCAAAACCGTATTTCTTTGCCGTGCTCTGGATAAGATCCCTGAAGGCAGGCAGTCGCGTATCGAGTCTCCTGTGAAACTTTTTCAGGTCCAAATAATCAAAGGTCTCGATATCCGCATAATACCGATTGTATATCTCTGAAAATACACCGTTTTTCCTTATTTTATCGAAAAAGGTGTTGATTTCCCCAAGCAGGCGTGTCTCGCCCTTTTTTACGGCCCACCCCACGGACTCGGGCTCTTCCAGGGAAAAGGCGATTTTGACGTCCGGGTAATAGCGCCGATTCAGCAGGGCGACATTGGAATCCGCGACGGTGACCTCGATCTCCTTTTCCGCAACCATGCTGATCAATTCCTCCGTGGGCGTGTCGTCATAAAGCTTGATCCTGACATCCAGGCCCCCGTCCTTCAGTTGTTTGATCCTCTCTTCATAAGATGTGCCCCTCCGGACGTGGATGGTTTCGCCCGAGAGGTCTTCGAGTCTCTTGACCCGGTGATTCCTGCTGTTTACGAGCAATTTCTGCTGCACGGAGAGGTATTCGTCTGAGAAGTCAGCCTTTTTGCGCCGCGAGGGCGTGACCGTCATACTTGCCGCAATAAGATCTCCTGCACCATTGTCCAGCGCCTCGATCAGTCCGTCCCATGTGGGGGTGATCACCTTGAGTCGGACCCCGAGATATTCGCTGAAGGCCTTTGCCAGTTCGTATTCAAAACCCATTGCCTTATCACGATAAATATAATAGCAATGGGCATTGTTTCTCGTAATGACGGTGAGTACCCCCGAAGTCCTGATCTTTTGGAGGACGTCCGGACGGCCGCAGGAGATCCCCGGTAGGAGACACACGGCGACGAAGAGCAGGAGCAGGCTTTTCCAATATCTTCTTTTCATCGCAGATTCCGGGCCGGCCTCTTTTCCGGCCCCCTGAATAAGTAGGTTGACGCTGCTTCCCGCTGATCGGCTCGAATCCAAACCACGCTCCACGCCCTTGGGAAGATAGTAAGTAACACTTTAGGCTCTTGAAAATTACCCTATCAAGGAGGGGCCATGGCCGAAATTGC
>JBMNCO010000146.1:0-31511 GCA_049366815.1 Desulfatiglandales bacterium | reverse complement strand
TCTATGCCCTTGAACACCAGGGGACGCCAGGCCTCCGGGAACGCTCCACCGGGTGCCAAGGTGGAAAAGTTTCCAACAGAGATTGCATCTCCCGCGTTTTGCGGAGAAGGGAAGGCATCGAGCCACCAAGAGACGACGCCGAGCAAAAGGGCTGAACTCATGAGTAAAAATCTCATCGTTACCACCGGTCTTTTCGACCCATCATAGGACAACGTCCCGCTGCCATGGAACGGGTGAAATACCCTATTTGCATGACGGGCTCGGCTAGGTCCACTTGAACCTTACAGCAAGGGACCTCTTGAAATACAGGATTCACCTTATTTCCACAATCCGGCCTCTACCCTATAATATGATGAAATGAAATGACAAAGGAGGTCAGGTCATGGCAGAAATGAAAAAGGAAGAGGGCATGTGGATAAGCGTTTTCATTCCCAATGTACGAACGCTTACGGAAAATGAGATCGCCGAACTGCCTGCCGAAAAACGCCGGGCGGCGGAGGGGAGCGGTACCGGAGGGACGTGGTTGAAGGTTCTCTGTCCGGATGCTTCCTGCGTGAAAAGCGGCGGAAAGATCACTCTGAACGCTGAAGGAATAGAAAAAGAAGCCAAGGGGCTCTGGCTCGATGTCTTCTGCCCGGACGACTCTTGCCTTTATAAGACGGGCACGGAGCTTCCCTGATCAGGTACGAGGCACAACAGCGGTCCTGAAGGGCGGAGACCGGCATGCAAATAAGGGGGACGGGCGGAAACCTGGGCGGGGGCGCCGACAAATAGATTTGAAATGAGATTTTCTCTTTCCTGGGTTGATGAGGTTCGGAATCATGAGAAAAACAGTCTTGAAACGCGCCACGACCGGCGTGGTCGTTACCACCATCATCGCCATAGCCTTGCTGGGGGTGCTGCGGGGGATTCACTCCGCCACGCCCCCCGGCGAGGAAGGTGCCGCCCTGTTCGTCGATAAAGGCTGCGGCCACTGTCACTATGCCGATAGGAAGGCTACCAAACACGGCCCCGGCCTCAAAGGCCTTTTTAAACGGGAAAGCCTTCCCGTAAGCGGCAGGCCCGTGACTGAGGAAAATATAAGAAGGCAACTGGAGGAACCTTACAAGGATATGCCGTCCTTTTCCGACCGACTGACAGAAGATGAAAAGGATCGTCTCATTGATTACCTTACTCACCTGTAAGGACGGCTCGGTTGCCGGACTGTTTGTCGTTACAGTCCGGCAAACCGCATTTGGAAGGAGACAACAATAAAGGACCGGGATCAAGTGATTCCGGTCCTTTATTGTCTAAAGTTTTCTTATCAGCAGCAGCAAGGATCAATGGTGTAATACTCGCATCCGCAAGCATCCACTACGCAGCATCCACAATATGAACTGCACGGATCCACCACGTAGCATCCGCACTGACTGGTTTCCTCGCCGCTTTCGCTTTTCATGGTTTTCTGTTCTTTCTCTTTATCCATCTCACTCACCTCCTCTCATCCCGGACCGGAAACAGCGACTGCATGATCTCCGCTGAATCGTACGGCTCCGACGTTCTTCTCACCTGCACAAACACTCCGCATTCGATTCAGATTGGGATGAGTGCCGATTGGTGGGTCTGTCTTCCGGGCTTTCCGATTTGCGGTCTTTTACGGCGCATCTTCCGTCGACCCACTCGTTTTTCTACGCCCTTACGATAAGTCTTTTTTGTGAATTTTCCAGTCTCACGCTCATTTTCAAGCTTTGTATGAATTTAGCCTTTTCGAATTTTTCAAAGGGCTGAAATTTTACAAAGCTTTGACGGTATCGTCCTGTGAAAATACAGGATCTACCCTATTTCCTCTTCACGTCATCTCCTCCAATATGGACACAGACCTGTGAATCGAGAAAAAAGGGAGGAAGCCCATGGAAGAGATCCAAACACCATACCGCGACGGCTTCTGCCGGATCTGCGGTGAAATAACCTGTACCCTCGACTACGACGAGGCCCTTCATGCGATTCTGAAATCCATGCACACATGTGTGGAGGTGGACGCATCCTCCATCCTCCTCCTGGAGCCCTCCCATCAAACCCTGACGATTGCAGCGTCACGAAATCTCTCCGATGCCTATCTTACCCGTGATCCTGTGGAGCTAAAGGCGGACCCGGTGAGCGCCGAGGCACTCCGTGGAAAGGTGATGGCAATAAAAGACATGACGGAAGACCCTGCCTACAGGGAACTCGCCCGATCAGAGCGGATGCACTCCGCCCTTGTCACGCCGCTCAAATCGCGGGAGCGACCGGTGGGGGTCATTTGGGTCTTCTCAAAAGAGCGCAGGATCTTCACGGCCGAAGAGACAAGCTATATCAGTACCCTTTCCGCCCAGGCCGGCATCACTCTTGCCAACGCCAGGCTTTACAGAGATCTCCAAATTATTTCCGAGGTGGGCAGGGCTGTCACTTCCCGGCTCGATCTGGGCCGCATCTTGAGTCTTGTGGTTGAAAACGGGGCAAAACTCTTTCATGCAAAAGGGGCCTCCGTTTTTTTGCGAAATCCACAGGTGAATACGCTGGAGTTGAAGGCATCGCACGGTCTAGGAGACGGCTTCTTCGAGAAAGAGGTCCTATCGATCGATGACAGCGTCAAGGACTGTCTGGAGCAGATGATCGTGATCTCCGACATATCCAAACAGCGGAATACCCCCTTTCCTGAGAATCTGACCGGAGAAGGTGTTCATGCCCTGATCTGTACCCCGCTGCGAATCAGGGGAAAATCCATAGGCGTCTTGCGACTTTACATGGACCACATGCGGGCGTTTTCCCACCAGGACCGCATGCTTTTTGACCTCCTTGCCGATTTCAGCGCCATCGCCATAGAGAACGCCCGGTTGTATGAGCACATCAAGAGGGATTACGAAGATCTCACCAGAGACGTTTGGCACTGGTATGACTGGGGAGATAGGCCGCCCAGGATCTGAACCAAAACCAATAGATCGGCCCCTGCCTGGAGCGGTGGACCCTGCCTGGAGCGGTGGACCCTGCCCCGAATCAAAATGGACAAGGAATCCGAGTCTCAGGCCCTCGGACACGGGAAATCATTCATGCAATACGGGACCTATGTTACGGAGAAAGACCGTCTCTTGCCCTGGCTCAATGACCTGGGCCGAACATACAGATTGGTCGGCCCAGTCCATGAAGGAGGGTACGCAGCGTTTCGTGAGATCGATTCGATCGATGACATTGCGCTGGATTACGGGCCGACCATGTCGGGACCCCAGACCTACCTCTATCATCTCACTGAAAAACTGTGCACGATCCATCGACATGATGGCGGCTTCCATGTGGAAAAGCCGGAAGCTCCGCCCCCACAGGTTCTTCTGGGCGTCCGCTCTTGTGATCTTCATGCCGTCCTTGTCCTGGACAAGGTCTTTTTGGGCGCGGGGATCCAAGATAGCAACTACAGACTTTGGCGTCGGAACACCCTACTCATGGGCTATCATTGCACCTGCGTCCATCCTCAGTGCTTCTGCGCTTCCATGGGAACCGGCCCCCTCTTCGAGCCCAGGATCGGCTATGACTTTTTGTTTACGGATCTGGGGGACCTCTACCTCGTGGAAATTCTGGGAGACCGCGCCCACCAACTCATTTCCGGCCTACGGCCGGAAAAGGCCGATGGCGCCCACCTCCGCAAAAGGAAAGAACTCCGTCTGAACTTGCGCAGCCAATTCACCAAGAAAATAGAGACGGAGGGTCTAGTCGAAGTGATTCTCGCAAATCAAGATCACCCCGTCTGGAGGCAAACGGCCGAGGAACGGTGCCTGGGCTGTACCAATTGCACCATGGTCTGCCCCACCTGCTTTTGTTACAACCCAAGAGATCACGTCAGTTTCGACCTGAAGCACTGTGATAGGGTCCGTTACAAGGATTCCTGTCAGGAACTGCATTTCGCGGAGGTCTATGGAGGCAATTTTCGCGGGACCCGACAAGCCAGACTCCGTCAATTCGTCACCCACAAACTCGCGACCTGGTGGGAACAGTTCGGATGTTTCGGATGTGTCGGCTGCGGACGGTGTATGACCTGGTGTCCCACAAAGATCGATTTGACCGAGATCGCGAAGGAGATCATGCGTCAAGAGTCGGGTCCGGATAAGAAGCCCGCAAAAAGAACCCGGAATTCCTGAGATCTGATCGGAGGCCGGCAAACAATGAACATCGTATGAATTTAGCCCTTTCCAATAACTGTGTGGAAATCATGCTCCCTTTCTGAAGTGACCAGCGGGAGGGCGCCGTCTTTTTGCGATTTATCCGTGGGGGAAACCCCAGCTCGACGAAGTCGAGAATGGGGAGGGGGCAGAACTCCCCCATGGATAAATCGCAAAAAAGACCAGCCCGGGAGCTTCGGAACGTAAGAAAGGGTGCATGATTTCCATTCGAATTTTTCAAAGGGCTAAAGTGTTACTGAGCATCTTTGTTCCGTCCGAAAAGCGAAGGATACAAACGGCCATGGAAAGCCTGGACTACAAAACCGCCCGCCTCGTCGATATCGTTCCTGAAACCCGGGATGTGAAGACCTATTCCTTTTTTCTCGAGGAGGAAGCGCAATTTCTCTTTTCTCCAGGCCAGTTCAATATGATCGGTCTACCGGGGGTCGAGGAGGCCCCGATCTCGGTGAGTTCTTCGGCTGAGTCCAACAAGAACGTTTTCTCCCATACGATAAGGCGCGCGGGCAATGTGACCTCATTGACGGCCTTGCTTGGAATCGGAGATCGCATCATGGTTCGCGGGCCTTTCGGGCGCCCCTGGCCCGTTGAGAAGCTGGGGGGAAGGGATGTCTTGCTTGTCGCGGGCGGGATAGGCCTTGCTCCCCTGAGACCTCTTATCCTGCATTGCCTGGCCGAGAGAAATAAAATGAACGATCTCGTGCTGGTCTACGGCGCCAAGTCTCCTGATAACATGGTTTTTCAGAAGGATCTGATCTTCTGGCAGGAGCAGGAGGAAATACGAACCCTCTACTGTGCCGATAAGGTACAGGAGGGGCGATTGAGCCCGCTGAAAATTCGCGAAGGCCTGGTGCCTCAGTTCCTGGAAGGATTGGGACTAAACCGGACCGCTGCCGTGGTCTGCCTCTGCGGCCCCGAGATCATGATGCGGTTTGTGGCTCGCAAGCTCCTTCAGGAAGGCTACCTGGGCGACCACATCTTCGTGAGCATGGAAAGACGCATGCGTTGCGGCACGGCGCATTGCGGCCACTGCCAGATCGGAAGCAAATTCGTCTGTCGGGACGGCCCTGTTTTTTCTTATGTCGATATCAAACGTTTTGAAGATGCGTTGCTGTAAACCAGGAAGGAGAACAGGATGAGAAGATTCCGGCTCGGCGTTTTTAAATATAGCTGCTGTTCGGGTTGTGAGTTTCAGCTGCTGTATTTTCAGAAGTATATCAGCGAGATATTCGACCATATAGAGGTCGTTTTTCTCAAGATGGCCCAGAGCGGAGGTCTGGAGACAGGCCCCTTTGACATAGCCCTGATAGAAGGGGCGATCACCCAGGCTGAACAGGCGGATCAGCTCAAAAGAGTCCGCAAAAACGCCTCTTGGCTTCTGCCCATAGGCTCTTGTGCGGTGAACGGCGGTGTACCGGCCATCAAGAATCACACAGTCGAATTGCAGGCCCAGCAAAGCGTTTATGAAGATATCACACCGCTACACGCCATGAAGGCCCAGGCGGTTGATGCCTTTGTCCCGGTGGACGGATACATCAAGGGTTGTCCTATGGGACAGCAGGACCTGGTTGAGACGGTCCTGTCTCTTCTGTTGGGACGTCGCCCGCGCCATTTCAACCACGCTGTTTGTGTTGAATGCAAATTAAAGGGAAATCTCTGTGTGCTGGTCGCCCACAACGAGCCCTGCATGGGACCCGTAACCAACGCGGGGTGCGGCGCCCTGTGCCCTTCGTACGGTCGAGCCTGTTACGGCTGCTGGGGTCCGATGGAGGACGCCAATGCCGAGGCCCTGGCCCGGCAGTTCGAAAGAATGGGACTCGGTCCTGAGGAAATCTTCTGCAGATTTACACAATACGCCTCGGTCAAGGCGGGGTTCAGGAGGGGAGCCGAACGCTATGCGCAGGTCGATTAAACCGCACAGCCTCCATGTGGACTATCTTTCGCGGGTGGAAGGAGAGACGGCGCTCACGGTCAGAGTCGGGGAAGGAGACGAGACGGACATAAAATTGAAGATCTTCGAACCTCCTCGTTTTTTTGAAAGCTTCCTGGTGGGACGAAGGTTTGACGAGGTGGGAGATATCGTATCCCGCATTTGCGGCATTTGCCCCATTTCCCACATGACCACCTCTCTGCAGGCCGTGGAGGACGCGATGGGCATTGATCCCGGCAGCCAGACGAAGGCACTCCGCCGCCTGATGTGTGTGGCTCAGATCGTTTCCAGCCACATCGTCCATCTCTACATGCTCGCGTTACCCGACTATTTCAACTATCCCGGTTTCCTGCCCATGATGTCCGAATTCAAAGAAGAGACAAGGAATTTTCTGAGAATGAAGGAGGTCATGAACAGAGTCGGTGACGTGATCGGAGGCAGAGCGCTTCACCCTGTTTCCATGGTTGTGGGGGGTTTTACCAGAGTCCCCTCATCAAAGGACCTGGATGCGCTGGCTGTGGATATCGAAGCCCTTCTTCCGCTGGCCCGGAATACGTGTCACCTGATAAACGACCTCACCTGTCCCGATCTCGAGTCGAACACCGAGTACGTCGGCCTTCAAAGAGACGGGGAGTTTGCCATAAATGAAGGAAAACTCGTTTCTTCGAAGGGACTGGACCTGGAAATCCACCGGTATGCATCCTATTTCAAGGAAAAACAGGAATCCTACGCCATGGCCAAAAAATCATTCACCGCGGAGGGTTCTCCTTTCATGGTGGGTGCTCTCGCCCGCATGAATCTCAAATTCGATTGCTATCATCAGGAGACTAGGGCCCTGGCCGGTAAAATGAACCTGTCTTTGCCCGACTGCAACCCGTTTCATAACAACCTGGCCCAGGCCCTGGAGATCCACGACGGGATGTTGGAATGTCTCAGCCTGATATCCGGCCTCAACCCTCAAAATGAGCGCGCTTCGTTCAAGATCCGGGAAGGCGCAGGCAGGTCCATTACCGAGGCACCCCGTGGACTGCTCATGCATTACTACGAGGTCGACAGAAGGGGTTTTATTGGAAAAGCAAACCTGGTCACACCGACCTCTCACAATTTTGCAAACATGGAGGAAGATCTGCGCTTGTTGGTCAACCGTTTTTCAGAAGATGACGGGCCCGGGCTCCGGAAGAAGTGCGAGCAACTGATCCGCGCCTACGATCCCTGTTTTTCCTGTTCGGTTCACTGAAGGCTTATCGCTCGATTCCGATTTTGATCTTTTTGGTGTCCTCCACGCCCTTTAAGGAAGAGATCATGCCCCTCACGGTATTGATGACCATCGAAACGACAAATGGGTTTAAGGGCACAGGATCGCCGTTTACGCCGACAGCTACCTCCTCGCCATTGATTTCTATCGTGATCTCATTTGCTTCGCCGACTCCCTCCAGGCCGGATACCATCCCGACGACCGTATGGTCAATAAATCCCTGGACAAAATAATCCAGGTCGATCGGGGCATCGTTCACACTCAGACTGATTCGTCTTGTCATGGGCGTTACCTCCTTTTATTTTCGGCAAGGTGGTCCATTTTTTCGGATCATACGTCAAGGCACAAAAAATTCGCATGACCGTACATACTTTGGAATCTTACCTGAACAGCGCCATGGAGAGAGTGGGGCGGATCCTGTATTCAAAACAAAAAGATCCGGTATTCCCGCATTGAGATGCACCCCCATCCCGCGCCCGTTTTCTCCACTGTGATGAATAGGGGATCGTGGAGACCCTTAAAACGAGAATGACAAGGAGAACAATAGCGTGTACCTTGGACTCTATCTGACCAATACGCTTTCCGGGAAAAAGGAACCGTTCAGGAGCAGGGAAGCGGGAAAGGTCAAGTTATTCACCTGCCTTTCTGATCAAGGACCGCATCGACCGGAACTTCATCAGGAAGTTTTCCTGATCCTCCGCTTCCGGGCGTAGACGTCTCTCGTCAACCTGGTCTCCTGCCCTCACAAGGGTGAGGAACCTTGGGCAAACCACGGGCCGGATCACGGTGGAACCTTAAAACACGGAGGAGCATCGTTACATGAAGAAAGAAAGCATTGAACGGGCGGTAGAACTCGCAAACCTCTTAGGACACGTGTTCATCGCCACGGCTGATGGCGAGGGGCTGCCTCACCTGGCCGCCTCCCGAAGGATCGGCAGAGAATCGGACGGCCGCCTGGGCGTCAGCGAATGGTTCTGTCCCGGTACCCTGGCCAACATTCAGATCAATCCCAGGATCTCCATCGTCGTCTGGGACCGTGAAAGGGACACAGGATACCAGATCCTCGGCCGGTGTGAGAAGGTGGAGGAGATTTCCATGATGGACGGTCTTTCTCCGGAGCGGGAAAGCCGATCCCCTCTTCCTCAGGTGGAACGAAAGATCTTGGTCGGGGTGGACCGGATCATCCACTTCAGCCAGATGCCACACAGCGATGTGGAGGAGTGAGGTCCGACCGTCCCATATCTTCCTCCGCTCCATGCTCTTCAGCCGAATTTGAACGCCAATTCAGTCCGGCAATTTCCTCTTGCCCGCCCACCTGCGAAAGAGGTCTATTTGGGAGCCTATTTCACCGGCCACCGTCGCCCCGTGGGATTCGGCCAGGGCCTTGTACATGAGCACGGCGGCCTCGGCCAGTTTGTCCTGAGCGCGCAAGATGAAGACGGGCTCGTCTTTTCCGATATTCGGAATGTCCACCTTTCCATACTTTCCGGATACAGCCATACGGGACCTCCTTTCCAAACTGATTTTCCGGTATGCGTTTAGCCGTTTGAAAAATCGTGACCCCTCCGTAATGGGGGAATTTTCGAAAGCCGAAAGTGTTATATTTTCTGCTTGTTTTCAAAGTGTAACAGGAGGCGACGAGAACGGAATACGGACAAACCTGTATTCGGCCCATCGAGATCATGTATTCCCGCGCCGTATGAATTCAGCCCTTTCCAATAACTACGTGGAAATCATGCTCCCTTTCTGAAGTGACCAGCGGGAGGACGCCGTCTTTTTCGGCAGACTCTCTTCAGCCTTGGTAAGGGTCAGTTTCAGAATACCATCTTTGTACGTGGCGTCGATCTTGTCACTGTCCACCTTTCCGGGAATCTGAAATCATCGAGGTGTGTGGAGTCGGGAAACGATCAGTGAAAAACGCCGGCGATATTTTCGCCGCACACAGGGCACGCAGCGCCTTTGACCTCGTTTTTTTCCACAAAAAAGCCCCGCCGGCGAATGAGGGGTCTGTGGCATTTCGGGCAAAGCGTCTCGGTGTATTCTTGCGGCACATTTCCCACATAGAGGTATCGCAATCCCGCTTCCTTTCCCAAGGCATAGGCCTCTTTCAGGGTTGCCGGCGGCGTCGCGCTCAGGTCCCCGTACTGATAGTCCGGATGAAACCGACTGATATGCCATGGGATATCAGGGTCCACATCGGCAATAAAATGCGCGATACCGCTCAATTGTTCTTCATCGTCGTTTTCACCGGGGATCACCAACGTGGTGATTTCCAGCCAGATGCCAAGCTCCTTTATGGTGCGGATGGCGGTGAGTACCGGGTCCAGGTGACCATGGCAGGATTTTCTATACAAATCATCCCTGAAAAATTTCAGGTCCACATTACATGCGTCAAGATAGGGATGAATCGTCTTCAAGGCCTCAACGGTCATGAACCCGTTCGTGACAAAGACATTGTATAGGCCCTTTTCTTGAGCCAATACGGCCGTGTCATAGGCATACTCAAAAAAGATGGTGGGCTCGGTGTAGGTGTAGGCAATGCTGCGGCAGTGTTCCTCTTCCGCCTTCCGGACAATCTCATGGGGAAGAAGGTGCCTCCCGCTCAGAAGCGACTCTTCTCGAGGCAGGATCTGAGAGATCTGCCAGTTCTGGCAGAAACCACAACGAAAATTGCACCCCGCTGTGGCTATGGAAAAGGAATTTGTACCGGGGAGAAAGTGGTACAGCGGCTTTTTCTCAATCGGATCCGTGTGCGCGGCAACGGTTTCGCCATATGCGTACGTATACAATTTTCCTTCCCTGTTTTGCCTCACGCCGCAAAACCCGAATTTGGAATCTTTTATCGCACAGTGATGATTGCAGAGCAAACAGTGGATCCTATGATCCTCCATCGCTTCGTAAAGTCTCGCTTCCTTTAACATGATCGGCCCCCTGCCCCCTTCCGGTCTTTGAAAGGTTGTAACACTTTAGGCTTTCGAAAATTCCCCCGTTACGGAGGGGCCATGGCCCAAGTGGCCAGGATTTTTCAAACGGCTAAACGCAGACAAAAGATTTTTGTCACCGTGAAAGCCGAATGAGACGGACCCGGGCACCGGTCGCACCCGTTTACGCCTTATCATGACCGAAGAGATTCCGGATCGTAATAGGTGGGATCCTGTATTTTGCCTTCTGTGGGTCCAAAAGGATCGCCTCTGAAAGAAAGGTGCCGGGGAAAATGACAAATACAGGATAGACCCCATGTAATCTGTTTTAACTGACCGTTATTATGGATTATCGAGGGGCTGCACACTCTTTTGGACGTGGGCCGATGGAACGAGGATTGGAAAACGATTCCCGGCCGGAGCGACCGATACCCATACCCTGTCTTCTGATTCGAAAAGGGTCGGTGCAGGCATGCCTCATTATACACGTTTCAGGGAGTATGAGGGCATTATGAAAAGGCCAAGGCGAAACAGTTTACTCAGAGCGGACATTTTAAAGATTGCCCTGCTCATCGTATTGATGGCCCCGATACTCGTGTGCTTGTTACCCTGCGCTCCTGCACGTGTGCAGGAAGGCCTTCATCTGGAGAAAATCGAACTGCCCCCCGGATTCAAGATCTCTCTCTATGCCAGGGTCCCGGGCGCGCGCTCCATGACCTTGAGCCCCGGGGGCACACTCTTTGTAGGGACCCGCGATGAGGGCAGCGTGTATGCGGTCCTGGATCCTGACAAGGACCAGACCGCGGACGAGGTCATCAAAGTGGCGGAAGGTCTTCACATGCCCAACGGTGTGGCCTTCCATGAAGGCGCCCTGTACGTGGCCGAGGTCAGCCGGGTGTCGCGCTGGGAAGGCATCGAAAACGATCCGAGGAATCCGCCGGAGCCCGTAGTGGTAAACAGCACTTTTCCGACGGACGAACATCACGGATGGAAATACATCGCCTTCGGACCCGACGACAGGTTATATGTTCCGGTCGGGGCCCCCTGCAATGTGTGTGAATCCAAGGACCCCAGGTATGCAAGCATCATGCGGATGCAACCGAACGGTAAGGGATTGGAAATCTATGCCCGAGGCGTCCGCAACACGGTGGGGTTTGACTGGCACCCGTCCACGGGAGTGCTCTGGTTCACCGACAACGGCCGGGACTGGATGGGAGACGACATACCCGAAGATGAACTCAACGTCGCACCCGTGGAGGGAATGCACTTCGGTTTCCCATTCTGCCATGCAGCCCGGATACCGGACCCCGAATACGGGGACGAGGAGGCATGCAGGTTGTCCACGCCGCCGGCCATTTTGCTTGGACCCCACGTGGCCGCCCTGGGCATGAAATTTTACACCGGCCGAATGTTCCCGCCCGAATACAGAAATCACATCTTCATCGCGGAGCACGGATCCTGGAATCGGACGATTCCCATCGGGTATCGCATCACGCTGGTCCGGGTGGAAGACAACCGTGCTGTAGAATACAAGGTATTCGCCGGGGGCTGGCTCCAGAACGGCCGGGCTTGGGGACGTCCGGTGGATGTCCTCGTCATGCCCGACGGCGCACTGCTCGTATCCGACGACCGGGCCGGAGCCGTCTATCGGATTTATTTTGAACCCTGATGGCATATTTTACCGGCGAGCGGGGAGGCCCCATGAGACGAGCAGACCGTGGATTTCGCCGCCACGGGGAGTACCGATCCGAATGAGACAGGCGCACGAACCGGGTGTCCTTTTACAAGGCCGAGCCGAAACCGTTTCCGGACTCCGGGCCGCGCACCGTTTCTTCGCCGGAACGGCCTCCTCCTACGACCTCACCGTCCATTTGTGGACGCTCGGTCTGGATCGATGGTGGAAAAAGAAGCTCCTTGCCAAGATTCCGGCGGCCCCCGAACGCATGATCGATCAGGCCTGCGGCACGGGCATCCTGACCCTGCAGATGGCCCGCAGGTATCCCGGGTGTAAGATAGTCGGCGTCGACCTACACCGGGATTATATCACCCTGGCGGCCCGAAAGGCGGGGATGATGGGGCTCGGCAATGTCCATTGGGTTCAGGGGCGGGCCGAGGACGTTGTTCTACGCGGGGCCTACGACGCCATCACATCCTCATACCTTGCCAAATACGCGGAACTGGACCGTCTCGTCCCGACGTGCGGAAGGATGCTCAGAACGGGAGGGGTTCTGGTGATGCATGACTTCACCTATCCCCGCAGACGCATCCTGACGCATGCCCTGGGGCTCTACTTTCGGATCATGAGGGCGGTGGGCGGGCGCACTCTGCCTGAATGGCGGATCGTCTTCAATGAACTCGAAGATTTTCTGAGACAGAGCCGGTGGGTTTCAGAACTCATCAGCGCACTCCAAAGAAACGGTTTCGGCATGATCAGGAGGGAGGAACTCACGTTGGGCTTTTCCACGATCGTATCCGCGGTGAAAAAGTAGGGCATCGATCTCATTTCAGGACGCATCGAACATGCCGAGAAGTTCAGCGGGCGCCTCCACACCGAGCCTGCCGTGAGTCTTTTCCCGTAGCGCGTCTTGCATTTGGTCGACGGCGAGTTTCAGGCGGTGTCGGATCTCCAGCCCCATCCGATCCGCAGCCCTTTCCATGCACTTCCTGAGCGGCCCGGAAACCTGAGAGGGGCCGGCGGAGAGGAAGGATAGGATGTGCGGACGCGCTTCACAGGCAAAGGACAGAATTGCGGGTGCCAGAAGCGCAATTTCATGAGAGTGGACGACGCCGTCCGCAAGCAACTCTTTGATCTCCTTGATATCATCGGCCATCTGGTAGGCCTCTCCGATGCAGGAACCGTAAAATCTGCACTGCTTTCGGACCTCGTCATCGGCCCCTGCAGACAGGGCACCCAACTCACACGCCGCCTCGAAAAGGACACCGGTCTTGAGGTGGATGATTTTTTCATAATGATCGCCGTCCCCGCCCGCTTTCATCTGCCTCATAAACTTCAGAGGATCGCAGGGTTCCATCAGGGCTCCCCTGGATATCTCCGCAATGGCCCGGGATACGACTCGCCCCTCATCGGCTCCGATCTCACTCATCATGTGGATCGCATCGGCAAAAATGACATCGCCGAGAAGAACGGCCCTGCGTGCCCCCTCCAAGGTCCATACCGCAGGCAGGTATCGCCGCATCCGGTCCTGATCCACAAAGTCGTCATGGATCAGCGTGGCGGCCTGGATCAGTTCCACGGCAACGGCACGGGGAAGAGCGACCTGCCACTCCCCACCCAGCACCTCGGTGACCATACCCAGAAGGACTCCGCGGAGTTTCTTCCCACCGTTTAAAGCAGGATGCAGCATTCCGCATTCTCCAACGGATACTCGGTCAAGGAGGTAGGAGATCCGCTCGCCGAGCGCATCATCGAGCTGAGGGCGGCGACTTAGCCAGTATTGGTGAAAGCTCGTGAACATGTGCCTTGCGCCTGAAAAAGATCTTCCTGCTTCCATCAGCCCGGCGGACCCCACCGGATGGTGCAGGAAAGCCCTTTTCCGCCTTCCTTTTATTTGACCTTCAGGACATTATTCACCCGCTTCACACCCTTCACGGATTGGGCCAGGTTTGTCGCACGTGTCCTGTCCTCCGCGGAAGCCACGGCTCCGGTAAGCGTGACCTCACCCTCAAAGGTCTCCACCGAAATGGCGAACCCGCTCAAACGGTCATCGTCAAATAATTTGGCCTTCACCTTTGTGGTGATTGTGGCATCGTCCACCACATCTCCGGCTGAGCGTCCGGCCGGTGTGTGGCAGGCAAGAAACGCCAACACCAGGGCCGCACTCATGATCAAAAAGAGAACCCGTTTGGTCTTCATCATATCCCTCCCTCTTTGTTTTTTATCTCGGAAATACCCGATCGGAAACGGCCGACCGGCACCGGTCCCTTCCTCCGTCCCCTTTCTGCAATACAGACCTCATCATTCAGACCCGAGTCTAACCCCTTTGTCGAGGGCCAACCATAGGGTCTCTCATGTATTTGAAGCCCTGGAACCACGTATGCACCGTCCCAACCACCCGCGCGAAGGGCCCCACCCTGACAAATGCAGGGCGACGGTTCGGCGCGCACGACCCTTCGGCGGCTTTCATGATCCAAGGAGTCTGTTCGAACGAGGGATCCCCACCAGGCCCCCATCATCTCCTCCGTCCTTCCTCAACAGAAGGACCAGCGAGCGGCTCTGAACCGTAATCTTACGGCCAAACCTGTACTCCTGCTCGTCACGCATGAAGCCGCCTTCCACGGTATCCAGCACCCGAATCCAGTTCCTGCCCCATTCGGGGCCCGGCAGGGTGAAGGAAATCGATTCGTAGTGGGCATTGAAAAGGACGAGAAAGGATTCGTCGACGATCTTCTCCCCTCGGGAATCCGGATAGGCTATGGCCCTCCCGTTGAGGAACAGCGTGATGGATTTGGCAAAACCTTCGCCCCAGTTTTCCTCGCCCATCTCCACTCCGTCCGGCGTGAACCATGCGATGTCCTCTACCCCCCTTCCGTGAATCGCCCTGCCCAGAAACCACCCCCGTCGCATGAAGACCGGGTGTTCCGTTCGAAACCGGATCAGGTTTCGGACAAACTCCAGAAGGCTTTCATCAAGCCTCTCCCAGTCAAACCAGGAGATTTCGTTGTCTTGGCAATAGGCGTTGTTGTTGCCCTGCTGGGTGCGGCCGATCTCATCTCCTCCGAGGAGCATGGGGATTCCCTGCGACAAAAAAAGGGTGGTGAGGAAATTCCTTTTCTGGCCGTCTCTGAGGGCCCGGACCTCGACGCTTTCGGTCGAACCTTCTTCACCACAGTTCCAGGAGCGGTTATAGCTCTCGCCGTCCCGGTTTTCCTCACCGTTGGCCTCATTGTGCTTGTCGTTGTAGGAGACCAGGTCGTGGAGGGTGAAACCGTCGTGGGCCGTGATGAAATTTACGCTGGCATTGGGTCTTCGGGTCGTGCTCTCGTAGAGGTCGGGGCTACCGGTAAAACGGAAGGCGAATTCGGCCAGGGTCTTCTTCTCCCCCCGCCAGAAATCCCGGACACAGTCCCTGTATTTACCGTTCCATTCCGACCACAGAGGCGGGAAATTGCCTACCTGGTACCCCCCCTCCCCCACATCCCAGGGCTCCGCGATGAGTTTCACTTGACTCACCACGGGATCCTGCTGGACCAGGTCGAAAAAGGCGGACAACTTGTCCACTTCGTGGAGTTCCCGGGCCAGGGCGGACGCCAGATCAAATCGGAACCCGTCCACGTGCATCTCGGTGACCCAGTAGCGGAGAGAATCCATGATGAGCTGGAGGACATGGGGGTGCCGCATGTTCAGGCTGTTTCCCGTTCCCGTGTAATCCCTGTAGTAACGGGGATCATTCTCCTCGAGGCGGTAGTAGGCGCCGTTGTCGATCCCCTTGAGGCAGAGCATCGGACCGAGGTGGTTTCCTTCCGCCGTGTGGTTGTACACCACGTCCAGGATCACCTCCAGCCCGGCCTCGTGCAGCGTCTTCACCATCTGCTTGAACTCCTGGACCTGCTGGCCGAGCTGTCCGCGATTGGAGTACGCGTTGTGCGGCGCCAGATATCCTATCGAATTATAGCCCCAGTAATTGCGGAGGCCGAGTTCTTTCAGGCGTGCGTCATGAATGAACTGGTGGACGGGAAGCAGTTCCACGGCGGTGATGTGCAGATCCGTCAGGTATTCCACCGCAGCCGGATGGCCGAGCCCGGCATAGGTCCCCCGCAGTTCCTCGGGGATGCCGGGATGACGTACGGTGAAGCCCTTCACGTGGACCTCGTAGATAACGGTTTCATGCAGCGGTATGGCGGGATGTTGATCGTTTCCCCAGTCGAAGAACGGGCTGATCACCACGGAACGGGGAACGAAAGGCGCACTGTCGTCCCGGTTGATGGTCCCCTCGGGATCGCTGAAGCGGTAAGGAAAGACGGCTTCATTCCATTGGACTTCTCCTTCCACGGCCTTGGCGTAGGGGTCGAGCAGGAGCTTTGCGGGATTACACCTGTGCCCTTTCGCGGGATCCCAGGGTCCGTAAACCCTGTATCCGTATCGCTGCCCCGGTTCCACATCCGGAAGATATCCGTGCCAGCAGAAGCCCGTGACTTCAGGAAGGTCCGCACGGGTCTCCCGGCCGCCCTCGTCAAAGAGACAGAGTTCCACCTTCTCCGCCACCTCCGAGAAGATGGAAAAATTCGCTCCCACACCGTCATAGGTGGCCCCCAGCGGATAAGGTCTTCCCGGCCATACTTTCATTTGAATCCCCCTCATGGTCAATTCTGCGCCTTTCCCTGTCGGGCGACCGCGTCCGTCGCCTTCCTGATCTCGTCCGGATCACCCAGGTAATAACGCTTCAGGGGCTTCAGGTCCCCGTCGAGTTCGTAGATCATGGGAATCCCCGTGGGAATGTTCAGGCCGACGATATCCTCATCGGAGACCTTGTCGAGATATTTGATGAGGGCTCGCAGGCTGTTTCCGTGGGCCGAAAGGACAACACGTTTCCCTGATCTGATCACGGGTGTGACGACCCCGTGCCAGTAAGGAAGGAACCGCTCTACGGTGTCTTTCAGGCATTCCGTCAACGGGATCTCCTTGGTGTCCAGCTCTTTATACCTCGGGTCGTTGCCCGGGTATCTTTCATCCGTTCTTTCCAGGGCGGGCGGTCGGACATCATAGCTCCTTCGCCATTTGAGGACCTGCTCCTCACCGAATTTCTCGGCCGTTCCGGCCTTGTTCAAGCCCTGAAGGGCACCGTAATGCCGCTCATTCAGTCGCCAGGACAGGTGGACCGGGATCCACATGAGATCCAATCGGTCCTGGACGATCCACAGGGTCCGAATCGCCCGCTTGAGCACAGAGGTAAAGGCCACGTCGAAGAAAAAGCCTTCCTTTTTCAGGGCCTTTGCGGCCTGTCCGGCCTCGCGCACGCCCCTTTCGGAAAGATCCACATCCGTCCATCCCGTAAAACGGTTTTCTTGGTTCCACACACTCTCCCCGTGTCGCAAAAGTATCAGATCCGCCATGGTCTCCTCCAGACCGTCACGCCGCAGAAAAACCGCCCACCTTCGCAGGGATAGTTTCGGAACGCAAGAAAGGGGGCATGATTTCCTTTCGAATTTTTCAAAGGGCTAAAATGTTACATTCTTTGTAACACTTCAGGCTTTCCAAAATTCCCCCCGTTACGGAGGGGCCATGGCCCAAATGGCCGGGATCTTTCAAACGGCTAAACTCATACCATTTTTTTCAATTATTTCAGCGTCGCGGAAAGGACTCAATAGGGTAAATCCCTTATTTTCAGATATCAGAAGATATATCCCGGCCCCGTCAAAGGAGGCCGCCTTCATTTTCCCGACCTCTGAATGTACCGAGGAGGACATCCTGCATCCGCCGTCACATTCCCGGTCCGTGAGGACGACGGATTTGGTTTCATCCCCGGGCATCGGCATGGTTTCTTGTGCAGGTAAGCGGGAAGGGATCATTGGGGCTGTAAAAATCCTCTGTGGGAGCAGGAGAAGTGACCGTCCGGACAGCTGAAATCTTGATCAGCCGCGGTCATGAGGTCATCATCATCGAGAAGGATGCAGCAAAGGTCGAAAGGCTTTCCGATGAAATGGACTGCAGCTTTCTGACCGGTGACGGCAGCAATCCCGTGGTCCTGAGGGAAATGAGTCCTGAAAAGACCCAGGTCCTGTTCTGTCTCTCGGACACGGATCAGACCAATCTCATCGCGGGTCTGGTGGGACGCTCTCCGGGATTCGAACGGGTGATCACCAGCAGCGAAAATCCGGCCTTTGAGGAAATCCGCCGTGAACTGGGTCTGGAAAACACCATCATTCCCTCACGAACCATCAGTCGTTATCTCGCCGACATGGTGGAGGGAGAGGACATCCCGGAACTTTCAACAGTCATCTTGCCACAACCTTGATCAGGTTTGAGCTTCCAGGTCGCGGAAATTGAGAGAGGGCTTCACAGCAGCCATTTTATGCACAACTGCGCCACGGCCGTTTCCAGGTCCCTGTAATTGTCCGGTTTGGTCATGAAGGCATCGGCTCCGGCCTCGATACACATGACCTTATCTTCCTTGAGATCCGAGGTGGTCCAGATCACAATCGGAATATCCATCAGGGCCGGGTCGGATTTGATTTCCAGAAGCGCTTTACGGCCGTCCTTTCTGGGCATATTCAGATCCAGAAGTATCATGGCGGGTCGTGGGGAAAGCTCGGGATCGGCGAATTTGCCGCGGCGTCTCAGGTACGCCATCAATTCCTCCCCGTCTTCTACGAATCGCAGTTCCCCTGTGAAATGGACCGACCTAAAGGCATCATAGAGGAAAAACCTGTCGTCGCCGTCATCTTCGGCCATCAAAACGGTCGGTAAAGTTCGGCTCCTCCCATTGGACTCATTCATGATTCTTCACCCCATGACGCTGCTTTTCAGGTAACCGGATGATAAAAGTTGAACCCTCGCCCGGTGTACTCCTTGCCGTAAGCACACCCCCGTGTCGCTCGACGATTTTCTTGCTTATGGCAAGTCCAATGCCTACCCCTTCAAACTCTTTTTTACCATGGAGTCGCTGGAAAGGCTGGAAGATTTTTTCACGATATTTTGTCCCGTTGAAGCCGATACCGTTGTCCGCCACATAAATCTCATAGAACCTTTCCTTTTTCGATTCGAACGGTGCAAATGACTCGGCATATATTTTTACATGAGGGACCGTATTTGCATTTTGAAACTTCAATGCATTGCCGATGAGGTTCTGAAAGAGTTGGATCAGTTGATCGGCATCGCCCTCCACGACGGGAAGGGGTTGCACCTCCACGTGCGCACCACTCTCTTGAACCAATACCTCCAGGTTCACAAGTGAGGCTTCAACCGATTTTCCCAGGTCGACCGGATGAAAGGGATTTTCGTTTGCCGTCAGGCGGGAATATTTCAACAGCGATTTCAAAAGGGTCTGCATTCTTGCCGCGGATTCCCTCATACGCATGATATAATCGCGGTTCCGGTCGTCGAGGTTGTCTGCCGCCCTGCTGAAGAGAAGATCCCCGAAGATCCTGATTTTCCTCAGGGGTTCCTGAAGATCATGGGAAGCAATAAAGGTAAAATCCTCGAGTTCTTTGTTCTTTCTATGCAATTCGGCGGTGCGTTCCCGGACACGCCTTTCCAACTTTTCCCCGAATCTCTGAAGTTCTCTTTCCGCATTGACGCGCTGGGTGATGTCCTGCACCGCAACCAGATAGCCGCCACGGTCACCGTGACCGACCGGAGTGATGATCACGTCGATGTAAATTGAACCTGACCTGGAGGTCGGGTACAACCCTTCTTTTTTTACTTTTTCAAAGTCAAAGACCGATTCATAGCGCACGCTCGTCCCTTGAGTCAGCCTGGTCTTCACTTCATCGGACAGGCTCGGGTCTTCGAACAGCTTAAAACCCCTCACGAAAGCAATGTCTTCGAGGCCGAAGATATCGAGGCTGGCCCTGTTTGCCTCAATCAGCCGCCCTCCCGTATCATAGAGTTCAACCCCGATGGGGGACTGCTCAAAGAGTGTGCGAAACTTCTCTTCACTCCTCGCAAGGCTTTCCTCCGTGTTCTTACGGTCGGTTATGTCGTAGTTGGAGGCACGGTGACCCAGCATTTGTCCCTGCTCGTCAAGCACGGGCTGACATGCATGTGCAATCCAGCGTTCAAGACCGTCGCGGCGGACAAGGCGGAATTCGAGTTCGCAGGGCTCCCGATGGAATCGGTCCTTTCTGAAATGCTCCAGCATGCGCTCCCGGTCGTCGGAGTGGATGATCCGGAAGAAGAGATCCGGATCGTCTAAAAATTCTTCCCGCCGGTAGCCCGTGATGCGCTCGCAGGAGGGAGATACGTAAAGGAAGCGGTTTTCCAGGCTGAGCCAGTATTCCCAGTTATAGTTAAAATCCGCCACGATGCGGAGCTCTTCCGCCGAGCGGCGTTGGGCCTCCTGCGCCCTTCGCCGCTCGGTCACGTCGTGAAACACGATCACCACACCGAGTAGATTCCCGGCGTTGTCCCTTATCGGTGCCGCACTGTCTTCGATCGGGATTTCCGACCCGTCCATGTGGATCAGGACGGTGTGGTCGGCCACACTGACGACACACCCCTCCGTCATCACACGCCTTATGATATCTTCGCCCGGCTCGCGGGTATATTCGTTCACCGTCTTCATCACATCTTGGATGGGCCGGCCCCGCGCTTGTTCCGGCGACCAGCCCGTCAGCCTTGAGGCCATGGGGTTGATGAAGGTGATTCGCTGCCCGGTATCGGTGGCTATCACCGCGTCCCCGATGCTCCCGAGGGTCACCTGGAGCCATTCTCGCTGTTCCCTCAATGCGGCTTCAACCTTTTTCCGCTCCTGGACCTCATGTTGAAGCGCGTCTCGTGATACGGTGACCGTCTGCAATTTTTCCGTCATATGGTCGAAGGACCGGGAAAGTTCCCCGATCTCGTCTCGAGTACGAATGTTGATTCTGTGACGGAGGTTACCCGCCCCGACCGCCTCGGTGCCTTCGCGCAGCATCATAAGCGAGGAACCGGTGCTTTTCATGATCCTCATCATCAAGATTGTAAGAAACAGGGTTGTCGCCGCGATGAGGATGAAAATGATCCAATTGATTCTTCTCTGGACCGCGCTTGTCCCTTCATCAACCAGTCTTTCAAGGTGCGAGGCATCCGAGACTACGTCACGGGACCAGACAAGAAGTCGTCCCGCCAACCGAAGTTCCACCTCCCTGATCAATTCATTGCCCGGATCCAGAACATAGCGTTCGTGGTTTGAGACCAATTTAAGAAATGATCCTTTCATCAAGTCGATATCCCGACCCATAGACGCAAGGATCTGCTGCTGCTCCCTCTCCCTCATCCGGGTGTCGGCGATGAGCTTCGAGATGGATTCTTGTTCCACAAGGAACTGCTGAAGAGATCGCTCTTCGTGATAGAGCACGTATTCGCTGACAAGGCTGCTCAGTTCATTCATCCCGGTGATAATCCCCTGGACCGTCCTGTCGTTTTTCTGCGCCTCTTGAACCGTCCTGTAGGAAAGGATCAGAGCAAAGCCGATAATGAGCGCCATGAGAGCGGGAACCACTGCCCCAAGTTTCAACTTGGTCGCGATTTTCATATCCCTGCTCCTATCTGTGGACGATTCCCACCGCTTCCGGCAGGACCGCTTTCATGCCGTCGGTATAAACGAAATGCATAAAATTGGGCGGACTTTTCGTGGCTCCCACCCTCTTCGTAACCATCCATCTCGCCTGATCTTCCAGATTCAATACAAGGCTCTGGTCCAGGGCCGTCGTGAAGGTGTAATCATCCCATTCTTTCTCCAATAGAGGGCCTTTTGCACCTATGTGCATGAGGGTCAGAGCTTTCGCTTCATCGGGTTGCCTCAAAATGAATGCATTGGCTCTTACAATCGCGCGCAGGACGCTTTGGACAAGTTTGGGGCGGGTATTCGTCAATTCCTTTGCGGTCACGATATTCCAGGTCATTTTGTAGAGGCTCGGATTCTCGAAAACGAGGGCATTATCACCAAGTTTATCCCTAGCCTCGGTCGTATGAGGGAACCAGGTGCTCACCGCGTCGACCTCCCCACCGACCAGTGCATCCACGACCTCTTCGGCCCTAAGGTTGATAATTTTGACCTGCGACGGATTAATGTAGGAGGTCGTCAAGAAGATGTGAAGAAAAAAATCGGCTGTCGTTCCCACCACGACGCCCACCCTCTTCCCCTTGAGATCGGCCACCGAGGAAATACCCCTGTCTTTTCTTGCGACAATCAGGACAGCACGGTTTATTTCGCTGAGTGTGGCGATGACGGCAATGGGTTTGCCCTCCAATGCGGCGCGGGCGATCGGCGTATCTCCCACCGTGGCAAAGTCCACCTTTCTCGAAAGGACGGCCTCGAGCCCCAGATGCCCCGAGTCATAGGGATGAAAGGTGGCCTTGATCCCTTCAGCCTTGAAAAACCCTTTCTCCTGCGCCACATAGAGCGCGGCGGAGCCTGGCCAGGGGGTCACCGAAAGGGCAATTTCTTCCACATGCCTCGTTTCGGCCGGCTTTTCCTCCCGATTGCATCCGGACACGACAGAGAGGGTCAGGCCGAACAAGACCATCAGGGTCAGCGACATTTTAGGCATTCAAATCCTCCTTCAAAACCATCAGGACAGAAATGAGCGGCTCGGAGGCTATGCGACACGATGGCCTCGCCATGGTGATCCACGCCGTGCGGTTCCGGAACGCAATCACGGCCGGACTCACGGAAAACTTAATTTATTCAAGCACATACTTTTACGCCTGCAGAGCGGAGGATATTTAGTGTACAGGTAAAAACCGGACTCTGTAAACAGGAAAAACATCCTGTTTTTCAACGCGTTGAACCAACTTGCTCTCCCTGCGTCTGAATGCGGCGGTTCCCAGGTCCGGGAATTGTGCTCCTGCACGTCACCTCTGCGAGGTGACGGGTTCGGACCGCAAATACTATTTCGGATAGCGTGGATGGGGAATACCGCGCTTTCCCCCTCCAGATACGTGATGGAACGCATTCCCTGAAAGCATCACTACTCTTAAAGGTTGTAAAGCTTCTTCGCCTTGTCCGTTTTGACAACGCAACCGAGAAAACCGGGGCAAGGGTTTTATGAAAACGCTGGATGGACCACAAAAAGGCATAAACAATTAAATCGGCATGTTCTGTTTTGGGTGACATCAGGCAAGCAAGCATCGCGGGGGCAGGCGAATTTTTCTTCAGATCATCCTGCCGACTTCAACAACAAGGCGCCATCCCCTTTATTTTTTTGCAAATCTCTTTCTAATCAAGTATATATGAAGATAAATATTTCCTCCGTGCCATCAGTCTTATTCATCGACTCTCATCCCATGGCATCGAAGAACAACATTTTCCATATTCAGGGAGGTCGCCCTACGGGCAAAGTCTGACCGATTCAAAAAAATTTTTTCCGGAACCGGATGACGGGGAACTCCGACAGGAGACGGCAGCTATATTGAGAAAGGAGACACACTGTGGCCAGGACTGAGCCTAAACCTGTGATATCCAGGATATTGGAAAAATCTCCAAGCGGAATATCCGGCCTCGACGAAATCACAAACGGGGGCTTTCCCACAGGGAGACCGACCCTGGTCTGCGGAGGGGCCGGCTCGGGAAAGACACTGCTTGCCATGGAATTTCTGGTCCGAGGGGTTCTTGAATTCGATGAGCCGGGTGTGTTCATGGCCTTCGAAGAGACCGCCGAGGAGCTGGCCATGAACGTCGCCTCCCTCGGCTTCGATCTGGACGAGCTCTCCGCCTCGGGCAGACTCCTGATCGACCATGTCCGGATCGAGAGGAGTGAGATAGAAGAAACCGGGGAATATGATCTCCAGGGGCTTTTCATTCGACTGGAACATGATATCGATACGATCGGCGCGAAAAGGGTGGCCCTGGACACGATCGAGACACTCTTTTCGGGTCTTTCAAATCTGACGATTGTTCGCTCGGAGCTCCGCCGGCTCTTCCGCTGGCTCAAAGAAAAAGGGATGACCACCGTCATCACCGCCGAGCAGGGCTTGGGGTCCCTGACCCGCCATGGTCTCGAGGAATATGTCTCGGATTGCGTCATCTTTCTCGATCACCGGGTGTCGAATCAGGTTTCCACCCGACGCCTTCGCATCGTCAAATACCGGGGATCCACCCACGGAACAAACGAATTCCCCTTTTTGATCAGTGAAACGGGCATAAGCGTCCTGCCGATCACCTCTCTGGGCCTGGACCACCAGGTCACCGAAGAACGGATCTCTTCCGGGATTCCGCGTCTGGACGGCATGCTCGGAGGAAAGGGATATTTTCGCGGAAGCACCATCCTTGTCTCCGGCACGCCGGGAACGGGAAAGACCAGCATGGCCGGTCACTTCGTGGAAGCGGCCTGCCGAAGGGGTGAAAAGGCACTTTTTATCGCCTTCGAAGAGTCGGCCACCCAGATCAGCCGTAATCTGCAGTCCATAGGGGTCCACCTCAAACCCTGGGCTGAGAAAGGCCTTTTGAAAATCCGTTCCGATCGTCCCACCCTCTATGGGCTCGAGGCCCATCTTTCGGCCATTCATAAGTCAATCACCGACTTTCGGCCGAGTGTCGTTGTCATTGATCCCATTTCGAATCTTACCTCCGTCGGCCTCCAAGCCGACGTCAAGGCCATGCTCATACGAATGATGGACCACCTGAAACTCCTCCAGGTCACCACCCTGTGCACCAGTCTGGCCCCGCCGGGAGTCAGTCTCGAACAGACGGACGTCGGAGTCTCCTCACTGTCCGATACATGGGTGCTGCTCCGGGACATCGAGATCGACGGAGAACGAAACCGGGTCTTGCATATTCTCAAATCCCGCGGTATGGCCCATTCAAACCAGGTTCGTGAATTTCTCATGACCGATCAGGGCATCGATCTGGTGGATGTTTACGTCGGACCATCAGGGGTGCTGACCGGTTCCGCCCGCCTGGCCCGGGAGGCACAGGAGAGGTCGGACATGATCAACCGGCGGCAGGAGATCGAACGTCGCAAAATGAACCTGGAAAAGAGACGAGCGGCCCTGGAAGCCCAGATTGCGGCCCAGCGTGCGGAATTCGCGGCCGAAGAAGAGGAACTGAGGATGTTTATCGATCAGGAGCAACTGAGAGAAATCCGTCTTCAGGAGGCGGGACAGGCCATGGCCGCAAGCAGGAAGGCCGACCCGGATGCACCTGCGTAAATCGAATTCCATCACGGGTTCATCCCGGTTCCCTGTCTCGCCGTGCTGCACGTAACAGCCCTTCGAACCGGGCTTATCCTTTTACCTGAGGAGACATCAAATGACGGACCCTCACTTGGACCCTGATGAAAACACGGGCAATCTTGAACAATCCTGGCAATTGAGGCTCTATGTTGCAGGGCACACGCCCAAATCGATTGCGGCCTTCAACAATCTGAAAAAGATCTGCGAAGAACATATGCCTGGCAAGTATCGCATCGAAGTGATAGACTTGGTCAAGAACCCGCAGCTTGCCCGGGGCGACCAGATCCTTGCAGTCCCGACGCTGGTCAGGAAATTGCCTCAGCCCCTGAAGAAGATTATCGGGGACCTTTCCAATACCGTCCGGGTCCTCGTGGGGCTCGATCTTCGACCGAGGGCCTAGAGGACCGGAAAGGGTTCAATGCCCGGAGTTCCCGGGCCGATGCGCACAATGATAAGGCAGACACGGCAACGCATGGACTTGAACCGAACCATCGCATGGCGATATTTGGAGACATACATGAAACCGACAGACCCGAAGGACTCCGTGAGAGAATATGAACGGGATCTCAAGGCCTCCGGCAACCAAACATATACCCTCAGGCTGTATGTTACAGGAATGACCCCAAAATCGACTCAGGCCGTTCAAAACATCAAGAAAATTTGCGAAGATCATCTCGAGGGTCATTATCATCTTGAAATCATCGATATATACCGGAACCCGGTTCTTGCCAAGGGGGATCAGATCGTTGCCACGCCGACGTTGATCAAGAAACTCCCCGAGCCGATCAGAAAGTTTATCGGGGACATGTCGGAAACGGAAAAAATCCTCATGGGTTTAGATCTGCGCCTGAAGAAATAGGCACGAGATCACAAGAACGGTGATGAAATGGAAGAGAGGACCACAGGCGACTTTCTCATTGAAATAGAAGATCTGCGCATGCGACTCGAGGAAGCGGAGGAGACGCTTTCCGCCATCCGGAGGGGCGAGGTGGACGCTCTCGTTGTCTCCGGACCCGACGGAGAGAGGGTCTTCACCTTGATGGGAGCCGAGCGCTCCTATCGGTACTATGTGCAGGACATGAACGAAGGCGCCGTTACCCTGGCCCTCGACGGAGCGATCCTTTACTGCAACGACCGGTTCGCCGAGATGGTGGAAACCCCATACGCTAAGATCATTGGTGATTCCATTCATCGATTCGTCTTATCCAACGGTCACTTTGATTCGGCATTCGAAAAAGGCAAAACCCAAAGGTGCAAGGCGCAGGTCCTGCTCAAAAGGACGAACAGCGATCCGGTTCCTGTTTCCGTTTCCTTGAATCCCATGCCGGAACTCGAGACGACCGGGATCTGCATGGTGGTCACGGATTTGACCGACCACATGCATCAGGTTCAACAGTTGCGAGAGCAGGCCGACAAACTCAATGAAAGGGCACAACAGCTCGCCAGAATGTCCTCCCAGCTCACCCTGGCCGAGCAGAACGAACGTCGCCGGATCGCGGAAATCCTGCATGACGACCTGCAGCAACTGATGGTGGGGGCCAAGATCAGCCAGGAAATGCTGATCAACGGCATCGGGGATCCGTTGAAGGCGGATGCCGAACGCGTCCTCAATCTGATCAACCTTTCCATTAAAGGGCTACGGTCCCTGAGCGCCGACCTCTCCCCCCAAGTCCTGCGCTCAGGCGATTTTACAGCTTCTCTGGAATGGCTGGCCCGATGGATGAAGGGAAACCAGAATTTTGAGGTGCAGCTGGAATCCGAATCCCGGATTGTAGTGAGACGCAACGATCTCAGGATACTGCTCTTTGCCTCAATACGTGAACTGCTCTTGAATGTGATAAAACACGCCGGCGTGAATTCTGCGCAGGTTAAGATGCGGCACGAAAGCGGACGGATCACAGTCGTTGTGAGGGACCGGGGAAGGGGGTTCGACGCCGACCAGGTATGGAAACGCGCCGACCAAGAGCAAAAATTCGGGCTGATCGCTATCCGCGAGCGGCTGCTCCACCTCGGCGGCCGTTTCCATTTTGAAAGCGCCGGGGACGGGGGATCGACCTTCACCCTGATTGTCCCTTACGACGATACCGAATCGATTGAAAAGGGGCTGAAAAACATGAGCGAAAAGGCTCTCGGGGGACCGGTCTGGGCATGGGATACCGATACCGGGGATATGGGAAAGATACGCGTCATGCTGGTCGACGATCATATCGTCATGCGGGAAGCGCTTTCCAGAATGCTCGACTCTCACAGCGATCTGAAGGTGGTTGGTGAGGCGACGGACGGTCGAGAGGCCGTTGAGCTTGCCCGGCGGATCCTTCCGGATGTCATCCTCATGGATATCAGCATGCCCAACATGAACGGTCTGGAGGCCACCCGGATCATTCATTCGGAATTTCCCCACATACGCATCATCGGCCTGTCGATGTTCGAGGGGGACGACCAGGCACAGTCCATGATCGATGCCGGAGCGTCAGCCTACCGGTCCAAGAGCGATAAGACGGATCATCTGCTCTCCGCAATCCGGGGTCGGGCGGAATAGCCGCACCGTTACACGGGTAAGACCTTGGGGGGGCTCCTGTCCGGACGCCGAAATCGGCGGTCCGGCCGTCCCCGCCGCCCGGGAATCTCTTCTCCTGAATCTTTATTGCGCAAACGAATCGACAACGACGACAATGGACTCCGCCCACCGGCGGAGCATGGTACACTCTATCCTCCTCGTATTCATGTTTCTTTTGGTGTCTGTAATCGGATGCTTCGGTGCCGCTCCGACCTTTCCCATTGAAAAATAGGTGACCGAAAAAAGGCACCGATGAGAGAGTTTTCCCCCAACAATTTCACGCATTACTCCATCCCTTGGTTCTCGGCCTGTGGCGTTTCAACCAGGCTCTTCTCCGGATAATCTTTTTGGTCCTTGCGCCCGTCCCCTTTGGAAGGTGCCGGGTTGTGAACGCGAATACTGTTTCGGACGGCGCGGATGGAAAATACCGTGCTTTCCCTCTCTGAATACGTGATAGAACGCATTTCCTGAAGGTCTCACCGCTCTTATAGTAAGATTCAATCAGGGGCAAGAATTCACAGCAAAAAAAAGCCCGACAACGGGACGACCGGCGAGCCTCTAAAAAACCTGATGGTTTACGTACACTGAGAAAGGAGAATCTCCATGGAAATAAAACGGATCCTCTGGCCCACCGATCTTTCCGGCAACGCCGAAAAAGCGATCCCCTTTGTGGAGTCCCTCGCAAGACAATATCGTGCGGAAATATATGTCCTCTATGTCATCGAGGAACTCACGCACCATGAAGCCTGGTATGGGGAGTTCGACGATTCACATATAGAAAAGATCCACGAATGGGAGGAAAAGCGGGCCGGAGAAAGGCTCGACCAGATCTGTAAGGAGTATCTGAAAGGATGCCCCCTCTACCTGAAGGAGATAGCAATCGGAGATCCTGCGGAAGAGATTCTCAGATTCATCCAAGAGCGCAACATAGACCTGGTCGTTATGACCACCCGCGGAAGGAAATCCCGTTTTGCTTTTGGGAGCGTAACCGAAAAAATCCTAAAAAATCTTACCGTCCCTGTTACGGTCATTCCTGTCCTTATAGAACCACAGGAAATGAAAAAAACATAGCGATGCCAAGAATGGCTTGGAGGTCTACGATGCACAGAATTCTCATTACCGGGACCAACAGGGGCCTGGGCCTCGAATGGGTGCGGCAATATGCCATGGAGGGTTGGCGGGTCTTTGCAACGTGCCGCCACCCGGCCGAGGCCTCGGCACTCAAAGATCTCGCGAAGCAATATCCCGCGATCAGCATTCACCGACTCGATATCACCCTGCCGGAGGATCTCCGGGGGTTGTTCTGGGAACTGGAAGAGGAACCGATCGACATCCTTCTTAACAACGCGGGAATCTATATCGAAAAAAATTCCGCCCGGTTCGGATTCCTCTGCTATCACGACTGGGCAAGGACTTTTGAAGTCAACACCATGGGCGCGATGCGTGTATCCGAATATTTCGTGGAAAACGTCGCAAGAGGCAGAAAACGCCTCATCGTCGCCGTCAGCAGCCACATGGGAAGCATCGGCGACATCGGGGCACCGGGGAACTACTACTATCGGTCGAGCAAGGCGGCACTCAACGCGGCCATGCAGGGACTGGCCGCCGCCCTGAAATCCCGTGGAATCGGGGTGCTCATTCTCCATCCTGGCGGCGTACGAACGAGGATGGGTCCCAAGGGCGGAATCAGCCCTGAAGAGAGCGTCAGGGGCATGCGAGGCATCCTGGAGCGGTTCACGCCGGAGGAGACGGGCCGCTTTATCAAATTCGACGGCACGCCTATGCCCTGGTAACCGTCCGACATAAAGACATTTCCAGCCGAGTGTGCCTGGTTTTTATCCAGTATCGGCCAAGGCATGATCACGACGAAAGTGCTCGTGTTAGGAAAAAAGGAGCGTAAGCATGCACGTCGGCATCTCTGCGGATCACGGCGGGTTTGATTTAAAAGAACGGATTATAAAGGTTCTCAAGGCCGCAGGCCACCAGGTGGAGGATTATGGCGCCCATCGATTCATCGTGGACGACGACTACCCTGATTTTGTGGTGCCCATGGCCAGGGCCGTGGGCCGTGGAGAACAGGGACGGGGTATCGCCGTGTGCGGCAGCGGTGTGGGCGCATGCATTACGGCCAACAAGATAAGAGGGGTCAGGGCCGGACTGATCACTGAGGATTTTTCGGCCCGTCAGGGTGTAGAGGACGATGACATGAACGTGATCTGCCTCGGCGGCCGGGTGATCGGCTACGATCTGGCCCTTGAATTGATCGGCGTCTTCCTGGGCGCAAGCTTCAAGAAGATCGAACGCTTTCATCGGCGTCTCACCAAGGTGACGGACCTGGAAAGGGAGTGGAATCAACCATGAAAGAGAATCCCCTGATAAAGATCCAGGACTTCGGCCAGGGCATCTGCTCGATTTTCTGAGACGCAAAATGATCACTTCCGGCGAATTGAGGGAGCTTATCGAAGAAGACTGCCTTCGGGGGATGACATCCAACCCCAAGATCTTCGACAAGGTGATTGCCGGAAGCCACGACTATGACGACGATATAAGCGCCCTCGCCCTGGAAAAAAAGAGGCCCGTGACTTGAAGAAAACCGGTTTGAGTGAACGGGCGGATCGGACAGGGCACATGAAAAGGACCTCATCATGAGACAAGGTTCCGCAGGACTTCCTGGAGCTCCGGGTGCCGGAATTGAAAACCCCGTTCCGCCCGCCATGGACATCTTCGTGCCGCGCGCCTTCCGCCCTTCTCCGTGTGCCCGCCGCGTACAACGTCCGCGGGGTCTGAATACAGTTTTGACCCCATTTTTTTCCCGGGCCGCAGAGGTTATCCTAAAAGGAAATGACCTTAGGAGAAAGGAGCACTCACATGACTGCCTATCTGGAAATCAACCTCAAAATTCGGCCTGAGAACAGGTCCGCCGCCGCCGAGGTGTATGCCAAATACAGGGGGCCTTTTCTGGGCGGGATCGAGGGCGCACAGACGAAGCAACTTCTCGTCAGGGAAGAAGATGTACAGGTCCTGCACGGTTTCGAGAAGATCGAAAACGCCCGGGCCTACCTGAAAAGCGACCTTTTCAGCAAGGATGTGGTCAAGGAACTGAAGGACCTTCTGGAGGCCGAGCCGGATATCAGGATCTATGACGTGGCGGGCTGAAAACGAGGGGTGGATCCGCCTCGTTTCCCGGGCGGCTTCGCAAAAAGCGCCGCCGGTTGAGGCGTGCGACTTTTTACGGGCCGCATTTGCTCCCGATCATCATCCATTGCGATATGGGGAAGAGCTAAGGAGGAAGATCATGGCTTTCAGCAATACAAACAGAGGGTTTAAGACGCATTGTCTGTTCGGCTTCATCGCCGGCTTTTTTGCCACACTCATATTCCATCAGCTGATGCTGGCCCTGCTGCGGGCCCTGGGGCTGGCGCCCATGGCTCCGTTCTCTCTGACGCCGACCCAGCCCTTCGGCATCCCGGCATTCCTTTCCCTCTCGTTCTGGGGAGGGATCTGGGGCATTCTCTTTTCACTGGTCCACGGGAGATTTCCGGGGCGCGGCGCCTATTGGGCGGCAGCCTTTCTGTTTGGAGCGATCCTGCCCTCTCTCGTCGCACTTCTGGTGGTCCTGCCTCTCAAGGGGCGACCCGTCGGAGGAGGCTGGCACCTGCCCTTGCTGGTCACGGTCTTCCTGGTCAACGGCGCCTGGGGTGTCGGAACCGGCCTGATTCTCAAACTCAGAGGGCTGTCGACCCGTCTTCCCCTTGCCCATGATCGAAGAGTTTGAAACCGTCTTTCTCGATCAGGACCTTTACGCCGATTTCTGTCCGATAATACAGGCTT
>JBMNCO010000145.1:0-2040 GCA_049366815.1 Desulfatiglandales bacterium | reverse complement strand
TTAACGATGAACACCGCTTTGTATATAGAGTGTCGGAAGACGCAATCCCTATTGCCCAATTGCGATACCATTACTGATCCTTTTTAAAGGGCCTACGCGTAGGATGTGTCAAACAAGGCAAACAATTATGGAGTTTGACGGCCGATTTCACATCATCCAAAACTTTGATTGAGAAATCGTGTGGCATTTTCGTCCTTGTGCTGATTTTCATTCAAAGCTCAGGGCTCGGAAGATCCGAAATCAGCGAACCAAATTCTGACTCCGGAGTCGAAGTGATGTCTGAATACATGAAGGAGAGGCCCTGGGAGGCCCTGAGCGAGATCCTCAAGGCCGATGATGTTGAGCGATTGAAGACGTTCCTGCAGGACCTCAGTCCGGCGGAGACCGCCCGCGCGATTTCCCGTCTGTCCTCCCAGGAACAGAGCAAGTTGCTGATCGTCCTGGAACCTGAGGATGCCGCCGATGTCATCGAGGACATTTCCGATGCCCAGGCCGCCGACCTAATCGAGGATCTTCCCGTCGACAGTGCCGCAGCTATTGTCGACGAAATCCCAAGCGACAGGCAGGCGGACCTGCTGGCCGAATTGTCCCGAGAAAACGCCGAGGCCATTATCAAGGAGATGTCCCCGGATGAGGCCGAAGACGTCCGGAAACTGCTCACCTACGATCCGGATACGGCCGGAGGCCTTATGATCACGGAATACTTGGCCTACCGGGAAAACGATCGCGTGAGCGACGTGCTGCGAGATCTGCAGACCAACCGAGAGACCTACAAAGATTACCACGTGCAATATCTCTATGTTCAGGACAAAGGCGGCAGGCTCACCGGGGTCCTTCGGATGCACGACCTCCTCTTTGCCCGGGGAGACGCGATTCTACGCCATATCATGATCAAGAAGCCCCTCCGTATTCCCTCCGCAGCTACCATAGGGAAGTTGAGGCAGTTCTTCGACGAGCACAAACTCTTCGGCGTGCCCGTGGTCGATCCGAAGGACATGCTGGTGGGAGTGGTCCTGCCTGAGGCCGTGGAGGAGGCCTCCCTCAAGCGGGCTGATCGTCAGTTTCTTGGATTGAGCGGGATCGTCGGGGGCGAGGAGTTTCGGACCATGCCGCTGATGGCCCGTTCGGGAAGGCGTTTCTCATGGCTCAGCATCAATATTGTTCTCAATGTCATTGCCGCAAGCGTCATTGCCTATTACCAGGACACCCTTGCGGCGGCCATCGCCCTGGCCGTGTTTCTGCCCATGATCAGCGATATGAGCGGTTGCTCCGGCAACCAGGCCGTGGCCGTGAGCATGCGGGAGTTGACCCTGGGGCTGATCCGTCCCAACGAAATCCTCCGGGTCATCATGAAGGAGGTGGGTTTAGGGGCCTTGAACGGACTCGCACTCGGACTTCTTCTCGGGGGGGTGGCCATGCTGTGGAAAGGAAACCCCTTCCTGGGTCTGGTCGTGGGCGGCGCCCTGATGGCCAACACTATCCTGGCGGTCACCCTCGGAGGCTCTCTTCCCCTCATTCTCAAGACCCTAAGATTGGACCCCGCCCTTGTATCGAGCCCCGTCCTGACGACGGTGACAGACATGTGCGGATTTTTCCTGGTCCTGAGCCTTGCCACGGCCCTGCTGCCAAGACTTGCAGGGGCTTAAAGGATGGGAATGGGGTCAAAATCTGCTCTTGGCTCTTATTCGCCATACGCGTGGAATTTTTCAACCAAGTTTTTGAAATTTCAAGGCATTAAAGAACGGCTGTGACCCGTCCGGGACGCAAATCGAAATATCTCCCTTCAGGGTTCGACGTGATTTCCCGATCTTGACACACGACCTGTTTTTGGACTATATTCAGTCATGTTTAGGAAATGGAGGGGTCGTCATGAAACTGTCCAGCCAGATCAAGCCCATCAGTTACCTGAAAGCCCATGCCGCCGAAATCGTACGGAATCTCGGCGAAAAGAGGGAGCCGCTGGTCATCACCCAGAATGGCGAAGCCAAGGTCGTCATACAAGACATCGAGAGCTACGAACAAACTCAGGAAACAATGGCG
>JBMNCO010000144.1:19958-51341 GCA_049366815.1 Desulfatiglandales bacterium | reverse complement strand
TTCTTCCGGATTCAGGAAAATCTTCAAGCCTTCGCAGATTTTTTTCAGCTTGGCTGCGAAAGTCAAGTGCCGCCGAAGGGAAAGGGGTCACAATCTCTGTTTGACTTATAATGACCCTTTTTTCAATCTCTTCATACCGTTTTCTTATTTGTCGCCTGTTGCGAATCTGCGTTTTCATTCCCGCCAGCACGCTGCTCACTGAGCTGTACCCCTGAGATCGAATTGCGAACCAAGACGGACCAGACCATCCTTTCGCAGCATTCGACACAGACAAATCGCCATGCCTCTTGGTTCGTTGGACCACCCTCTTCGGGATTTCAAAAGTTCGGACCCATCTGCGCCATAATACAGACAGACCTCTTTCTTTATTGACTGCAATGCAGGGGCCAAATTCCGGGATTCAGGAACCTGCGAATCGGTCTTTTCCCTGAAATACTTTCCTTTCAATTTCTTGACAAAGTACTCACCCGCAAGGGCAACAGGCCATTTCTTCCTTTCAAACAATTTTTCAATATCTTCGGAATCTTCCAACGCCGTGAAACTCTTGTAAGCCTTTTGGCGAGCTGACTTTTCAGAACACAGTATGGACAAAATGAAATCCTTGTGGAGCCAATCCCATTTTTTCGAAGTGTACAGATACCCCTTATGGCTATTCCAGGGATAGTCATCCAACTGGTCCATAATACCCGCCCGTATCGGATTCCGATGGATATAACGAACCAACTGAAGCAGATAGGTGTCCCCATCCACGATAATCGATTTATAGCGGCCACGGAATAACTGGCCATCCAACCCGTGAGTTCGGTTGAACCGTTGCGTATAGACCCCGTTGATATGACACATGCTTCGTGACAGGTTAGCTTTAGGCGTGTGAATCAGTAAATGATAGTGCGTTGTCATGAGACAGAAGGCGCTTATACGGATATCCCATAGCCCCACCGATTCCTTATGGTCTGCTCATGTTTCGCAATTATCAAAGCCAACTACAAAAGTCAAACAGAGACCCCTTTCCATACGGTCCATGTTCGTGACAATTCCGAAAACCTTGTACCTTACGTCATCTCTCACCATGGTCAGGAAAGGGTATCGCTTCTCGTCTTGCTCCATGCCCGGCAACATAAGCTGATCCTGTATGGCTTCACGGTCGGATCTACAAAGGCATGCTGCGCCCTCGGGTCGGACCAAGGGAAGTGCGCGTATTCAGGATCAAAAGGCTTTGAAATGAGGCGGTTTTCGGTCTTAGAATTATGTTTTTGACCCCCCCAAAAAACCCTATGCTAAGGGTTGCGTTATAGGCCGAGGGCAAACAGGCATGATATACCCGGCTGTGTCCGGCACATTACCCACCGGTGCCACAAGAAGGAATGCCTGCTCTAAATCGATCTCAATATGGTTCGCGCAGGGGTTGTACGCCACCCTTCCGAGTGGCCTTATTAGTGGTTACAATAAAATTCTCGGAGTTACGTGCTGCGGTAAACTCCAGTTCCTTACACCAGCATTTCGGGGCATGAAAATGATGCTCTAAGGCCTGAAAACGCCTACTTTTGGGATCATAGTCTTTGAATATCAAGCAATTAGCTTGGTCCAACCCGGACCCCAAAGTCCCTCCGACTTGTTCTTTGACCAAATAACGCTGAAGTCACCTTCCGGTGTGAAGCGCAGCGGAATTGCTAGTCCGAGTTGATGCGGTTGTTCGACACCCCGTGGTTTATCATTCAGGGGTTCCTTTCATATTTCTCAAAGAGTTCTTGGATGGCTTTTGTACTCGCACAATCCTTTGGAGTAAGTATCCACTTGGTATCAGGGAATTTTTCCGAAACCTCACGTAGCTTGTAAGGCCTCCTATCAATAGTTATTTTCGGATCGGCTCCATTTATAAGCAGTAGTTCAACCACATCAGCGTGTCCGTTTTCCGCGGCACGATGGAGAGGTGTTTTCCCATCACCGTAGGTGCCCTCTCTTACGTTCACGTCTGCTCCAGAATCTATTAAAATCTTAGCAATATCGCAGAGACCTTCCCATGATGCATAGTGAAGACAAGTGCGCCCCAATCTATCCATTTCATTTATGTTTGTAATGCGGTCGGCAAGGAGACTGACCAGTTCAATTTGTAGACAAGAAACAGCATAATGCAGCAAGGAGCTTTCATGTGGCGGTTTCTTGGTGTTCATAAGTAGAGGCTTCTCTGAAAGAAGTTTATCTACTGACTCTACGTCTCCATCCTTGATCAGGGCGAATATATCAATTTCCATTTCTCTGATAGCCTCTTGAATGAATGGATATTCTCAAGTTTCGTTTACTGTTTTTCTGTTGCCGAACGGAAAGCTCACCTGCGCCGCCAAAATGCTTGCAAAAAAAGCCGGAAGTTGTCGGCGTCAGGTTGCCCGGAGCTTTTTTTGTGGATGTTTCACAGATGCAGAAAAAATATTTTCCTGCTTATATAACGCTTACACGGAACCAAAAAATAAAAAGGACTTAACGCTTATATGCAGTAAGTCCTTGATTTATTTATGGTGCGAGAGAGGGGACTCGAACCCCTACCTGTTGCCAGACTGGATCCTAAGTCCAGCGCGTCTACCAGTTCCGCCACTCTCGCAAAGAAAGGTCAAATCTTGTATTCAAAGGGGTTGAATGCCGATAATCTGCCGGCTCTCGGCCGGGAGGGCAAGGTTGTCCGCGTCACCCCTGCCATCTCATCAAAAGGCTGCTCCATCCTCAAGCCCTTATATCTTCAAGACAATCCGGCCCTCAACATCGTCTGACCATGTGCCTCACAGTTGTTAGCGGTAGATCATGAAAAATTTTGACCTTAATGTCAATATCTTTGAATGCGCTGATTCGTGATGCGATTTTCTTGACCTGAAAATGCTCGTTGGGATGATTTCGGTCCAGAAATTTAAATCGTCCAGATCGAGATCCTCGGCGAAAAACACCCGAAAACTTCGTCGGGCTTTGCCACAAAGTAAATCTGCGAGACCTCATCTGTCATTGAGAGGTGTGAGGGCTTGTTGTTACGGGCTACCGTCCTGAGACCCTGCGTCAAGGGGCCAGGGAGGCATTTGTGGTCTGTTGAAACTCCCGCGCGTATCTCTGGATGCAACCGTCGTCTGCAAAACTGTAATAGGTGTTGTGCCCGATGATCACATGGTCAAGGACCTGGATCATGAGGAGGTTGGCCGCCCAGACCAGGTCTCTCGTGAGTCTTCGATCCTCAGGGGACGGCGCAGGGTCACCGGATGGGTGGTTGTGGACAAAGACCATGGCGGCCGCCCTGTTTTCAAGGGCAAGGGTCAGGACCTCCCGAGGGTAAACGGCGCTGCCTGTGAGGCTGCCCAAAAAGACGTCCTCATCCAAGATCAATTCGTTTTTGCGATTGAGGAAAAGGACCTTGAAGACCTCCCGCTTGAGATCCCGCATGGCATGGAAGAGATGATCAAAGACGGCTTTCGAGGATCCCAAAAAGGCCTTTCCCCTGGCCCTGTCTCTCAGATAGCGGCCCGCGACCTGATGCACCAGATTCAAATAAAGGGCGTTTTTGGGTCCGATCCCCTCGATCGTCTCAAGCTTATCAATTGGCGCGGACAAGACACCCGAAAGGCTTCCGAATACCCTCAAGGCCTCCCTGGCCGGTGCCTTGACGTCTTTTCTGGGGGTACCGAGGGTCAGGAGAAACTCCACGACCTCATCGTCCGAGAACCGGTCAAGCCCCCCTTCCTGAAATTTGTTTCGCAGTCTCTGTCGATGGCCGGTTCCTTTTTTCTGCCAGTCTTCCTTTTCCATGGGCTTCGAAACCTCCTTGAAAATTCATTTGAGGCAGATCCGTTAATCTTAGAAGGGGGTTACCGGAAAAAAACAAAAAGGGGGCGTTACACCTGTCCATGACCATGCAAAATCCGCTCATTTATATGACGGTTGAATTTTGGAGTCAATGCCCTATGTTTGCGGAAAAAAATTAAATCTTTGTTTCGACGGTTTTTTTTGGTATATTGAAACGATTTGGGAGGCAATGAACCCTGATCTGACCGGGTGTGATACGCGTCCTGTTATATTCTGGAAAGTGACCCGGCGGTCCCCGCGGGGAAAGAGGACAGGCCTTCCAAGTTCCAGTACCCCACCATTTTGCATGCAATCATGCGGATGTGGCCGTCACTGAAGGATACAAGGTGCATCAGGAAGTTATATCCAAATATCCTGCCGTCACGTGGACGGCCCGGAGATCTTTTTAAGCGAAGTGTGCCATTCCGCCAAAGACAGGGCCTTTGTCCTGAAGAAGCCCCGGTTTTACAGCCTGGACTGCGTTCACTTCCTCAAATGCCACCCCGATAAGCGTGATGCCGTGCGCCCCTGTGTCAATAGATTTTTAGCCCGTCGCGCCGAGTTTAAGGGGTTGTTCAACACCCGGTTCCGGGATATGTTTCCAGGTTTCCCTCAGATCGTCGCGCACACCGTGAGCCGCTATTTTAACAGGATAGTTCATAAAAACCTCATTAAGATTCCGGTTCAGGTGCCGATACAATCATTAGTTGGAGAAATGCATGTTTTGAAATCATCATATTTGTGATTACCTTGACCTGTGACTTTTTAAGATCAAAGTCGATTCTGCAGAACGGAAAAAAATGCCTTTATCGCATGATTTACGCTGAATGGATTCAGGAGGGATGAAATTCCTATGGTATTTTTCGGAAAGATCCTGCTCACCTCAATAGTTGCCTTTGGACTACAACTTATTTTTGCAGACGGTGCCTGGGCTTGGGGGCCGGCTGTCCACACGGTGATTGCAACGCGTATGTTGGGAGAACTGTCACAACTCCTCCCGGCCATTGCACAGACGATCCAGTCCTTCCCATTGGAGTACCTTTATGGAAGCCTGTCCGCGGATTTTTTTGTCGGCAAGGGACAGAAACCAAAGGAAGGCCATTCCCATAACTGGGAAACGGGTTTCAGATTTCTCAATGAGGCCAAGGATGACCGGGAAGCGGCCTATGGCTATGGATTCCTCTCTCACCTTGCCGCTGATGTGATTGCCCACAACTACTTCATTCCCAGCCTCATACAGCACGGTACCACCTGGAAGCGCATGGGCCACCTCTACTGGGAGGCCGTAGCGGACCGCCTGGTCGGCCCGGTTTATATCCGCATTGCCAAGGAGGTGCTCAGTAACAATGACTTGGGATGTGACGACCTTCTCAGGGCGGCGGTCGGCAAGAAGCGGCCTGGGCTCAAGGCCCGGCGAAAACTCTTCACCCAATCGGTCAAACTGTCCGATTATCTCAGTAGTTCCCAAGTCAGGTTCCTGGACGGCAGGGGGTTGGGAGAACAGATTTCTCCCGCAAACATCGGGTTCATGGTGGGCCTTTCCTATCGCTTGGCCAGGGATTTCCTGACCCATCCGGATTCATCGTGTTGCACTTCTTACGATCCTATCGGAAGCAGAAATCTGCTGCTGGCGAGCCGAAAAGCGATCCTTTCAAGGCTGTTCAGGATCCCCCGCCGCACCCATCGGTTTCGGGTAGAGCAGGAATTGCTCGAAGTCTAGTAAAGAGATGATATGGGTTTCATCCGAATACTGACCGAAAACGTGGCTACCAAGATTGCCGCCGGCGAAGTCATCGAGAGACCCGCCTCCGTTGTCCGGGAATTGATGGACAACAGCATTGACGCAGGCTCCGACAGGATTTTTGTGAAGGTGGAAAGGGGGGGGAGGGAACTCATCCGGATAAGCGACAACGGCGTGGGCATGGACAAGGATGATCTGCTCCTGTGTGTTGAGAGGCATGCAACAAGCAAGATCAAAGAGGCCTCTGATCTCATGAGCATAGAAACCCTCGGCTTTCGAGGGGAGGCCATCCCGAGCATCGCCTCCGTATCCAGGATGAAAATCACCTCCAGGCCGGCGGAGGAAGTGGTGGGTTACAGTGTGACCATGGCGGGCGGCAGGATGAGATCAATCGATGAAACCGGGTGTCCGGCGGGAACCGCCATTGAGGTCAGAAATCTCTTTTACAATATGCCCGCCCGGAAGAAATTTCTGAGGGCCGTTCGGACGGAGTTCGAACTGATTTCGGAGATTTTCTCCCGAATCGCCCTGCCCTTTGTCGGCATCCATTTCAGGCTCGAAGACGGAGACAAGACGGCGTGCAATCTTCCGGTATCCGGGGACCATCTAAACCGCCTGTCCATCCTGCTGGGTCGTCAGGTCGCCTCCTCCATGGAGGAGTATGCCCTGGAAAGGGATACCATAAGAATTCGTGCATATCTCGCCCCACCCGAAATGAGCCGATCAAGAGGCGATCGAATCCTGACCTACGTCAACAACAGAAATGTCCGCGACAGACTCATGACAAGGGCCGTCATGGAGGGCTACGGTCAACGCCTCATGAAGGGACGCTATCCTCAAGTCGTCGTTTTCATGGCGATTGATCCCTCAATAGTTGATGTCAATGTCCATCCGACCAAGCAGGAGATTCGTTTCCACAATGTATCCTCGGTGTATCAGGGCCTGATGTCGGTCATCGAAAAATCCTTCAAAAAGAGCTACCCATCCGCCGGTCATTCGGGATCGACACCCGTAAAGCAAGACCTGCACGGATCGTCCGGAGATTCGCCCGTGGCGGAGGCCCCTGCCTCCTACGATGTCATGGAGCGGGGCAGGCCGCCCGGGAAAACATCCCCGTTATTGTTCCGAGGAAAAATGCGGGAGGAAGATCGAGAGGTGATCGGACAGCTCAAGGATACCTACATCCTCTGCGCGACCAGGAACGGGCTCCTCATTGTCGACCAGCACGCAGCCCACGAGAGAATAGTGTATGAAGATCTTCTGAAGGCCTATCGGGGATCAAAGATCCAGAGCCAGTCTTTCCTGATTCCGCATCAGTTGGAGCTGTCACGGAAGGACGCCGCAATTGTTCTCGAGAGGCTCGAGCCTTTAAGGGAATTGGGGTTCGAGCTGGAGCATTTCGGGGGGAATACCTTCCTTGTCCGCGCCGTCCCATCCCTCCTGACCGATCTGCGCTGGGAAGCCTTTCTGGAAGAGCTTGCGCCTGTTCTGGAGGAAGAGAGAGATCCTTCCCGGAGCGGTGCTCAGGAACGGATGTTCATTGTCATGGCGTGCCATGGCGCCATACGCGCCGGGAAACGGTTGTCGCGACAGGAAATGGAATTGCTCTTGACTCAATTGGAGCAGACCGATGTGCCCACGCATTGTCCCCACGGCAGACCCATCTCCCAGTCCTTCACCTATCTGGAGATAGAGAAGATGTTTAAGAGGGTGCTGTGAACATTGAAAGGACACGGCTCATCCTCTCACAAGCGATCAAAGGTCCTCCCCCTTGTCCTTTGCAGGCGGTGAAAATCATGATCCGGCACGGGAAGGGCACGAGAATAAACTGATACCGATGCAGCAGGAAAGACAAAGAGTTGTCGTGATTGTCGGCCCCACGGCTTCCGGTAAGAGTTCGATCTCTGTTGATCTTGCCCGGCGTTTTGGAGGCGAAATCGTCAACGCCGATTCCATGCAGGTCTATCGCGGCATGGATATAGGGACCGCCAAACCGTCACTTGATGAACGCAGAGAGGTCCCTCATCATCTTTTCGATGTGGTGGCCCCGGATCAGGAGTTTAATGCCGCGATCTATCGCTCCCTTGCCCTGCGCGCTCTGAAAGGGATTGCAGAAAGAGACGGGACGGCCTTTGTGGTGGGGGGGACCGGGCTCTATGTCAAGACATTGCTGGGTGGACTGCTTGAGTGTCCGCCCACTGATCCGGTGTTGAGAAATACACTGTGGCAGGAATGGGAAGTTCAGGGTTTCGCCGCCATGCACGCCAGATTGAGATCGCTCGACCCCGAATCCGCCGAGAAGATACACCCCCATGACAGGGTCAGGATACTTCGGGCCATGGAAGTCATCCATCTCGCGGGATCTCCGCTCTCCACCCTGATCAGGAAGCATCGTTTTGAGGAAAGGCCCTTTCTTGCCCTCAAAATTTGTTTGCAAATGGATCGTGAACGACTGTACCATCGCATTGACGAACGGTGCGGGATCATGGTCGAAAACGGACTGCTCCGGGAGACACAGGATCTGCTCAACAAGGGATATTCCGTTGATCTCAAGCCTCTAAAGGCCTTGGGCTACAGACATATGGTTCAATTTCTAAGCGGTCGCTGGAGCCTCGATGAGGCCGTGATGCAGTTCAAAAAGGACACGCGAAGATACGCGAAAAGACAGTTGACCTGGTTCAGATCCGATCCGGAAATGCAGTGGATTTCGATCGACGAAAGGGAAAAAATCCGTAAATGCATCGAGGCGTTTATTTGATAGATACAGGAGTTCGGAGAAGTTCAAATAATGTATAGGAAACTATTCTCCGACTTTCTCCTTATCAAGGACCTTGTCTGCGGAAACGATGAAGTACGGGAAGGCCTTCGGTGCCTAATCAAAAAGGCCCCTGTCGTGGATTCGGGCTATGGTGAAGACGGTGCTAAGTATGCCACTTCGGATTCTGACTTCAGGGCCTTCTTTTCCGCTCTGATGAACCGGGTGTCATATAGCGTATCACAGGGAAACAGAAACCATGAAAAAGAAGACCACCTGCAATAGAGACGTGCTCCTCCTGGCCGTACTCCTGCCGATCCTTCTGGCCTTCGGTTGTGTCTCAATCCCTCAGGAGCCCCTCCTGGATTCAACCGGCCACCATGTGGAAAGCGGATTCAAGCTGATGGAAAAAGGAAGACTTGATGATGCAGAGAGGGAATTTAAGTTTGTGTGCCAGTTTGATCCGAAATGTTCTTCCGGGCAAAGGGGCCTGGGCCTGGTGAAGGGCATTAAAGGAGAGTATGGGCCGGCTTTTGAGGCCATGGGGCTTGCCGAAATGCACGCCGCCACCGAGCAAGAGGCGGTCCTGGCCCACGAGGGGTTTATCCGGCTCTTCACCATGAGCAAAGATAAGGGCTGGCTCGAGGCGGCAGAAAAACACTTCATTCTGGCACGCCCCATTTCGAGAAATTATCCCGATATCTATTACTATATGGGCATGGCCTATGAGGAGGGTGGACGCTTCATCGAGGCTGAGATGGCCTTCCGGAAGGTCCTGGAAATTAACCGTCATTTTGTTTCTGAATCCTATGAACATCTCAAGGTCCTCAATAAATTAGTCAAGGCCGCACCGGAGTCCGAGTTGGGAAAGGCCTTGGCCCTTTCAAAAGGGATCACCAGGGCACAGGTGGCGGGACTCTTTGTCAGAGAGTTGAAGCTCGATGAAATCTTTCCGGAGCTCTGGAGAGAGAATGCAAGGGGTTCCTTTGGGGAATCCGGGGGCCCGGGGCCGTTTCAAAGGCCGCTCCCGGAAGATATCATGGAGCACGCCTTACGCCAGGATATCGAAAAGGTCCTCCTGATGAATATCCGGGAATTGCATCTGCGTCCCGACGGCTCCTTTGGGCCGGATGAATATGTGCGCAGGGCTGAATACGCCGTCATGGTGGCCGATATCATGGTGAGGGTCAGAAACGAGCCGTCCCTGACGACGCAATACGCAGGGGCCCCCTCTCCCTTCATGGATATCTCGAACCAAGCCCCTTATTTCGGTGCCGTGATGCTTTGCATGAAATCCGAAGGGCTTCTGGAATCCGATTACGGATTTTTCAGACCCCGGGGCAGGTTGACCGGCGCTGATGCCCTGACAAGCATTGAAAGACTGAGGGCTCTGTTCCGTCTGTTTTTCCTGCATGGGGAATGAGTGACGGGAATGGATCGGGGAAAAAGAGGCCGAGGATCCGGTCGAACCATTACAGGGGGAGAGGATCGGAGGGATCGATAATTTTGGGAAGTTCGAAACATGTTTTTTTCTTCTTGATCATGGTGTGGTGGTGCTCCTGTGCCCTTGCATCCATGGCATCAGGTGCTGAGGCTGTCGACCGATCCGACGGGGAGGAGATCCTTTCCATCGGAACCTCGAGGATCACAAAGGGCAATCTTGCCCTGGCAAAGAATCAAGCCATTGAAGAGGCCCTTTCAAAGGGAGTGGAAAGAGATGTAGCGAGGCGACTCGGAAGGGAGGCCCTGATCAGATATTTTGATGCCGTGACAAACGAAATCCTGCCTTCAGCCAGGGAAGTCATTGAAAATTTCCATGTCCTTGCCGAAGACCAGTCAGAGGATCGATACAGACTTCTGATTCGTCTAAAGGTAAACGACAAGTTGATACAGGAAAAACTCCGTGGACTGGGTGCCGCCGAAACGGTCGGGTCTGCGATCCGTGTCCTGTTTCTGGTTGCGCAACTTGGCCCGGACGATAAGCAGGGCCTTTACTGGTGGGGAGAACCGGAGAGCGATTCGCCTCTGTCTGCCGCGGAACTGGCGCTCTACAGGATATTCGAGGAATATGGATTCAATCCCGTCAACAGAATGCTGAAAATCCCGGATACGGAGGTATCGGGAGACATGACGGCGCTGGATCTATCCCTGGAGGAGGCGGGTCGATGGGGAAGGGCGTTTTCGGCGGATCTGGTCATTCAGGGTCATTGCCGGATCTTTGCAGACCATTCCATCTCCGTCAAACTTGCGGCCATTGATCCGGAGGCATTGGTGGTCCTCGGGCGGAAAGAGCATTTTGAACCCGGCGATGTGGGATCTCCTGCCCTGGGACCTGGAGGCGATCCGCTCGATACCGCCATAAGAAAAGCGGTTTCAGGTCTCCGCCCGAGCATAAAAAGAGGCATGCGAGCCGCCGATCCGGATGTCGCACGATTTGAAGTATGCCTTGAAAATATGAGAAGTTTTAAGCAATTCAGAGAGTTCAAGGACTTCCTCGAGAGGGAAGTGCCCGGGGTCAAATCCGTTGTCCAGACGACAATGAGGGGGACAACCCATAGGGTAATGGTCGAATTCCTGGGTGAGCAAGACCTTTTTCTGGATGTGGTCCAGAGGCATGAAAGGCTGCCGTTTCAGGTGGGGGTGTCAAGAAGTGAAAGCGGGGAAGTGGTGTTCAGGATGAGGGAAACCCCATGACCGTCCCCAATCTCATCACGACCGTCAGGATCATCCTCTCACCCATCTTCATTATCTTTGTAATCAATGATCAATTACAGTCCGCACTGATTGTCTTTGCCGTTTGCTGTCTCACGGACGGTCTCGACGGCATGGTGGCGAGGTTGTTCGGCCAGAAAAGCAAGCTCGGTGCCTACCTGGATCCCATTGCAGACAAGATTTTGCTGGTGGCGACCTTCGTGGCCCTGTCAGTCAGAGGCTTTTTCCCTCCGTGGTTGACCGTGACGGTCATTGCCCGGGATATCCTGATCTTATTGGGCGTGGTGGTCCTTTTCTTCTCCCGACTGGAATTTGCCACCATCAAACCCTCCATCCTGAGCAAGATCACCACCTGTCTACAGTTTGCGTCCGTTATCGCCGTGCTCGGCAAAGGCATCCTTTTCACCTTTCCGTCACGGACCTATCCCTTTCTGTTTTATGCCACGGCCCTCTTTACCATCATTTCGGGTCTGCATTACATGCACTATTGGTTCAGACTGATGGGGGAGGGGACTCCTCCTCCAAAGCGTTAAAGAAGGGGAATGACGAAAGGGGTTCGAGAGCACAATTGGCTTGACATTTATGGGGATAGCAAGTAAAGATTGTTGTCACAGGCACGTAGCTCAGGGGGAGAGCACTACCCTGACACGGTAGGGGTCAAGAGTTCAAATCTCTTCGTGCCTACCATTTGTGTATTTAAAATCAGGCAGTTACACGTCATGGTGGGCTGCTTGATGTTGTTCAGCGGTTGTCAGATTTTTTTTGGTCAATGCCATCACCATTTGGATTTTTTCATTTGGGTCATCATGATAGTGGCGTCGGAAGGCGTTTCCTGTCCGATGTCCCAAAAATCCCCTGATTTGCTCTGGGGTATAGTCCAAATATCTGAGGGCATTGGCCGTTGAATGTTTGGTCCCAGGATAAAGGGAGACCCTTTCAATCGCAAGTTCGGCACATGCCTCGTCCCACCGATCCTCAAGAAGCCTGCCTAATACATCCTGCTTTAACAAAGCTTGACAGTCGTGAGAACAGCATCACTCTTTTCCATGGCCCTCCGTTTTTGAAAAGAGACTCCCATGGCCGAAATTGCCGGGCTCTTTCAAACAGCTAAACTCATACCTTCCAAAATAATGATAATGGTTTATAACTTACTCGAGTTTTGACGTAATATCTCACCGTTGCAGGAAATCCTGACCATCACTGTGATCCCAGTAATATGATCTAGAAAATCCGACAACGCCACAGTTCCGCGTTCTCAAACCTCCGGAATGGGCCTCAGTTCAATGAATCGGTCGAGGCCGTCGCACACCCCGCAGGCCCTCCCGTGAAAATAGAGCCCCTCCCAACTGTTGGGCCTTCTTGCCCCTGCCCTCAGGACAAAGCGAAGCGCCTGTGACTGCTTCAGTTCAAAGATGCTTCCGCATCCCTCGCAGAAGTAGCGGATCACCCCGCGTTCCCATTCAAGGGGACGATGCAGACCATAAACGGGCACAGGGTGTCCTCCTTTTGCGTCGATCAGGCCAAGTTTTCCAAACAACTGGATTTTCGACTCCCTTTCATCCATCGTGGTCACCCGGCTTCCTCCTTCCTTAGGCAACGGTTTTGAATCATGTATCAAAATCTCAACCATATTTCACCCTTGATGCGGCTAAGATCTTTGCAACTTCATCAGTCCCAGTTCGGCCGATTCCAGGGCCATGGCGTTCTTAACCTGATGGTTGCTTTTCTGTGTTTGGTCTTGAGTCTTTTTGCGCTCATCTCTTGAGCCTGCTTTTTCTCTTGGTTTTTCATTGTGAGAGCATGTTTTAATCTCATCTTCACCTTTAATAAACGCAGATTCCATATAGCGCACCCCCCGTAGGATGTTGAGCCGGACATGAACCCGATGAAAACGCGATGAATGAAAGCCACTTCACCCACCTGACCGAATATGTCGCCGTAAAGCGAAGTCCATTACGATCAAAAAGACGAAATTTTGCACTATAAAGAGACATTAAAAAATGCGCCATACTGGTTCATAATTGATCGCATTTTTCAAATTGACACAGGTACGATTTTCTAATATGAAGATCGGGTGTTCTCTTCTTGAATCACCATACGCTGCATTGAATCAGAAATAGGCATCTCTAAATAGCTCTATATTTCTAAATATAGCATTGTTGAACAGATTTGAGATTGGCCGATGAATTCAAAAAAGCCTCCCCTGCCTGATCATGACCTCATCAATCTTTGTCTTTCCAACGATGGGCAAGCCTGGGACGAATTTTTCCGTCGTTTTACACCGACAATCAAAAAGGAAATTATTCGAGTTCTTGTCAGCAAAGGCTTATCAAGATTGGCTTATGACAAGATGACGGTCGAGGATATTTACATGCGGGTGGTTCTATCTGTTTGGTGGGAAAACAATCTCGCCGGCTTGGAAGACCATTCGAAATGTAAAGATTGGCTGAAAAAAGTCAGTGAGCATAAAACGTTGGACTGGCTTCGATCGTTCAGCAGGAAAAAAAACCTTTCCAAAAAGCAGGGTGAAGAATCTGCCCTCTCCTTACACACCCCGATAAATAAGGACGAAAGTCTCCTGCTTGAAGGTACGATTTCTCCCACCACTTCACATGATCCGGAAACCCATAGCGAATTGAGAGAGACTCTAGCGGAAATCGAGAAACTGAAACCACATGAAATGTGGTGCTTGCGTCTAAAGGTGATGTTTTATGACCCCTTGAACAAGAAGGAACTTGCCGAACTTTCTCGTTTTATTCAAAAACCTGTCAAGGAGGTCAAATCCGAAATAGATTTTCTGGTAGAAAATTTATTGGCCCGAAACAAAAATAATGATCGGGGCGAGAATTCTGCAGGGAGGGTGCATTCCATTATCCTTCATCTCCAGGCTCAGCTTTATAAGGATGCTACAGAACGAAATCTTGCCGAAAAGGAGCGGGAAGAAATCATCGCGGACATTGCAAGAAGATCGAAACGTCTGGAGTTTTTGAGGCATTCCTTTTCCGGCTTCATTGAGCCTTCAAATGAAGAAATTGCCGGTATCTTGGGCATACCGCCGGAAAAGGCCCAATGGGTGAGCGTCATTATCCATCGTGCCAGAAGGAAGCTCAAATCGAAAAGGGCCGTGAAAGACACCTCTATGTCCAATGGTAATGTTTTTGAAAATTTGTCGTCATAGTGGGAAAAGAGGCGGTCATGAAACAAAAAGACCTGAACAGAAAATTTCTTAACGCAATCCAGACCTCAGTAGAAATTGAAACGAAAAATATCAAGGACTCCTGCGGGAGGTACACCTATGAAGACTTTGAGAAATACTGGGACAACGAACTCGACAATAAATCCAGAAGCGAGATTGAATCCCACTGCATGGATTGTCCTTTTTGCAATAAGGGCTTGGACATAGCAAGGCAGGTCAACCAAATCGCGTCGACCCACAGTGATGAAGAGCTCATTGCCGTCGCCCGAAAAAAAATGGCCGAATCAAAAACCGAATACCTGTGGGCCGCCGCAGGAGACCGGCCGGGGCTTCAGGGGGAGGCGCTTGGAATCGCCATCGCGGGCGAGGGGGAAGCCGCCACCCTTATAGAGTGCAATGCCTGGGTTGCCAACGCGCTGGAGCCGAGGGGGACACTCGAAATCTGGGGGATACAGGTCATTGAAAGCCCGAAAGGCGTGAAAACGGACAGGCCGCTGGATTCGCTCGAGGAGAAACTGATGGGACTGTTCAGAACGATACCGTTTCTGAGGAATTTTAATCTGGACAGGCGGTATGTGAACGCCGATCTGAAGGAGAGGCGGCTGAAAGAGGTCTGGAGCCTGAGCCTTGCCGTCATCATGGCGATTGTCAACGCCCTCTATCAAAGAAACGATGATGTCCTGACGGTCTACTCCGCGGATGTACGTCAGGACGGCAGGCTTGAAAAAGTCGGGTATGTTGAGCACAAAGTGCGGGCGGGCAAAGACCAGGGTGTCCGGCGTTTTATCCTGTCCTCCGAAAATCGCCGGGATGTTCCTCTCTCATTTCTTAATGCGCCTGATGTGGAAATCCTTTTTTTTGACCATCTCGATGAAATCGTTCGCTATTTTCAATTGCCTGCCTTACTGCGTGCGGAGTGTTCATTCAGGGAACCGGCTGAGCCGAGTGCGCCGTCAAAATCCGGGGAACCGGGTGTGCCGCTCCTGTATGGCGGGGCGGAGTGGAGCCCTCTCGCGCGACAGGCCGAATTATCCGGAGCGCAAGCCGATTTCCTTGATCGTTTATTTCCCTTTCTGGAGGACCTTTGTCAAAGAAAACCCTTCGCGGGTGACTCCGGGTGTTGTTTTATTATTGGAAATGCCGAGCGGATATGCCGAATTCTTCCCCCTTCGGGGTTGGAACCGACTCAAAGCAAATCGATTTTCAACATGGGAAACAAGTTGTTCCCGTTGATTGACATTGTCAACAGTCAGAACCTCGCACTTGTGATGGGACTTGACGGAACGGTCCATTCAATTCGCCGGGTGGGCATCGATTTTTCGGGGAGGGCGGATCTGAGCCCCCTCCATGGAGGCCTTCAAAGAAAGTGCGCAACTGTTTCCCTTCTCACCGAATCCATTCTGTTTTGGGTCTCCCCGGCGGATCGTTCCGTCCAGATGTTCAAAAAGGGGGAATTCATCGGAAAATACCTCAACGGCCGGTGGCGCGAGACCCGCTACGATGTATTCAAAGAGTGTTTGATCCAGGGTTCACGGGCTCTCGGTATAAGCCCCCTTACAGCGCTGAAGGTCGCCCGCTCGGCCTTTGCCCTTGCAGAAGACGGTGTCGGTGGGATGGTCGTTCTTGGATTGGATGCAGTGAAACACGCCGGGCTTTGGGAATCTACCCTGGAGGCTAGATCTGCAGTCTTATTTCATCCCGTTCCGGTTGACGAGCTGACTTCCGAGGAAATGACCCACTTTGCAAAAGCGGACGGGGCTGTTTTGATCGATCGGATGGAAAGGATCATCGCATTCGGTGCCTTTCTCTATCAATCCTCCCTGCCAATGAACCGGGGGTCCATCAGCCCTGAAACAAGACATGCCGTCGCACGCCGGTTCAGCGAGGAATCGGGATGCCTCATCCTTGTCGCAAGTCGATACGGGACCGTTACGCTTTTTGATAGGGGGCAGGAACTGATCTGTATTTAGAAGAACAACGAGCGGGGTAACACGAGGATGAAATCGCAATACGGATTCATTTGGTGGGAAACATCGCAACCACGCCCGACAAAAACCTCTTTGAGGAGAATGCACCATGGGGAAATTTATTTATCCATTCAATTTTGTCTCCATAGCCAAAGACGAACAGGGGAAACCACGGGAACCTGAAAGGCGCGAGACTCCATCATTAAAAGATTTTCAAGGGCTGAGCGGCTCCATAGATTTTGAATTGGAAGTCCTTACGCATCTGGCCGTCCCTGACACCTCCCTGGAGGAAATAGAAGGGGACGGACATAAAAAGTATCCTTTTTTTAATGCAGAGGGCAAATGCGTTGTCCCCGGATCCGCGATCAAGGGAATGATCCGCTCCGTGTTTGAATGCCTCACGAATTCCTGTTTTTCTCAGATGAGTTCCAAACCCGAGAGGTTTCGTAAACGGGTAACCAAGCTGAATTCGGGGAAAGATAAACCCATCCAGCGGGCGGACCAATCCGAGTATTTTGTCGTGCACGGGAGAATGGTCCCGTCACAAAGCGTCAGGGCGGGCCGAATCATACAGCAAGGCAAAAAACTCCTGGTGCAGCCCATGGCCTGGGTCTACCTTTATGATTCCGTTATGAAAGGTGCCGCGAACCCGAGGTGGGTGCGTGATATCCCTTCAAAACGCCTGGCACTCCTGAAGGATTCCGACAAATTTAAAAGACGTGAAAAAGAAGAGGCATTCAAGCACCTTGACAAGGTCAACGGAAAAGAGGTGACGCTTACGGTGCCCTTTAGCCATACGAATCCAAGCATATCCTTCGTGGTGGGACAAACCTACTACCTGACCCTTGAACCTGGAAATATGGGAAACAAATGGGGGCGGTTGAACCGGATTGAAACATCCGACGGAACCCCTTTTCCTTCAAGTTTCAAGGCCGAATACGAGGGTAAGAGCGGCAATGAACTCCTTTTTGAAGTGACCGGGTACCTCCGGGTTGCCGGGGCGATCCAGAAAAAGCATGGTGATTTCCTGTTTGTAGAGTATGCGGACCAGAACAACGTAGAGCCCATTCAACTTCCGGAGACTGCCGGCGGGCCGGTGGGAATTGAGGAGGCCTTTAAACAGGCCAATAAAAACCACCCGTTCCTTTTGGAAACCCTCAAGCATGGGCAAACCGTGTGGTATCAGACCCAAAAGCAGTACGGATTCGGGAGCGATAAACTGCAGATCGGTTATGCCCAGATCTTTCCCTTTGTCTCCCCCTTTACTCTCCAGGACAAGATTCCCGCGTCTCACCAGCCTTGTCAGTCGGGGGCGGTTTGCCCGGCCTGTAGGTTGTTCGGATTCGTGGGCGATTCCGAGGGTGCGAGCTGTTCAGGCCGGCTACGATTCCGGGACAGCAAATATGTGGGGGAACCGGTATTCGAGACCCTTCACCTCAAAGAGCTTTCGAGCCCCAAACCTTCCTGCAGCCCTTTCTACCTGAGCCCATCGCCTGCGGAGATCCCTGACACCAGGGAGGTGCGCAGATTGATGGATGCCATTTTGCAGGGAGCCGAGGAGGTAACTGGGCTCACAGAAAGGGAATCCGGCTTTAACGCCCTGAATGATTATCTGGAATCATTAGATTATGGGAATGCCGAGAGCAGAGGAAGAGGGCGGAAATTCTACCTGCACCATGGAAATAGCTTCCAAGTGCAAAGTGCGATGGAAAGCAACCCTGATGGGGATGGCCGGGACAGACGGGCGACCGTTGAAGCTCTTTGTCCTTCGCCCGAAAAGCATTTTCATCTGACTGTTGACTTCCAGAATTTGCAGTGCTGGGAACTCGGGCTGCTTCTTCTTTCAACGACACTGGATTTCGGCGGAGACGAGCCTCGCTCCCTCGCCCACAAACTGGGGAGGGGGAGGCCGCTGGGTCTGGGGTCCGTCAAAGTGAAGTTGGAAAAGGTGCGACTTCAGGAATCGAAATCCCTCTTCACGGATTGGGCTAAGGGATTCAATACTCTGGAAGTCATCGAAAACAATCAGGTTGAGTTGCTTGAATTTATGATTTTGGGCCACCTGTGGCTTATTCAGACCTTTTGCGGGGACCAAAAGGTCCATGATCTCCAATCCCGGATTCGCCCCCTGTTTGAAAAGAAAATCCTCGGGGCAATCGCCGGGGAATGTCTTGGAGACGACGAAGCGGCCCCTTCAGAAAATGACTTGGAGGCCGTGTCGGATATGGTGAAACTCCAATGGGCCCCTGCCCCTTTTTGTGATCGGCGGAATGCCCCCACTCTGCTCCAAAAGGTCACCCTCCAGGATAGCCCCGATGCCCTTTCCCAAGAGCAGATGGATGGAATTTACAGGGACATGGCACCGGAAGTCTTGAAGCTGATCCAAAAGGAAACGGCCGAAATTCCACACATCCATGAGATGATGCTGCTTCTGCAACGGGAGCCCTCACCCTTTTTTAAAAAACTCAGCGTGAGATATCCCCAGCCCCGGGCTGGAGGACAAGATATCAGGGCCTGGTTCAACACCAACTTCAGGCCGCTTCCCTTTCCCGATAAACTCAGCAGGGTGGATCACTGGACACTCGTTGACTAAAAAGAGGAAAGTCATGGACGAAAGAGAACATCGCTGTTTGGTGGTTCTGGATATTGACAGAATCCAGGACTATGTCTTCAACCCGCCCCGCCTCAAGCTGATTCGGAATGCGAGCCTGCTTATTGAATATTTTGTACAGCAACTGAATAAGACAAAGGGAGTAAACGGTATCCCTCCCAAGGTTGTTTATGCCAGGGGCGGAGGGGCGGAAATTCTTTTCAAAGATACGGACGAGGGTCATGCCTTCGTAAAAGAGGTGGAGGGGCGGTTCCAGCGAGATACGGGTATCGCCACTATCACGGGGCATGCCGAAGAATGGAAGGCGGAAGAAAGCCCGGGGAAATGGCAGGAAAGGGCCATGACCATGCTTCAACTCAAAAAAAGAGGGAAGCAGGGTTCATCCTCTCTCCTCAGTTCCCTTTACACCAAGTCCTGCGAAGAGTGCGGCCTCAATCCCGCGACTTCCAAGGTTTTGAGAGATCGCTATCTGTGCCGTGCCTGCGCGGTAAAAAACGAGTTTTCTAAGAATTTTCCTTCGGAAAAGCAGGCAATTGTAAAATATCTTGAAGCCAAGTACGGCGATCACATTTCATTGACCTATCCCGATGAATTCGATCAGATCTCGGACCAATCCAAACCGGCGAACTACCTCGCCCTGGTGTATGTGGACGTCAACCGAATGGGGGAGCATAAGAAGGCTCAGAATGATTTTGGCCGCATTACTCACTTCAGCTGTCTGGTCGAGAAGGCGCTTTTTGAGGCGACGGCCTCCTCTATTGTGGAAACCATCAATCCAAGCGTTTACGTGCCCTTTCCCGTCGCCTTCTGTATCGCAGGGGGTGACGATATCGTGTTTGTGCTGCCGGCGGACTGGGCCATCCCAGTGGCCCTCAACCTTTGTGACAAATTTGAAAAGCTCCAACAGGAGGGCGAAAAATGGAAAGGATATTCCAAAATAACCATCTCGGTCGGAGTGGCCATTGCCAAGGGGAATTTCCCTTTTGCCTCCATGCTGGATATGGCCAAACAACTCCTCAGGTCGGCCAAGAGGAAGAATTGGCGCAATCTAAAACCAGAAGACGAGTCGACCGACCAGTCGACGCTGGACTTTCAGCTCCTGGGTTCCGGACTCCAGTCCCTTGAGGATATTCGCGGAAGAGACCGGGAAGTGTACCCAGGGTTCGCAGATTGCAGGCCTTTATCGCTTAAGGAAATGGGTGATCTCGTCTCCTTCGTCAAAGAACTCAAAGACAAGGGGGTGCCCCTGGGGAGGTTCAAGGCCCTTTACCGTTCTCTCTGCTATGGGCCCGAACAGGCGCTGCTCGATTACTGCCTCATGCTCACAAGGCTGAAGGACGAGCAGAGAAAAATTTTCAGATCGTGCTTTCCGGATAATGACAAGGGGTTCCTTGAGCGGATACCCGCCATCCTGGAACTGTATGACTTTTTATAGATGGAGGACCTGAATCGTGCATGAATACACCTTCTCTATAGGGTTCGACTCTCCTTTTTTTGTGGGTGCCGGCTACGGCCGGGGAGGCCTTTTTGATCAGTCTACCATTTTCGACGGCACGGGGTGTGCCTATATCCCCGGTTCTGCACTCAAGGGGAAACTGCGCCATGTGTGCCGCCGCGTGATCAAGACACTGGCCAAGCAAGGGGTGAAAGAGCCCATGGAATTTCAGACCCTCTGTCCCTCCCGGGATGAACCGGGATACTGCCGTACTCCGGAACCCTGCGCCTTTTGCCGGCTTTTCGGGTCTCCCCTCCACCCGGGGCGATTCTTTTTTGAAGACGCTTACCCGAGTGATTCCATGGACATGTATTCAAGGTTCGGCCTGGACATGGAAAGGGCCTTTTTCCGGGAGGCCCAAACCGAGGCCCGGACCCGTGTGAGCCTGGAGCGGACCAGGCGGGTGGCGAGAAGAGGCCATCTCCTTTCCTCTGAAACCGGGGCAGCCTTTCTGGAATTCAAAGGCAAAATCCAGGGGCCGGATCCCGAGGATGGCGAGGCCTTGCAACTCCTCGATTTCGCCTTAAGAACCCTTACCCACCTGGGGGCCGGGGGGGGCGCGGGCCTCGGCAGAATCAAAGGAGGTCTCAAACGATCATGAAAACCTATGCTCTTTTTTGTGAAATCGAATCGCCTTTTATCCTGTCCTCCACCCGGGGCACCGGCCACCTTTTGAGCGGTGCGGATCATATCCCGGGGACCACGCTTCGGGGGGCTCTCGCAGGCCTTTTTAATAAGCAAGACTTTGACGAAAACAAACCTGCATGGCGGATCTTTGCTCAGGATGAAATTCACTTCGCACCCCTGTACCCCACCAGCAAACGCATTCTCTCAAGACCGGTTCCTTTATCAGCGATTTCCTGCAAGTTCGAACCAGGTTTTTCCGGCGACAATAAAGACGGCGTATTGGACGCCCTGGTGGCCGATCCTCCGTTTCCGCCTTGTCCTATGGCCAATTGCCGTGCCCCCACGGAAGGTTTTACCGGATACTACTGTTACACCAGGGGCAAAATGTCTTCGATCCGGCCGCAGCAGAGAAGGGTTGCCCACACCGCCATATCTCAGCAGCGCCAGGTGGCTGACAGCGGCAATCTCTATACCTACGAGGCCCTGGACACCTATGCCGTTATGCTCAGCGAGAGGAAGCCGGTTCTCAAGAAACAGTTGCTCGGAGGCCTTTTAAGAACAAAGGATTCCGGCCTGAAGGATGCCATCAATAAGAAACTTGAAGAAGCCAACTGGATCGTTCGTATCGGGAAGGCCAAATCCAGGGGCGCGGGCAAGCTGAAGGTTGAGGAAATACGGGAGATGGATGACCCTTCGAGGAGGATGCCCCTGGAACAGCGCCTGGAGGGCCTGAACGAAAGGGCAAAGGATGTTTTTAAGTGCCCGGGGGACCTTTTCTTCTCCATCACCCTGGAAACCGATGCAATTCTGCTGGACCCCTGGCTCCGCTATCGAAAAACCGTCGACATGGAGGACCTTGCGGATGTTCTCAAAGTCCCTGCACTCAAGGCCTTCACCATCCACAGAAGCTTCTCTTCCGTTCATACGGTCAGCGGGTGGAATGGAAGCATCGGCCTCCCCCGGGAGGATGAGCTGTCCGTGCGTAAAGGCTCCTGCTTTCTCTACCATGCAAAGGCTCAGGGCTCCTTTTCCGATGAAGTCATGCAGGCGCTCGAACAGTTCGAACAGGAGGGGATCGGCGAGAGGAAGGCTGAAGGCTACGGCAGGTTGACGGTCTCCGACCCCTTTCACTGGGAAAGAAAAGGAGGGCAACAACGATGAATCCGCAGAGGCTTTATCTGATGTACCCGCTTAACAGCAGGAGGGAGGCGCTGGAGACAATCACGAGGGATATCCAAAAGAAAATCCCGTGGGACAGCATTTCAAAGGAGATCACCCCTGCCCAGATGGCGAGAATATTCACGATCGTCAAACGGGCCGGCGACAGGGATGCACTGCTTAAAGATCTCGACAAGTTGCTGGAAAAAGCGGCTCGATCGGAAAACAGGGAAAGACGGAAAATGGGGTCGTCCTTAAGGGTCTTGATTAAGGATACTTTGATTCCAACGGCTGATAAAAACAACGCGGCGGTAACGATGGTGTTCGACGAGGAGGAATTGTCCGGCGGAAAAGATGAAGCCAGCCTCCAGCTTCTTAAAGATATCTTCATGATTATCTACAAGACATATACCTATCACCGCAATCGCGCGGATTGGCCGGAAAGGAGGCAAGACGCATGTTTTCCACACTGAATAACCGGTACATCATAAAGTGCAAAATTTTTACTGAGGGGCCGATCGCCGTGAGCACGGGAATCCCCAACATCGATACGGACGCGCCTGTTATGCGGTCTCCTGCCCATGGAAATCGCCCGTTCGTCCCGGGCTCCTCCTTCAGGGGGGCACTGAGGTCCTGTTGTGAACGGATACTCTGCAGTCTCGGCAAGTATACCTGTCTGCTCATAAAAGACCCGGACTGCGAGTGTCCTACCATCAATGAAAAGAATGCAAAGGAAATCCGAGAGGCCATTGAAAAGGGGACACCCGAAGATGAAGTCCTTGAGTTGGTGATGCGGCGCCTTTGCTGGACCTGTCAGCTCTTCGGTTCACCCTTTCTCGCCTCCAAACTGAAGGTGAGCGACCTCTATGCCTCACATGAGCTGGACTGTCCGGTATCCATACGCCACAGGGTGGGTATTGACCGGGACACAAACACGGCCGCCAAGGGGGCCAAATTCGACGGAGAGACGGTCGAAGAGGGCGCCTTTGAAATGGAACTGATTCTTGAGAATGCCAAAAAACGGGATTGGGGGGTGTTGGGGCTCGCCCTCTACGAGCTGAAACACGGGGACTTTTTCGTGGGCGGGGACCAGGCCGTCGGGGCCGGACGATGCGTATTTGAAGAGGACGGTCTCAAAATCTACTATTTTGACGATGACGATAAGGAAGGGTACGGACTCGTGGATTTCCTTTGTTCAGACAAGGCAGGGATCGAGAGGTACAAGCCGATGGAAAAGCCCTGGGAACATATCAGGGAAAGTGTGGAATCATTACTGAAGCCATAGGGGGAGGACGATGCACGGATCCATCATCAACCGTATGGATTTTTATATCACGATATCGCTGAAATCGCCGCTTCTGATAGGCGAGGGGCGGTATCGAAAAGTTAAGGACGCGAAAGACAAAATGTGCATCCAAGTGGATCCGTATGAAATTCCGGGACCCGCGGACCCGGATGCCTTTGCTGCCATCCCGGATGCCATCCCGGTGTGCCGCAATGACAGCCGGGATATCCTCGGCCTGATCCAGGATGCCCTCACAGGGAGAGGCGGTTCGGAAGGATTGGCTTCGGCTATGGCCGGCAAGTTGAAGTACTACATCCCCGGTGCCAGCCTGAGGGGGGCACTGAGGGCCTATGCGGAAAGGATCTTCAGGACCCTCAGCCCCTCGGAAGACGAGCTTCTCTGCTGCGATCCCTTTGCAGTCAACAAGGAAAGACGTGACCGCTTCTGTGGCAAGGCCCTTGAAAAGGAGGAGGGCAGAAATGTCTATGAGAAGCAGTGCCCGGTCTGCCGTCTTTTCGGCTCTACCCGCGTTGCCTCACATATTCGTGTCGAGGACGCCTATCCGGATCCGAACAAACCAGGGAGAGTGGTCATTCGCGACGGAATCGCCCTGGACCGTTTCACCGGGGCCATAGCCAAAGGTCCTTTTCGTGTGCTTCTCCTGGAGGATTTTGTCTTTAAAGGGCGCATCTCCCTGCTGAACTACGAATACTGGCAGCCGGGGCTCATGGCCTATCTTCTCAGGGATCTCTCCATGGGAAGGATTTCTCTGGGTGGGGGGAAAAACAAAGGATATGGCCGCATCGGGGCAGAGGTGACAAAGATCAGGATACAGGGATACGGCGCAAATGGAGAGCTGCCGGCCGTGCTTCGGTCAATTGGATTTCGGGACGGTCCGGGCTCGGAAGTCGATCCCTGGGTGGCAAAGCTGCTCGAGCCCTGTAAGGAGGAGGATCACCCTTTCCGCAGGAGCTACTGTGTTTCAAATCCGACAATCGCCCAGGAAAATTTCTTCTGGCTCGGTTTGGCTGGCGCGTTTGCCGAGGGCCGCAAGGGATTCCTTCCCTTGGATCACCGGCCTTCTCCCGCTGATTCCGTGGCCCCACAATGAAAGTATTCCGGAAGGCACTGAATAAGGCCGGGAACTGGTTTAGATCTTTTCGAAAACCGAGGAGACACCCATCAATGGATAAACTCATTATAGCCCATTGCGATTTCGAGGATGCCGGATCCCTTTCTGAGGACTGGATGAATCTGTTCATAGAGGCCGAACCGGAATCCTATGTTATGGTGCATGATGCGACCGCTCATCGATTCGACAGTCTCAAAAATCTGCGTGACGAGGTCCTCAGAAAACCGCCCTGGGATCGCGGCGTCATTTTTTCGTCCACCCGGGAACTCAGGTGGCGCAGGCGTTTCGGCCGATGGCATGCGGTTCTGCTCTCCGAGGTGAATGGTATCCCTGAGCCCTTTAAATGCCGGGAAGTAGAGCTCATCGAAGACCCTCAAAAGGATAACCCGACAGAGGATACCTTGCTCCTCTGGGGCGTTTCAGAAAAAACGGCCGCGGACACATTGGTCCTGCGCGAGGACAGGATCCCCTTGATAGAGCTGGTGTATCCGCTGCGACCTGAAAAGGAAAGACAGCGGATCGGATTCAAATGCAAATCCTACGCTGTCCATGATCCCGAGACAGGAGAGGAAACGACTCTTTATCGTTTATGGGGGCTTTGTCTGGTATGATCTTCATCAACCCCTACAATTTTGTCAGGGTTCATGACCCCGTGAGGGAGCACTCCTCAAAGAGCCTTAGCCGTGTGGCGGGCTTTTCCGGGGAAATTGGCTGCAGGCTCCGGGCGATTACCCCTCTTGTCGTTCCAGCCATCCGCAGGGGAAGTACGCTTGGCGTTCCCCTTGACCCCCAAAAGAGGCCCTTTGTTCCCGGAGCGGCCGTGAGAGGCATGGTGCGCTCCCTTTTTGAGACCCTCTCCTGCTCCTGTGATCCGTCGTCCCCTGAGCATTGCAAGGAACCTTCCTCGTGCTGCCTGGCATGCCGTGTCTTCGGCAGGATAGCAGAGGAGGACGCGCAAGGAGGGCTCCTTCGGTTCACCGACGCCATAGGGGAGCCATCCATCTTGGAACCGGTCGACATCCTGCTCCCCAGGGAAGAGGGGCCCCGAAGGCATCATCGTCCCTTCTATTACGATGATCAGAGAAACCCCAGGGGCCGAAAATTTTATTTTCACCATGCGCCCCGGCCGGATGAATGGGAGCCCGGTTCGACTTCGACGCGAATCCGCAACTGGATCAGGAGGGATTCCGAACTGAAATTCCGAATCCAGTTCGCCAACCTGGATGAAGGCGATCTCCTCACCCTTCTCTATGCCCTTGTCCTCGAGCCCGGACTCGGCCATAAACTCGGTCACGGCAGGCCTCTCGGGTTGGGAAGCTGTGCAATTGAACTTGATCCTGAAGAGACACGCCTCGAATCCGCACCGGAAATACCCGGAGGCCTTTTCATGGATTTCAGACATCAGGGAACAGTGCTTCCAAAAGATGACCTGGATGATTTGGTACTCGCGGCACGAAATCGATTGAGCGAGCATCCCTTCCTGAAGGAAACCCTGGAAGATGTCCGAATTGTGCTCCGGTTGCCGGGTCACCAGCCCGGACACATGCAAGGCATCCCGGTTCGATATCCTTCAAGGGCGTGGTTCTGGTACGATCGGCGGAGTGTCCGGAAATGGCCTCTCCCCACCCTGCAGGACATTTCAGGGAATCGGGGAATGCTTTCTGAAAGCCCGGTCGGAAGGGTCCTCCGGATAAATTTAGGGGTTAAATGGGAGGGAAAGGAGGTCCTGGCCCCGGATGAGGAGGAAGTTGCTCTTCGGCTTCCCGATGGCGAGATGACCTTTTCGATGGCCGACTTCAACGAGGTGCTTGACGACCAACTGCCGGAGGACCTGAGAACATTTATCTTCAATCATACTCTCCTGGTGGAGGTCACACAGCAGGACCCTTTGCGAGGCCGCATCAGGGGAATCGAAAATTACCAACAGTACAAAACAGATTAACCAAGGAGGCCATATAATGAGCAAGCTGATTCTTTGCACGGTCGGAACATCGGTTTTTGATTCAACGAAGTTTGTTAACTCAAAAGACATTAACCGCATCAGTAAAAAGATAGAAGAAATCAACGACGCCCTGAAGGATCCTGAGGCCTCACTCGATGAGGCGATAAAAGAGCTCGCTTCTGATAAAGTGCTGGTTGAGGAAATGCTGGCTTATCTTTTAGGCAGGCTTAGAAGTTGTCTTGGTGGGACAAGGGAGTACCAAGAGTCGCTCCCCGCAGAGATTTCCAGCCTGCTTGCCATGGGGAGGTATCGAGAGGAGGAAGATGTATTTAAATACGGCCCGGTCACGGCCGAAGATCACGTATGGCTTCTTTCCTCGGATTCTCCTGAGGGGGCCTTCTCCGCCTATCTCGCCGGCGCCCTCATAAGAGCGGGTTGGCTGGATGGAAAAATCGAATATACATCTGATGATAGTGTGCTGAAAGATTTTTTGTTCCCTTCCGTTCCGGATGGCCCACGGGAATACGAATTTCATGAGACCAATATAAAAATTAAACGGATCTCCGGACTCAAGATCTCTGATACGAGGACCTTCAGGCAAGGCATGGAGTCACTGAAAACGGTCATTTATGAAAGCGTAGGAAAACTTTCAGAGGTGAGCCACAGGCTCCTTAATTTTACGGGAGGGTACAAGGCAGTTGTCCCACTGGCCAATCTCCTTTGCTGGAATACAGGATTTACGACCTTCTATCTTCATGAAAATGGCTATGAAATGATCCTCTTCGAGCCGCCCGCAGGTAATACGTTTAGTGTGAGTGCGACGAAAATAATGAGTATCATAGAAGGATCAAAGAGTGCAGGCAGAGAGGGCCAACAATATAAGGATCATTCTCAAGAAGGGGATGAAAGAAGAAGAATGTGACAGGAAGGGAATGTATAACATGAATCTTTGTTTCATGCTCAATCAAAAAAGATTGTATCGGGAAGATGATTCTGACCCAAAGAAAACGACCTGTTGGCTTTCTGTGGGAGATGAAGACAAGGCAGTAAAAGATTTGAAACGGCTGATGACTCAAGAAATTTCCTTTTATGGCGAAGTCAGCGCGATTGATGATGCTTTAGTAGCTATCGCGGAAGAAATTAAATGCTCATCGATTTTGGACAAAAATAAAGGGACTGTCACTGACTTTTTTCAGGCCTGGTATTTGATCGGCCTCATAGCCCACTACTATGAACAGGATTTGGTAACAAAGTCCTACTTCACAGCCTGTGAAAAGCTCCATGAAATATACGTCAGGGCGCGTGACTTCAAAGAAGAGATAGCAGAGGAACTGATTTCGGATCCCCGCAAGCGGGCCTTCCAGATGCTCATAGCCGTTCACACAAATCCAGACTTCGAGCTGAGCAAGATCGCTCCGGATGAAAGAGAGAACCGCATCCACGACCTCATTTTCGGGGACGGTGCCAAACCTTCCGTGAGGACGTATGTTTTACCTAGTAAAAATAGTAAAGATGAAAGATATGTCATCACGGCCCACGACTGGTTTCTCCAGCGGTATGACACCTATCATGCCCGCCTGATTACACGGGCCTTGAAAAATCGATCTAAGGAGCATTCAGACAGACAGGATGAAAATGCAACTTATGGTCATCTCATGAAAACCGATTGGTTCCTGTGGGTTATAGGGAGCATTCTCTTTGTCGTTTTTGGTGTCTTGTTTTGGGCTTTTTCTGATTTTTCGAACATATCGATGACCCCCGAGTCTAAGAACGTAATTTACCGGGTCTTGTTAGGGATTGTTCTCTACCTCCTACCGGGCGTTTGGATCATAATCCGTTTTTGCGAAGGGACAATTTGGTATCAGGACCTGCTGCCGAGGCTCTTCTGCGGCATCGTCATCGGGTACCTTTTTCTCTTGAACGATCAGCTCTGGACCACTCAACCCATTAAAAATTGGCACGATTGGCACTATTGGTACGATTGGTTTTTTTTCATTCTCCGCATTTCGATCCCCATGCTCATCTGCTATGTCTATCTTCATATAAAGATCAACAACACCCTCAAGGGCACGAACCCACGCTCGGAATTCACCAGGCCCAGGGCACTGTCCATTCTCTTTCAGGGTTTTTTTTACTCTCTTGTCCTTGGGGTCATTGCGTCGGATTTTTTTGGGAACGATCTCGTAGAGATTGAAGCCGGTCTAATCTTTTTTCCAGGGGCACTGGGCAGCATTTATCCCTTTGTTGTCCTGTCTCTTGCGCCCCTGGCCCTTTTTGTCGGTATCTTTACCCAGTTGATCTGGGAGGACAAGCCCATCACCCAGCCGATCTGAAAACACAAGATGCTGAGGGCATTGGGCCCCAGCCGGAATCCTTCTCACAAAGAAGGGTGCGGGATATGCTTCAATACGCAAAACTGCGGCTTACATTCCGGGCACTTTCCGAAACGGTCCTGCCACACTACAAGGGCTCCACGCTGGCAAGCCTTTTAAGGACATCCCTCAGGAGAATTGCCTGCAGTCACCCCCGATGGCACTGCGCAGCATGCCCCGACCAGAAGGAATGCGCCTACTGGATCATCGCCGAACACAAGACCGAGACCGGTGAAAGCACCGTCTTGCCCTATGCCATCGCCTGTTCTTCCCTCGATGGGAAGCGCTATGCTCATGGCGATTCCCTTTGCTTCGACCTCCTCCTGGTGGGCCGAGCCCTCCCATGCGTCCCCCATTTGACCGCAGCCCTCATTAATATGCAAACCATGGATTTGAAATCCTTCCCTCACCTGATCTCTGAAAGAGAGATTCGGGAGTGGGGCGATCCCGAGGACTGGCCGGATTTTTTGCGACCCCGTGGGAGGCTCCGATTCGAAAAGATAACCCAGTGTCTTTCCAACGGTGAGAATTCGGTTCTTTACGGCCCAGGCGTCCCTCTCAAGGCGCCGGTTCCTGAGAGCCTTTCGCTGGATGGGACCGCCGCGGAAGGACCCTTAAGGGTCTTTATTGATTTCCGTTCCCCGACCCGGTTGGTGAGAAAAGCGCGGAAGGACGGGAAGGTGGTCGGCCGCGAGGAGCTCATTGGTCCTGAGACCTTCAATTTCGAGATTTTCATCCGGGCGCTGATGAAACGGTATCGGGGGTTGTTCGAACTCCATGCCGCCCCGGTTCCATCGGCTTGGGATCAGGATATGAATGCCTTGATTCGACTCTCCGAGGCAGGAGTAAGGCAAGAGAAGGTCCTGCATATGGAGAAAATCAGGCGCTATGGGGGACGGCAGGTCCGTTGGCGTCATTGGGACGGTTTCATGGGCAAGGTTGATTTTCTGAATGTGAACGGCGCACTGGTCCCTCTTATTCGTGCAGGAGAGGTGCTTCACCTGGGTAAATCGCCTACCTTCGGCTACGGGGAATACGTGGCGGAGTTTCATCCCAGTTAATGGTGGGTGTGGGTACAGAGAAACGGTTAGCCTTGAACCCTGAAACGGGAGTGAATCTTCAGAAAAGGTTTTTTACGGATTGAAAAACCTTTTGCAATTGAAAATCAATGCCTTGTATGAATGTCGGATTTTTGGGTAACCCGTGGGGATGACGCGTCATTTTTGAAGATCGACCTTTTCCGGTCCCGCTTTCATCGATCTTCAGAAAACGGTATTTCCGGGCGGAACGCCGTCCGGCCGGTTCTTATTGTAAAGATAATGTTTTTAAATAGTTGCAATATGAATCCGGAGGCTTCATAAAAGTGTAAAATGCCGTCTTTTCTGAATATCGGGCTATGCTGTTTTTTCCGGGAAAGATCTTCAGAGTCTATTTTCAAATAAAACCTTGCATTATCATGGAGTTATGGCAGAGAGGAACGGAAAAATCTTTTGGGGAGCACTTCGGATGTTAGACATATTCAAAAAAGTGATGGGGTTTTTAAACCTGTTGATAACACATGCGAATTTTTTCGGCATCCGAAAGTCAAAAACCAGAGTGGTCCAGAAATTCTGTAATATCGGGTTGTTGACCTTCCGCTTATGCGGAGAGGGGTACTGAGACCAACGAGAACCCGACCGCCACGGCCGTCGTCATAGACGTTGACCTTCCGCTTATGCGGAGAGGGGTACTGAGACTCTTTTTATTGTCACTTTGAATTTGATTCCCTTTTCAGCGTTGACCTTCCGCTTATGCGGAGAGGGGTACTGAGACTTTCAAACATTTAAAATTTCTCCGGTACCATCCAGATTGAGTTGACCTTCCGCTTATGCGGAGAGGGGTACTGAGACGGCCGTAAATATGAAGCTCATCGCCCCACCTTTGAATAGTTGACCTTCCGCTTATGCGGAGAGGGGTACTGAGACAAAAATAGCCTAGCTCCGTTTTCGGGATGCTCACTCCGTTGACCTTCCGCTTATGCGGAGAGGGGTACTGAGACGAACGCCACGCTTCCGGCTGTAAAGGCCATACATAGTTGACCTTCCGCTTATGCGGAGAGGGGTACTGAGACATGTTAATTCGACCGAAGAGCCGATCTCTCCTTGCATGAGTTGACCTTCCGCTTATGCGGAGAGGGGTACTGAGACGCTACCACACCCTCGACGGTATCAGAGTAGGTTTGTTGACCTTCCGCTTATGCGGAGAGGGGTACTGAGACATTGGAGCGGAGGCGCTCCTTCCTCTGGGCCTATGTAAAAGTTGACCTTCCGCTTATGCGGAGAGGGGTACTGAGACTCCTCACCGAAGAACATCTTTTCCTTCCAGAACGCCGCGTTGACCTTCCGCTTATGCGGAGAGGGGTACTGAGACAACTGCAACGGCAGCGGCAGCTTTTTGCGCCATAAGCAGTTGACCTTCCGCTTATGCGGAGAGGGGTACTGAGACACTGCAATAATTTTGCATTTAATTCTTGTTTTACTGTTGACCTTCCGCTTATGCGGAGAGGGGTACTGAGACGAATTTCTTCTGGAGACA
>JBMNCO010000144.1:0-19858 GCA_049366815.1 Desulfatiglandales bacterium | reverse complement strand
GTTGACCTTCCGCTTATGCGGAGAGGGGTACTGAGACGAATTTCTTCTGGAGACAACACTTTTTCTGTTATTTGTTGACCTTCCGCTTATGCGGAGAGGGGTACTGAGACAATTCGACGGGGTCGTCGTGGTAACGGCAGTAAACAGTTGACCTTCCGCTTATGCGGAGAGGGGTACTGAGACGGAGAATACATACATTAGCTCATCTTCCTTTCCACAGTTGACCTTCCGCTTATGCGGAGAGGGGTACTGAGACGAAAATTCATATAATACTGTAATTTTCGACTTTTCAAAGTTGACCTTCCGCTTATGCGGAGAGGGGTACTGAGACACTCTTATCTGCACCAGCCAATGTCGCATCTTTCGAGTTGACCTTCCGCTTATGCGGAGAGGGGTACTGAGACCAACATCCGCGTTCAGGACTTTCATCCCATTATCGTTGACCTTCCGCTTATGCGGAGAGGGGTACTGAGACCGCACTTCGCCTTCACCGGTATATACCGTGTTTAGTTGACCTTCCGCTTATGCGGAGAGGGGTACTGAGACAGTCTCCTTGTACGCCGATTCGGCCTCCAGGAATTGTTGACCTTCCGCTTATGCGGAGAGGGGTACTGAGACGCATAATTCCGGCCATGATTGTTGCGATTTGTGAAAGTGCTGACCTTCCGCTTATGCGGAGAGGGGTACTTCTCTCATGTAGAAAGAAAAAGGCAAACCACCTCGCACTGGGATTAATGCAACGTCCTTGTTAAGTGCAGTAAAACGCGCTGAAAGGGAGTGGACACATGGAAGGCCAAGGAACCATCTTCAGTCGGCTGACCACCCCCGGCACCCTTTTTGATGCCTGGTATGCCATCCGAAACAAAGGGAGGGCAGGCGGGATCGACCGGGTAAGTGTTGAAGATTATGAGAAGAATCTTGATCGCAATCTCACCGCTCTCCTTGAAAGCCTCCGAAACCAGACATACAGCCCTGAACCCTATGCCCGAATCATGATTCCGAAAGAGCACAAGCCGGGGGAGAACCGTCCGATTTCACTTCCAACTATTGACGACAAAATTGTTCAACAGGCTCTCAGACGGCTTGTCGAACCCATCTTTGAGCCGCTCTTCGTAGATGTGAGCTATGCTTATCGCAAGGGCAAGGGACCGGGTCGGGCGATCAACAGAATCACTCAGTTGATAGAGAACCTGAACATCCGTTGGGCGGTCTGTGCAGACATCGACCGCTATTTCGATACCATGGATCACGACATCCTGCTCCGGGAGTTCCGCAAACAGGTGGATGAACCGGAAATCACGAAACTCATCCGAATGTGGATAAAGACAGGGGCCATCAACAGCATGGGATCCTACGAGGACACATCCGGAGGGATTGCCCAGGGGGGCGTTGTTTCTCCCCTTCTCAGCAACATCTACCTGAATCCGTTTGACCAATATATCGTAGGGAAAGGATGCCCCTATGTGCGGTACTCTGATAATCTCATTCTCCTCTCACCGGATCGGCTCCAGCTCCAGGAGGACTTCGAGGCCGCCCACAATTTCCTGAATCGGATTCTCAAGCTCGATTTGAATAAGGAAGACCCCTGGATAAGAAGTCTGGACCGGGGATTTGTCTTTATGGGGATCTATTTCAAGGGAAACCAGAAACGGATTGACCGGGCCAGACTTCAGAGGACGGAGGATGCCCTTGGGGAGCTCATCAGGAAGAGACTCCTGCAGGATTCCGCAACCTTTTTTACAAAACTGGAAGAGAAGGTTACAGGGTTTGAGCGCTACTATGGCCGTTTGCTTAATCCTCACGGTGTTTATCAGAGGTTGAATTTCCATCTCCGGCAGGAGATCGCGGATGTTCTTCTCGAGGACGCCCGTTCCCAAGGGAAGAGATGGGGGCGGGAGGCCATCCGGCATCTCCTCTCGCCTCTTAGGCCATTTGGAATGAGCGATCCAAAAGGTCGTGAGAAATGGATCAAGGAAGTGGCGGACGAATACAGGATGCGGAGTGAGGTTTCAGAAGGCGGAAGATGGAGGGTAGGGGATGATCCACTTCAGGAACCCTCAGAAAAGACCCTAAAAGGAGCGGGAAGGGATCCGATTCGAGCAGCGGACGCGGCCGTTCGAAAGAAGAAGAGAAAATACAGAAAGCTTGAAAGCACGAGCCGTGAGGTGCTCATCGAAACACCGGGGGTGTTTTTAGGAAAGACGAGGAAGAACCTTGTGGTCAAAAAGAAAGGGGTCAAAATTTTAGACTTTCCGTTAGTGCGGCTCGAGACCTTAAACATTACGGCCAAAGGAATCACCCTATCTTCGGACCTCATACACTATTGCAGCAAGAACCGCGTTTCCCTCTTTTTCAGCGGGTGGGACGGAATTCCCATCTGTGTCCTCCAGAACCCCGTTGCCGGGGACGCGACCCTGGGGCTTCTCCAGCTCCAGGCCATCCAGGACGGCCATATGGCCATGGAACTGGCCAAGCTTTTCGTTGAAGGGAAAATCCGTAATCAAGTCAATATCTTGAAATACTATGGCCGAAATCGCCCGGCCCACTCTGAATACGGGTCTGCCCTGGATGGGGCCGTGCCGGAACTGGACCGGATTGTGGAACAGGTGGAAAACTTTGACATGGGAAACGATGCACTGGCCTTGTCAAGGGCCAGGCTGATGGGGCTGGAGGCGCAGGCGGCGAGAAAATACTGGCATCTGGTGAAACTCCTTCTGTCCGATAGCGTGCCCGATTTCCCCGGCAGAAAAAGGGAGGGGGCAAGAGATCTGGTCAACAGTCTCTTGAATTATGGGTACGGCTTTCTCTATCGGCAGGTATGGAGAGAGGTAGCGGCCTCCGGCCTGAATCCCAAGATCTCTTTCATGCACGCCCCGCAGGCAGAAAAACCGACCCTTGTGTTTGATCTGGTGGAAGAATTTCGCCCCCAGGGCGTAGATCGCGTCATCTTCAGCATGTTGACCAAAAACGAGAAACTCAATCTCGTGACCTCAACCGGGCTCCTGGACGAAGAGAGCAGGAAAAAACTGTTGGAGGGCCTTTTGGAAAGACAGGGCACGCCAGTACGGTATCGTGGTATAAGGGTGCCTCTAAAAAATGTGATCAGACAACAAGTCAGGGACCTCTGCCGTCACCTCAGGGGAGAAAAGAACTACCGTTATTTCATAGGATACTACTGATGCAACGCCAACACTATGTCGTGGCCTATGATATCTCCAATACCAAGCGGAGAACCGGGGTTGCCCGTGTTCTTCAGGCCCATGGAGAGCGGGTCAATCTCTCGGTATTCGAATGCGAGCTGGACAAAGACGGGTTTGAGAAAATCAGGGGGGAGATTAGGCAACTCATCAACCGGAAGGAAGATCTGGTCATCTACTACCCCCTCTGCCTTAATTGTCTTTCCGCCGCGAGGAGCGACGGACGAGACCTGGAGCGGCGGCATGACAAATCACTTCTCTCCGTTTAGGGTCAAAGGGGTATCTTGTTTTTGTGAAGATACCTGTATCGGAATGACAACAACGAACTATACGGTCGTAGCCCTCACCACTGCCTAAACGTCTCCTCAAAACACCGAAAGACGTGGTTGGGCGTATAGGAGCACATCCCCACCACCTTTCGCCATCCTCGTGCATAGATATCGGTCCCTGTCCGGGCCTGGCTTTCCAGCATATCCGCGAGCCGCCTCCCCCCGTGGGCTCGGCTGAAATCGATCTCAATGTAGCGGGCCTGCCCTTCCAGAATCTCCTGGTCGGTTTTCTCGTGTCCTTTTTGGGTGAATTGCCAGATATGGGTGAGTTCATGGGCCAGAGTCGCCACGGTGGCGATCCGGGGAGCGTTGTTTTCAAGAAGCATCGTGCGTTTTTTCCCTTCCCGCATGGCCAGGCCCACAGCACGTGGATCGAATCCGTCTGTGGGGACAAAGGTCTCTCCTTGAAGGGCTGCAATTTCCTCGGGGGAGACAAAACGGGTATCAAAGTCATGGGGAAGGGTGATGCGATAACGGCGCTCCATCTGGCGAATGACTTTGTTGAAGATTCTGCGAAATTCATCGAGATTCCTGACGGCGGATGGCGAACATCTCTTGCAGATCAGTCGTCCGTCTCTTATTTTTTCATAATCCCCGGGTAAGGGCCTAGCGCAGAAATCGCAGAACTTTCCCTGGACTTTTTCAGGCACTAAAGCCGGGGGGACCTCGATGGGGGGGCGCTTTGCCGTTGCAGGAGGGATGCGCCCGGCAAACCCTTGCTCAAGGTATGCCTTCACCGAGGGATAATCGAAGTCCGGATGCAAAGTCTGCGCCCCGAAAGTGTGGTACAGATCAGATTCTTCTTGCCCGGATGCCCACACCAGGTAGTCGTAAACGACCTTGAGAATCTTTTCATAGTCGTCCTTAAGTGTTCGGATTACGCCTAGATCCTCATCAGCGTCCTCTAGGATATAAAGAACAAGTTCCTGGGGACCCTCCTTCCCCTCCTTCAGGTTTGCGGGTTCTATTTTGGGGTAGATAAGGGCCGAAAGGGAGTCCCTTGCTTCTCCCGGAGCAGTCCCTTGCATCTGGCTGAAGGCCGATTGAGGTGACATGACAGCCACCTTGTCTGCGACCCTCGGGGTGAGAGAAAAAATCGTGTCCTGGAGGAGAGCGCAGAGGGTGAAGGCTATCCGTCCGAGATCATCCGTTTTTCCAGTGGCTCTCACACTGTGGATTCGCATTTCCAGGAGGTTTCGCCAACGCTTCGAGTACGAGAGGGGATTTTGAAAATTCCGGTGGATCAGGTGACGATAAGCTTCCGGCGTGTTTTGATCAAGGGGCCGAAGGCCCTCTGCGACTTCGATATAGCCTCTGGTTGTGCGTGTAAAATGGACATGCCAGTGGGCGATCTTGAATTGCAGCCCGCCTCTGGTCTCGTCGATCGGATCGTCCTCCTGCCACTTGAATTCGTTGATTTGGTAGGTTCTGTCGAAAAAGTATCTGAAACGTTTGTAACTGTCATCGTCCTGATGGTCCACCATGACATCCCCGGATGAAGGTCCTATCTTTGAGATCCGGTGAAACTTTTGACCGAGGATGATGTAAGTGTCCTCTGCCATGCGAAGCCCGATATCCCCTGCAGAAACGGTTCCCATCACCTGATCCAGCGTATTTTTGAGGGTCAAGGCCTCCTGTGCTCCGGTCCCGGGCGCCGGGCAGATGTATCTTGTCTCGTCCTGGATTCTTTGTACTGTAATCAGGCACTCCTCCCCGAAGGCTTCCTCAAAAAGCCTTTGCATCCCGTCCGGGGATGGACTGATTTTCAGATCATCCAAGAGCCCTTTAAAGGGAAAGGCTTGCAGAAAACACGTTATCTCATCACCCGAAAGGCCCCTCGGGGAGGAAAGACAAGATCGCAGGGACTTGGCAAGGTCGGTGAGGCCGCCACAGGCCCTTGGAACCCGGGGTTGAAGAAGTTCATCCGAAAGGCGGTAAGTGGAATGGCTTGCCTGCCCGTGGAAACACGCAACCATGAAATCACGGAGCAGGTAATTATGGCTTGCAAGGCAGACAAGCGCTATACTCCCGGAGTCAAAATTGTAGCTCCTGTAAACGGCTGCAGCGAGGTTGTTTACGTCCTCCGCCACCACAACGATTTTTCCGGAATGTGTGTAGCCAAAGGCGCTCCTTTCCAGTTGCATCCAATCCTCAGGATGGGCGCGGTGGCCGGAAAAATGAAAAGACACGTGATTCTTCAGGCGTTCAAAAAGATCTTCATCAAACCGTTGATCGGGATCATAGTAAGTAACGGAAAAATCGCGATCAAAGGGCAGCCAGCACAGCAGCAGAGGCAGGTCTACAGATGCTCCATAACCCTTCAGGTAGTATTGCTTGAATTCCGCTTCACTCTTTCCCCGGCTCCTCCACAGGAGTAAGAGACGCCTTACGGTGCCCCCCGGATTTAGCCTGTCTTCCAGGATGTTCCTGGCGGGAATAAGCTCCCTGACCGATGACTCCGCATCACCGGGGACCTCACTCTGAAAAAGAAACTGTATCTGTGATTTGGGAAAGGGGAGGCGAAATCGGATCAACCGGTATCGCAGAGAGGATAGGCTCATCTTCTCCACCCCCAGTGCGATGAACAGGCTACAGCTCCCGAGGATGTTCTCAAAGAGAGGCCCCTCCATCAGCCCGTCAAAACGATTTTCCGGGCAGATCAGGACATCGGGCTGGAAGTCGGCACCCACCTGGTCCTTTCCGAATACGGCAACCCGAAGTGCATACCGGAAAAAGGCGGTCGGCAACCTGGATTGGAGGGCGGCAATTACTTCCTCATCGGTCCCTGTGGGACACAGGATGAAGGCCGATCCTCCCCGTTCCACGGTCATCCGAATGAAATAGGAGATCAAAAGGTAGTGAAGACCGCTCAATGTGTCTGTGAAAAGGAGGTCGCCGCCCTTTATAAAATGGCGGAGTGAAGCCATCAAACGATCCACCTGCCCACCAGATGAGCATGTGGATCTGAAGTACGCCTCAGCGGCCTCATCTGAAGGATCAGTGCTTTCTTTAAAGGGTGATTCCCTTGAAGCGGCTTCCCTGGGTGGCTCATCCCATGCAAGGAGGATCTGGTCGGGGTGTCGGCGTTGGTATTCGTAGTAGAGTTCCTCCAGTCTTTCGATTTCGAGGGCTGAGACATCCTCTCCGCTGACCCTTCTCGAACCCTTATCATGGCTACCCCAGAGCCAGGACCGGATTTCCAGTATGGCGATCCACACGCCGCCCCAGAAAAGAACGGCTAGAAACGTCTCGATTTCCGGTCGTTTCGAGGCGTATGGCAAGGCGGCCAGAAAGACGGCCAGAAGCAGGGTGGCAAGATTGACCGAAGGAATGAGAAAACCGGCCGACTCAGGGAGTACAACAGGATAAGACTTCAGTCTCCTGGGTCTCGGTCTGGATAAAAGAAGACAGTACAACCATTTGACAAGGTATATGGCCAGGCTCACAAGGATAAGGATTCCAAATAGGCCGAAAAATCCCAGGCGGACAAAGACGTAGATCCACATGAAGAGAAGAATGAATGCGAGGGTTGCCCACAAACCGGACTGTCCGGCGAGGATATCCAGCCAGGAGATGGGAAGGGTGAGAAGGAAAGCAAGAAAAGCAGGCATCTGTCCCTGCCAGCTTCTCAGGGTTGATCCGAATTGCGCGGCGTACGCGGAGACGTCCAGTTTCAGTAAAATGATCCCCACAAAAAAGCCGGCACCAAGCACCAACGCGAGCGGGAGGATCAATCGGAGCAGGGTGAATAACAGGCCCCTTCCCTTGGGCAGAGGGCGAAAGGTGATCAGGATGGATGCCAGCAAAAAGGCTATAATGTAACCGTAAACAGCCATCATGATGCCCTGTCTGTGCTGTGGACAATAAGGAGAGGGGCCGTTTTGAAATAGGAGCTTTTAAAAGAGACCCTGGGGCCGCTCGTTGGTAGACCCTGGATTTCGATTTCTGTTCCCTCCCCGCGCGCCCATTTTTCATGGAGTGGCCTCAGGGCGTCCTTTAACCAGGATTGTGGTGACAGACCGAAATTTCGATCGGTTATTGCGGGGTCCGAAGGGCTGGAGAAAAAACCCGTTTTACGGTAGTATTCGAGCTGCTGCGCGAGAAACGCTTTGAGGTTTCGCGCAGCAGCTACCCCCTGTTCGATCTCATCGAGTTGGTTACGGCAATATCCGGCAAGCTGCTGGAGTCGTTCCATGGCCTCCCGCGCGGAAAGATATTCGAAAATCGCACAATAAGCCCTCACATGACGATTGTTGACCTCAGTCAGCGCTGTTTTTAATGCATCCAGGCTCCTGCGCAGCCTTTTCTGGCGATAAAGGCAGACGGCCAACATGCATATGACGAGGACAGCGCCAAAGAGGGAAACCCAGGGGACGTCAAAAATCTCTGAAAAGAGAGGGGCGCCTCCTCCCTTCCAACGTGCCAGACCTGGGAGGCTGGCCAGACACAGCGCTAAAAGGGTGGCTATCCAGAAAAACCTGATGCCGCCAAGCGATTCGGCACACGCGGATGCACTTTTTTTTGCCTCATCGAGTGCATCGTCTTCCACAAAATGCATCAGCTTGAAATGGGTTTTGGTCCCGTCCACTCCATCTGGGTGTTTATTTCCCCTTGCTGAATCTTTGTCCCCCATCTCTTCCATGCATTCGTTGAGCTTTGTCTCAACATCCGGAATCAAATCCATGTCAACGCGATGTATGACCTGTTTGAGCCAATGAACGCTGCTCTGGCCGTAGCCCAGGCCGGCAGTAGTGACCCTTTCTTCAAGATCCCGATAGACAGCCTCACCCGATGTTCTGAGTTCTTTCCGCCATCTGTCGCGTTCCTCGGTGCATCTCCGGTATAACGGCCGCAGGTATTTTGTTAGATCGTCATAAAATTTTTCACATTTTCCATCGATAACGGCGGAAATTTCCTTTTTATAAAAGAGGGGGGGCTTCGGCAACGACGCCTTGGCTGCCTCGGCGGGCGTTCTCACCGGGAATCCTGATTCGAGATCTTCTCCGTCTTCAGGCGGGACGGTATCACGGAACTCTGGCGGTGTTTTCGCAAAGTATTCTTCATTGAGAAGAGCCGTTGTCTTGGCAAGATATCCCTCTGTCTGATCATCGAAGGCCTCCCGTTCAAAATGCATATTTCGGGAAGACAGAAAGGATATACATTTATCTTCCAACCAGGAAGCTACAGGGGGCCAATCGAGGGCTACCCTATCACTCATCCTAGTTCGCGAACGTGAGAAATTTACCTCCAGGCAATGAGGAGAGGGATAAGGGGCGCGGCCAAGGAGAAGTTCAGGATCCTTTTGCAGTATTTCCTGAATGATCCGGAAAATAAGAAACCGGGCATGGGGATCCGTCTCTGAGGTCATAAAGGTGCAGTCAATTGGCAGTTCAACCTCTGGCCCTCTCTCTTTGGAACAGATGAGAAAACGTTTCACCTCTGTGGGAAGTAAGTTGACAGCCGGTGAGATCCTGTTCCAATCGGATACGGATTGAAATCCGCCGATAAGAATGACTTGTTTCGGGCATTCACCAGGGACATGGACAAGGTCCTCAATGGATCGATGCATCTCCTCAATGCGGAGAGGGCGCGGCCAATTTAGAGGTCCCCCGGCGTCAGCATCCATGGCACCCGCGTCCCAGACCGCCGGATCATTGTCCATGTAAAGGTCCAGACCATGACACTGGCACAGGTGCGCGAATCCCCAGGCGGGGTCAAGATTACATATCAGGGTCTCCGGCATTGATAGCAGTCTCAGGACACGGACTCGAACAGTTCGTCGTCCCAACCTTTTTTGAGCTGATCCAAAGTCCCATTGATTACATCTTTTATTTGTCTCCTCACTTCTTCTGGTGCCCTCTTGAATTCTTCCATATTTTGGACTTCTTCAATTTGATTTTTGATGATTTTTACCACCTTATCAATAAGGTCCCCTTGCGGCAATGTCGGTTCGGTCGCCCTCAGAAAACCCTTCAGGTTTTCATAGAGCCGTTTCACAGCCTTGGAAGCGTAATCTTTTGCTGACGGATTTTCCTGGTATGCACAGAGACCTGCAGCGGTAAAAAGGGTCTCCGCCGATGTGAGCCCCCTAAAAAAGGCGGACTCCTCAGGCGATGGAGCGGAACTGGTCGGATCCGTGGCAGATACGAGCCTCTCGCGCCAATCGTTTGCGCAGTCAACAGTGGCACTCACTGCCGGGTAGTCGTTGAAAAACGACCCAAGGATTTGGAGATTATCGCAGGATTTAACGAGCAATCTCCGCTCATCAGACTGGCCGCGACGCGTCCAATCCAGGTAATAGGTGACCGGCTTTCGTCGGAGAGTGGTTCGCTCGAAGCGCCCCGTTGCTAATGCCAGCGCAAAGGCATCTACCAGATGCCACTGCACTCTATCTGTGTCAGGGGGCGACAGTTCTGGAAATGATCCGGGTACATGCCATCCCTTGTCAAGATGGGGTGTAAACAACCCGCTTACTCCTCTGGTATGGAGACGTTCGAATTTAAGAATGGCATCCACCATCCTGTGGTAAGATGCATAATAGATTCCTCCAACACTGAAACGTTCTTCACCTCCGGAGTTCAGTTTCAAGATGTCACTTGGGGTAAGATTCACTCTTGTTGAAAAACAGAGGAGCTCATCGTCCGGGAAGTCCTGTTCAACGAGGGTGGAAGTTCCCGTCTGACCCAATAATTTGTCAATGTCACCCAGACGTTGTGCGTTTTCCGGTGACAATCCCCAGAAAATCACCTGATCCCCGGCGTTTGGATCCTTGAGCCTGAGCAATATTTTTGACTGGGCGCTTACCGTGTCCAGAACAGACTCCAGGTATTTACGACCATCCTGCCCCTTCAAATTGGCCTCCCGGCGGATGGCCTCTGTGGCGGAGAGTCGATAAAGTGTGCTGTGACTTTTCTCCAACTCTTGAAGGCAATAGCCCTCAATCACCTCATTGCGAAACAGGGTTTCAGCATCGAAAGCCGGGATGAAATCCCACCCATTTCTATCCCGCTCCATCTTATAACGCCCGTAAAGGGCATTCACCAGCGCAAGATTGACCCCTCCCGCCTTGAGAGATGATCCGAATGCACCGGCAAGTCTTTGCTCCATTTCCTTCTTTGCCGTGGCATCTGCATAGACATACACATTGCCTCCCGAAGGGCCAGAACGCGTACCGTGCCGAACAAGGTTTTCACTGGCCTCATCCTCCAGCCTGTCAGCCAAATCCTTGAGGGCATCAAAAAACTTTTCATAGACCGGCAAAAGGCCCCGTTCTCCTGCCAACTGATCTTCAAAAAGATGATAAATGGATTCCGTGAGCGTCTGTTCAGCAAAAGCGCGGAGTGTTTTCATCGTTTGATTAAAGTATCGGCAATAGTCACTCCCGAAGCGTTGCACCTCACGATGAATCCATCTTTTCCAGCTGGGTTTTTGCATCAGGGCCGCAACACCTTCCACTGCGGTTTCTATTGAATTTTCAGTACTTTCGTCGAAATCCTTCTTACTCAGTGCTTTCAATGTGTATTCAGTCTTTATTCTCTCATGGCTTAACACCACGCGTCGTTCTTCAATGAGGCCCAGGAGGGAATAGAGAAAATATCGAACCTCTACAGGGTGAACTTTGCTGTGCTGGATATAGGCCTGGAGGTGATACGGTCTCATTTCCGAGGGATTGGCGGTCTCGCTGAAAGCAAAGATATTTCTCATAATCTCCACCGGCCTGCTTCTTAAGGCCTCCTGGATCGCAGATTTCCAATTTCTTAGCAACATTTCGCCTTCGTTGACCGTTCTTCGAAGCGCCTCAACGCCGCCGCTCTTTTTATTTTGCATATCAGGGCTGTTTTTCAATTTTTCTAATTCTTTTCCACTTGACCAAAAAGCCCGTACCACCTCCGCTTCAATGGCGTTGAGATAGGTCTCATGTCGGTGCTCCCGGATATCATTTCCATGACGATCCTGTGTCACAGAGTGCACTGCTGAACGGATATCTGCAAAAAACGGTTTCCCCTCTGAAGCCGCTTGGTCCAGGTCACGTACATAGGAGGTGGATCGCGATGGTGGTCGTTCACTGGTTACACGGGCCGCCCTCCTTTCATTGTAACGCCGTATTTCCTCGTTGAATCTCTTGTCCAACAACAGCCATTCTTCACCGAGTATTCTGCGGGCATATTGGAGCGAAAGATAATCCAGAATTTCTTCAGTGGGATAAACCGCGGCGGCGACACCAAGAGCGGAGTAATAGTTTACATCGCCTTGTTTCGCGGGTCCCGCGGCATCCAGTTTGCTGCGGACGTCGTTCACACCGATACTGTCCGCTCTTCCTCCGATCGGGGTAAGAAGCAGTTCATATGCCCCGCGAGAGGCAAGGCTGATATAGGTGCTTAGGCCGCCGTCCAGATTCCCGCCATTCTGATTTTCAAAATCAATCAGGGTGATGTTTTTAAAAGGGAGGGAATGTTTCACTAAATTATAGTTCGGGGCGTATTCGAATTGCACTTGAATGGGAACGCGACCGGCCGTCTGAAGCAGGATACCGTGCAGTTCCCTAAGGGCTGCATAGGCGTTGGCCCGGACAGGTTCGATCTGGTTGGAGGGCAGGTTGGCTGCATGAACCATTATGTCGGGGAGTAGGAATAGGCCACGCATGTCCGGCTGGCATCCCTGGTCTTCCAAGAGCTTTTTGAGGTACAGCGCAGCCTGAAGGAACATGCCGGATCCGGTCCCGCCTGCCAGTGTCCCTACGAACATGACGTTCATGGGGCCCTTAAATACAGGTTGACCTGCCGATCCCCTCATTTTAGTGAGATCTTCAACGGTCTGTTTCAGCCGGCTTTCGAGGGCGGTGTCTTTCAAGGAAGAATAGAAGGCAAGTCTGGAGAGCATCCGAATCTGTCCTGCCCCGTTGTGAAGAGACATCTGTCGGATCTCGACAGCTAACTCATCTAAAGGCACAAACCACTTCTCTATATTGTGAGAATAGGACATGAGCACTTCCCACACATTCCGATTGGGACTCGTGCAGATCAGGTTTCGTTCGTCCATCATTTTTTTGTCGACCATTGTATCGATATCGTTTTGATCGGTATCGAAACCAAGAACAGCTACCCCACAGCGTTCGAGCATGCCGCTTTTCTTGGCCATATCAAGGACATTTGACGCGATCTGGCAGCCGACGCCGCCTATACCAACAAGCAAAGTAGGCCGAAATTGTGCCATATCCTTCCCTCCATGTTTCATCCGGCTGTTAATAAAAACGAAATGGTGCAAATCAAAAAAAATGCTCAGAGGAGCCCGTCATCATCCCCTGATCGGCTGTTGTCTCTCACAAATCGATAGGTAATCTGATTCATTGTATCCGTGTTATCCATGATCACTTCCCCCCAGCCGATGGTCATGGGCTTAAATCCATTTTCCTCGAACTGGGAGGGCAGGGTCCCCATACCACCGACAAGAGAGTCCGTGTACCATTTCTCATGCCTGAGTAAAACGCCATTCGGCCCTGCCTGGATATTGAATCCCAGTATCTTTCTTGCGGCACTGCCACACGGCGGCCATGCATAGTCCCTCCATCGATGTAATCTCAATTCCTGCTTGTTATAGGGCGCGTCCTGTCTTTCCACGCAAAGGCAGGAACGGCGAGGGAATCGGTAGGTCAGGGCCAGACACCACATCTTCAATATCAGAAACAGAAAAACAAGAAAGCCGAGGATCTCGCGCCAGCACCGTTCCCACAGACCTACAGGGACCAACTCCACTGCACCGGTATAACTGGCCTGCTGCCTGGTCTTTGGGTGGCGGTAAGTAAGGGTTACATCTTGTGTGCCGGAGGGCGTCAGACAGTCACACCACCATTTTTTTTGAGGAATCAAGAGGATGAGATTTGTCCCTTCCTGAATCTCCGAAACAAATGGAATATTTTCCCCCTCGACGCGAATATGATCAGGGTGCAGCGGTGCCTGAAGCCCGTTGGCCTTTACGTAGATCCCATGACCCTGGTCCAGGGATGTGACTCTAAGCCTGAAGGGGTCCTTGCCTGAAGGGTCCAGGGTCGAACCGGCAGGCTCGATAGTCAACCCGGCCGTCACAGGCACCAGGTGAATTCGCAGCGTTGCCTCCCCTTTCTGAGGCGCGCGTGCCCTTGCGGTAAGGGAGACATCCCTCTCTGCAGTTTCGTCATAGTCACGGTTGTATTGCAGGAGGAGCCGCGCTGATTTCGTCCCCCCGCAAGACAACGACGCCTTCCCGAATGTCCCTCCGCGAAAGGTGTCACCGTCCGGGAGTTTGATCCTGACTCCCTCGGGCAGGGTACCCCTGAGTTCAACGTCATATTCACTCACAGCAGGGGCGCTGGATCGGACATCCACCGCGAGTACGTCCTGGTAGGGTTCCTTGACTGTATAGGTGAGTTCTACCCGCTCCGCCGAACACCCTGGACACACCCCTGTGCCCTGTGCATCCAGTTTGATATGGACAGGCATTTCTTCCTTGATTACAACGCTGAGGTCCCGGGCCCTTTTGTTTATAAAGCCAGGATACCTGGCCGTTACGGCAACCGTATATCGACCCGGTCGGTCGAACTTCACTGCACCCGTTGCAGTGCTCGTGGACATATCGATGTCCATTTTAGAGGTGTCCGCCGTCTTGTTCTGCCCCTCATAGTGAAGGCTGAATTCGAATTTCTGGGGGAGGCTTGAAAAATCGATACGTTCCTCTTTCCCGTTTTTGGGCTCAGTTAGAAAAGCCTTGATAAAAAACTTTTGCCCCTGTGGGATCTCGATGGTCCCATTCGCATCAACCGGCAGCGTCCTTCCGTCGCGGTCGTGTATCTCCCACAGGACCCTGACGGCCGTTTCAAAGATTACACGCACATCTCCGGAACCAAGGGATCGGTCAAACGTGATGACCTCTTCCTTGCCGGAGGACAGAGGTGGCCAGGGGATCAGGTGGTAAATCCCCGCTCCTAGCACGCTTCTCGTCAAATGATCTGTTTTCCGCATAGAGGCATGATAGACATCCCTTTCGCGCGTCCGGATGCTCTCACCGGCTACCGAAGCCGCCTTGGAGGCGCCTGAACCCGTTGAAATGATGACCAGGCGGGAAACAGTAAAAGGGGTATGAAGTTTGAGCACGTTATCCTGGTGACTGATGAAATCCTCGGATTTTCTTGGGTCCACTCCAACCATTTGTGCGATGATATCCATCAGTGCCCTGTATAATTCCCGCCCTTCTCGTACGGTGACACTGCCGACATCCTCCCTTCCGTTAAAAACCTTGAGCAGGTTTTCGCTCACCTTCTGTTCCCGGATTTCTGCAAGGACCCCGTCGCCGTCGGAACCCCGGGGGGCAAAGGCGACAAAAAAGGCCTGAAGGCTCTCGCCCCTGAATTTTTTTCGGAGGTCTTCATATCTCCTGAAGAGAGTTGCAGCGGAGGGGACTTCATCGGTGAAATGCCCGTCGGTCACCACAAGAAGGCTTGCAGATTCCCCCTTCTCCGTCACTTCCACAAGGCGCTCGAGCATGCGGTCCAGAGGGGAGTAGGGGGTCCTGACATTTTGTCTCGCGTACCAGTGGTTCCGCATGGATTTCATATGTTCGTTGCGGTGAGCGAGATCGACTTCCTGAATGTCACCTTTGGCCGAAAGCCTCGTAACAAAGCATCTGTCTTGGGTGTTGAGTATGGAAATAATAATTTGGGTTGCGTAGAGGGGGGTCTCGAAGCGGTTCGCCATGCTGCCTGAATCATCCACTACAAGGCCCACTACCCGGGCTTCCGCAGCGTTTCCGTAATCCAGCAGGAGGGCGGTAAGGAAGAATATCATCGAGGCGGCGAGACACCTGGAAGGGCCTTTCCCCAACTTCTTTGATAAAAGGGCGAGAGTCAATCGAATCAAAGGCACATCCTCAGTCAGAAAGGTGTAATCACCCAGGAGAAAGCACCGCCGGGGGAAAAATTCTAGTCGAACCTCTGATGCCAGCTCAAATGGGCTGAAAACGGAAAAGACGAAATGGAAACGATGTCGAGTGCCCTATGGGCTCGCTTTTCATTTTTCTGAGAACAAAAGCCGCACCTGAGAACAATGTAACTTGCAAACACACTGTCTATAGACGAATATGGACCGTCTTATAACTGTCTTAGGATGGATAGAAATATGGAAAAGATCCCCTTCACATTCCTCAGTTGAATCGAGAGACATTCCAATAAACCATTAACAAATGCTGGCCGGGATTTCAAATCAAAAATCCTGATCGACCTTTAAAAATAACACAAATGTTGGTGAACACAAGGCGGCGAAGGTCACCATCGGGCATTGCCGCCGCCGCACATGTAGCCTTCAACTCAAAATGTTGCCGAATCTGTCAATTTGGAGCCTCGATTCTTTCATCTCGAGCCGCGAACGCGGTGATGAGCGCGAGGAGATTTATGGCGAAGAAAATGAACTTCCCGACCCCAAAGCCGTCCTCTGCGGTATCCTGGATCTCTACGATAATGCCGCATATGGCTGCAAGGATGAGCATTCCAAAAACCCATCTGTTCCCACTGAACAACCCGATACTGGCCACGATGTCTAAAACGGCCGTTACCAGGATGAACAGAGCTATTAGATATAACACTGAACTGGCGGAGGCGCCTTCATGGCGCACTTTGGCCGCACCGGCACTATCACCCGCTTTTTCCCCTAAGTTTGCAGCCATACTTGAAGTGCCGCTTACCATCTTTGCCTTGCTGAATTGCCCCATTCCTGCCCCGAAGTTCACCAATCCGTAAAGGATAAGCAGGACACCCACCGTAACCGTTAAAGCACTCTTTTTCATAAAGGCCTCCTTAGATTGTTCAGGTTTTAATATTAATTGCCGGAAAGTGGATCTGACTATGACAGTAAGACGCGGTTTTGTTGATTTGATTACACGGCCTCAATGAAAAAATACAGGGTGGTCAATTTGCTTGACATGAACATTTCCCATGGATAGCATGCCACGTCTAACGCCCATTAATTTTTAAAGATAATTTTATATGAACCTCAGTGAACTGCAGGTATCTCTTGAAAATATTTACAAGCTCCCCCAAAAGACAAGCTTGTATAATAGGTCAAAACAGCCCCGCCGTCGTCGTTTCGGCGACATCCAAAGAAGAGGCCGTATCGAACAGTTTTTTTGAGGGCCCCCTTCTGGGTGCGTAGCATGCATCTTACGAGCTTACGGCCGTGTAATATTTTTTCTGAATTGTCGTCTCATCAATAAGAGGCAGCAGCGGTCAGTTTTGTAGAGATGCTTCATAATGAACAGGTTGATCCCATGACATACACACCCAAACCAATCGATACATCGAACATCACGCTTCCCAAGGATATATCCGAACTGACGGAGCTTCTTGCCCGAAACACGCACGAAAACTGGGCGTTACTGCGCCTGAAGGAAGGCTGGACATACGGCCCTCCTCGTGAGAGAGCGGGGGCGTTCATGGGTGAAATGGGCCAATTTACCCATCCTCACGACGCCGTTTCTCAGCTTGATCCTCCTGTGTCTGGTGGAGCGCCGCCCCGCCTCCCCCCCATGCCATTGAAACCCAAAAGCCGGAAGCAAGGGAGCTCGATTCGGTTTGGACGGAAATAGAGAAAGCAAAAAGGAACCTGGCCGAGGCGAAGAAGAACAGCAAAAAAGCCAAAAAAGACCGCCTGGCCTCCGTGGATTCAAAGCGGAGACATCAAGAGTTGATGGCCCAGATTACAGCGGAGAGGCCCTCCATGTCTGTTTCATGGCTCTTTCGCATCATCCAATGGTGCAAGATGTGCTTTGGAAGCCCGAGAAATTCATGCGCGCCTCTCCCCGGCGCGCGTACGGGCATCTCACCAATCATCCCAGTAACCCTTTGCTTATTGAGCGCTACATCGAAGAAGGCCTCAACAACCTGCCCATGTCAAGATCGGTGAGGATTGTTGCTGAAATGTCCGCGGAGGGACTATTACCTGCATCATCTGGATGGCCTGCATTGATCAGCAGACATCAACGGAGGTTTTTTGCATGCGAATCATGAACAAGGAAACGGCTGACGGATCTGATCGCCTTTACAATTTCCGTTTTGCGGGGCTTGGAGCCTGTCTTTTAATCCTGATGATGTTGCTTGTTTTCGTCGCGCCGTTGCTTTTCGCGGGCTGCGACGATGCCAAGTCGCAGGCCAAGAAAATCGTTTGGCTGAAAAATGAACGGAGGGAAATGATCGACAAACTCTATGCAGAATACGGCGGCTCCGATCTGGCGAAGGCCGTGAAAGAAGAAGTGATCAAAGACATGCCGCAGGACGGCGGCGAGGACGAGGCCTCCCGGGCCATCGGTGATTTCGCGCGGCACGTGGACCGCAGGATGTTCAAAGACCGCGTCATGATGGTGGGCGAAGGCGAGAGACTCCCGTTCATGACGGACAAGGCGCGGGCATTTTTCACGCGCCCGGATATCATTGAGAAGTGCAAAAAAGTTTACGAGCTGGAAATGGAGATTCAAATCCTGGAGTGCCGGAATCCAAACAGGTAGGAGGCACAAGGCGTTCTGCCCCTCAAGTTTTAGGCGTTCATTATTTTGAAGGGAGGATCTGTATGACGACAATCAAATGCGAAGCATCCGGATGCCCCAACACGGACAGGAGCGGCAAGATGTTTTTCCAGTGCAGCCATTGCGGCAGATGGTGGTGCAGCAGCCACGGCTACAAAGGCAAGAAATGCCCGGCTTGCGGCAAGGGATTATTGAAGGATTGAGGAGAAAATGATCCCCTTGAATTGTGGATAGAACTAAAGACAAGGGGACGTCCATAAATATCTAAATAAATCTAACAATTATGTATATGCTCAGTTTTTTATGGACGTCCCATACACCCTCCTGACTACGTAAAGGTAGGAGGCGGGGAGAATGATCACGCGGAGGCACTCAAGGAATTCGAGGTGACAAATGGATATTCACGGAACGGTTGAAATCCTTGCAAATTGGTGGCAATTAGTCGGATGGGGGGGGTTGATTTCTCTGGTTGTCTTCATGCAGAAAAGGTACAAATTTTTTTCGAGTGGGCTAGCCAAAGTCACCGGAGTCAAGCATCGGGCCGAGGTATTTGAAACCGTATGGAGGGCCGGCCTCAGGGAACTGGAGGCTCTGGAAATTGCTGATGCAAAACTGTATTCAATACGTACTTCTGGAATGCCCCGCCTTGAACGGAATGAGGTCAGTGATCTCCTTCCGGAAGAGCTTCCCTGGATGAAAAGGCCTGATCTCCTCCAAAAAAGTCGCGAAGTATACCCCACCATCAACAAATCCCACGGTTTTGCCGTCGGGCAAGACTTTAGGCAGCCAGGTGATACGTCCGTACGCTTTGTGAGAAGCGATTTTAGAATGGTTCTATCGGCAAGAAGCGCTGGTATCAAACCCCCAATAATTTCGGCCAATGCGATTATATTTTGTCCGATGACTAGGCGCGTGCTGGTACATTTGCGCGCGGCAACCGTTGCTACTTATGCGAATGCTCTACATTTTATAGGTGGAAACTACGAGCCGAGTGTCGGGACTGAGCGCTACGATGATTCAGACTTCGAATCGCCTCTCCGACAGGCTGCCATCCGGGAGATTAAGGAAGAAACGGGTATTAAAGTCTCCAATCTGGACAAATGCTTGGTTGTTGTGGGTGAAGAGACTGCCAGTGGTTTTGTCCAATTTACATACACGGGTATCTCTGTATCAAGCGTGACGGAGACGCTTGATCCCTCGGCTGAGGGTGGTGTAATTTGGTGCGCTCTATCGGCTTTAGTGCGATTTGCTGAGACTGGATCGCTTTCCGGTCGCGATTCCGACTCAATCAAAATCGTTCCTTCATTTGCACTGACTCTGCTAATTTGGTTGAAGCTGGGTGCGCCAGACGAGCATAAGAGAACTCCAATGCGTAAGGAAGCCTTAGAAGCATATGCTAAAATTCTTCCACATATAAAAAAGCGTCTAGCACCCTATAAGGTAATTTCTGAATGAAGTGAAATAAAGGGGTCACCCATTAAAAGGCCCTCTGTCAAGGAAAAGACCTCGCCCTTTACCAGAAAAAATGACTTTTCTGGCAGAGTCTGACCGTTTCTTTACCGACTAACAGGTTCTTTGCCCGATACTGCTTCCGGAGTTTCTTTATATTGAAGTGTCGGCTAAACTTCACCGCACCAGTCACCCATCTAGATCAAGGGCGAACTGAAGAGGTTTTGAGACATCCTTCCCGGGTGAGGGGTTTGCGTAGCGGAGAGACCTTGGCTCTTCTTGAACAGTTAGGAGCCACTCATTAATAAAATAACTGATATGGCGGCTAACTATATCATAATG
>JBMNCO010000143.1:0-33750 GCA_049366815.1 Desulfatiglandales bacterium | reverse complement strand
GATATGTCCATGCTCTATCAACGCAGCAGACAGGTGTTGGTGTCTGAAGACCTGAAGGATATCGCTTCCGTGGATCTTGTCAAAGACAAGGCCGTAAGGATCATCCTGACCGGTGACGTGCTTTTTGATTCGGGTAAGGCCGCGTTAAAACCCGAGGCCGTCGAATCCCTCAGAAAGATTGCAGGGATCCTGCGGGAAACCTCCTTCGCGGTCAATGTAGTGGGACACACCGACGATGTCCCCATCAGCACGGAGGAGTTCCCGTCGAATTGGGAGTTGTCGACAATGCGCGCCTGTGTGACGGCGAGGTTCCTCATGGATGAGGCGGCCATTCCTCCGGACCACGTCTATGTGACAGGCCACGCGGAGTATCAACCGGTTCGAGACGATATAGACCCGGAAAGCCGCGCCGCCAATCGGCGGGTGGAAATCATTATGACGAAAGAAAGACCCTACGGCACGTTCAATGCTTCACCGGCCGCCAACTTGAATGACCGGCCACGCTCCGGTCACGAACACATCCACTTTGAAGACCTGAGGTAAAGGATACATGGAACGAAAAAAAATCATCGGATTGTTCTCCTGTGTGCTTCTCATTGCTATGGGATTCGCTTTCAGCGGCAATATCGGCCTGTATTTCAATCTGGCGGCCTTGTGTATCGTGGTGGGGGGCACCCTGGGCGCCACGCTCATGAGCTTCAGAACCAAACGGTTGGCGATCCTGTGGCAGGTGCTCAAGACATCCTCCAGGACAAGGATCAAAGAACCGGATGAAATCGTGGAGATCCTCATAGACCTCTCGGTCAAGAGCAGATTAAAAGGTCTTCTCTCCCTCCAGGAGGATGAGGGAGAGACATCCATACTTTTTTTGAGAAGAGCCCTTGGTTTTATCGTAGACGGTTATCCGCCTCAACAGATCAGGGATATCCTGAAGACCGAGATGTATTTTTTCAAGACAAGACGGGAGGAATCCGAGAGGGTGTTGCGAACCATGGCCGAGATCTGCCCTGCCTTCGGCCTCGTAGGCAGCGTGGTCGGTCTCATCGGCATGCTCACGGGAATTGGAGACACATCGGTCATTCTCGCCACCATTCCAATCGCTCTGACATCAACCCTTTATGGAGTCATCTTCGCAAACTTCTTTCTTCTTCCCTTTGCAGCCAACATCAGGGAGAGGACGGATCACGAACTGCTTTTACAAAAGATCATCATGGAAGGGATTATCGCCATTGAAAGCGAACTGAATCCGAGGCATCTTGAAGTCAAACTAAAATCCTTTCTTACGCCGTCCCTCAGAAGCGGCCGGCTCGTGTCCATCGAAAAGATCCGGGAAAAGTTCAAGATCCAACCCAATCCCAGGCTCCGGACCCGCAGCCGGAAGACGGCGCTCCAGTTGTCCAAGGCCCAGGGCTGAAGGTCGCCCAGGAAGTCAAAAAACGATTTTTTGAGGACGTTTCAATATAACGCCTTCCTATCCCCGCGTCCCCCGGCGGAGCGGGTGAGGGGAAAACGATCCGACATCTCACCCTTACTCCTGAGGCTCTTCTCCGGCGCCGATGAGAGGCAAGACCTTATCCACCTGAAAAAATACCAGAAAACGGATTTTACCCTCCCTTTTCTCTGAGGGAGACTTCCTGCTGCGCAGGGCGTACAGGAGCTCACTGTCCTGTTCTTCCCGCAATTTGGTCAGAAACAGACGGCTCCCCCTGTACCCCGGCCCATCCTCAAAAAAGAGATAGGCCGCGTGCCCGTTGGACTGCAGATTCTTGTGGGACAAACGATCCCCCATGATAAAGGCAACGGTCTTTTCATCCATGACATGGGGTCTCCCGTAAACCGCCATATCCACAACCCCTTGAGCGTCAGCCGTGGCCAGGACACCCCTTCCCCTGGTGTTTTCAAAATATGCCTTCAAGTCCATCATTCACCTCCTGATTCCCTCTGCCCTCATCGCGTAAACCGCGCAGTCAGGGCCTTTCAGATTTTGTAACACTTTAGCCCTTTGAAAAATTCGAAAGGAAATCATGATTTCCACACAGTTATTGGAAAGGGCTAAATTCATGCCAGATTTTTTTATTCAAAGATTTCCGGTTTCGTTCTGAAATTGCCTTGGGCACCTTACAGCCATTTTAGATCAAAATGAGGCAAGACGGGATCATTTTTGAGGACTGTTTTTTTCGTCCTCGCCGGGAGATCATCTTCGCAACAGGGGTTTTCTTCATGACCCTGATCGCCTCCGGGTTGACAAGCACGATTCCATGCATAACATATTTCTTAGAAATGACCTGCCCAGATATTGGGGACACGAGCCGGGTTAAGTTCAGCACTTGCCCGGCTTTTTTTTATGGAGATCTTTACAATGGAAAAAACCCCTGCCCCTGGAAACCTCATATCCCGGCTTAGCCCGATATTCAACGAGGATGCCTTTTCGCGCCTCGATGCGTCGGACGACGGTGCCTTCTACACCCGTGACCGTTTTGTGAGCCACCTCGACCGACTGGCCTCGTCCACGGTTGAAAAGATCATCGGAACCCTTGTCATAGAGGAGGATCCGGTCATACTGGATCTCATGGCCGGATGGGACTCCCACATCCCCACAGTTCTTCATCCCTCCAGGACGGTTGGACTGGGATTGAACGAAAACGAGCTCAAGGCGAACAAGGCCCTCACGGAATATGTCCTTCACGACATCAACAAGGAGCCCCTTCTTCCCTTTACGGACGGCATCTTTGATATCGTCATCAACACCGTTTCCGTGGACTACATGACAAAACCGATCCAGGTCTTTCGGGATGTCGGCCGCATTCTCAAGCCCGGTGGGCTCTTCCTGGTGATCTTCTCAAACCGTATGTTCCCCGAGAAGGCCGTTAAGGTCTGGCGCGAGTCCAGCGAAGAGGAGCGGGTGCTCCTGGTGGAAGAATTTTTCAGCCTGGCGGCCTGTTTCGAACATCCCTCACATTTTGTATCCAGGGGCAGGCCCCGACCCGAGGATGACAAGTACGCCTCCATGAACCTCCCGAGCGATCCCGTCTATGCCCTTTACGCGGAAAAGGCAGGAGGGTATCCGTCAAGGCGGAAAAGGCCTGCCGTACACACGGTCTCCGCGGCGTGCGCGGACCCGGTCGAGTTGGCGAAAAGGAAGAAGAGGATCAAATCTACACTGCGCTGCCCCCATTGTGGCGAGAAGATGCTCAAATGGGCTGTTCCGGAAAATCCTTTCGCCTGCACCTGGGACAATGAGTTTATGTACATCTGCTTCAATGATGCCTGCCCCTATTACGTGCGCGGTTGGGAATTCCTGGCCTCACAGGGAAATGCGGGCTCCTACAGGCTCATGTACCATCCGGAAAAGGACATCTGCCTGCCGGTTCCGGTTCCCACTCCCAAGGCGCTCAGGGAAAGTATCGTTGAGGAAGAGAAGTGCCTCTAACGGGTCCCTCACACATGGTTTCGGAGCTGGAGTTCCATGGGATGGGGCTGAAGGTAGGTCTGATCGCCCAGATAGGCCTCCCGGTATTTACGCACGTAGTGGTTCAGGAGGGTGACGGGGACGATCAGGGGGAGATAGCCCCTCCTGTATTGGTCAATGGTCTCCAGAAGTTCCTGTTTCTCGTCCCCGGAGAGCATCTTCTTAAAATACCCCATCATGTGCATGAGGACGTTGGCATGCTTTTTCGGGGTGGTCTTGAGTCGGAGTGCCTGCATGAGGAGGGTTTCATATTTCATGAAGAGATCCCCGCGAGTCACCCCTTTGGCCGTCGCCACCAGTCTTCCCATCTCCCTGCAGTGCTTTTCACTGTGAGAGAAGATCAAGAGTTTGTTTCGGGTGTGGAAATCGACCAGCGTCCCCAAATCGCCCGGCCCCTCCAAGGCCTCCCGCCAGCGTTTGAGGGTGAAGATCCTCTCTATGAAATTCTCCCTCAATACCGGGTCGTGGAGACGGCCTTCCTCTTCCACGGGAACCAGGGGGAAATGATCCATAAAGTTCCTCGCGAAAATCCCGACACCCTTTTTGAAAGGCATCCCCTTTTCGTTGTAGACCCTGACCCGCTCCATGCCACTGCTTGGGGAATCACTCTTGAAGATAAAGCCACAGAGATTTTCCCCCGCGAGGACGCTGACCCGCTTCTGTGCCCATTTGGTCATCTCCTCTGTCAGGTCCCGCCGGGTCCGGTACGTCACCAACCTGGGGGCATCAGGATCCCCCACCAGGCGCATGGATTCTCTGGGGATGCCGAGGCCGAGCTCGACCTCGGGACATACGGGCACATAGGCGACATACCGCCCAAGGGTATCCGTGAGAAATCGGTCGTGCTTGTGCCCTCCGTCATAACGGACCGGTTCCCCCAGCAGGCAGGAACTGATGCCGATTTTGATTCTGTCAGTCATACGCCCTCCTTCCTGAATCCACTCTTCGCTTGTTCAGTAAAATATACCAGGGCCCTCGTCCGGCTGCAAATTTATTCCGCCGCAGGTCATCTTCGTGGTCAAGCCGGGGGGGTCTGAATCCCGTGCCCACGACACCTTCGACAAAACCAGGCTGATATGATACATTTATCCTATGGATTCATTGGACCCGTACTCCAAACGGTCATTTTATTTTGATCAGACGGGAAGCACTGCACAACCCACCGCACGGCAGAAATGGGGGAGGAAGATATGCTGGAAAAAATGAAGGCCCTTGTAAGGCAAAACAACCTGTGCGTCCTGGCAACGGTATCAGGGGAAACGCCCCATTGTTCGCTGATGGCCTACGCGACCGATGACGATTGCCGGGAAATCTACATGGTGACACACAGAGACACAATCAAGTACAGGAACCTGACCAGGAATCCCTGCGTCAGTCTCCTCATCGACACGCGGGAAGAACATTCCGGAGGGAAAAGGCCTGAGGTAAAGGCCGTGACCGTCGACGGAAAACACGAAAGGATAGAGGATGCGGATCAAGGGGAATTTGCATTCAAAAGCGTTCTTGAAAGGCACCCCCATCTCCGGGATTTCATGGATCACCCCGAGGCGGAGATCATCCGCATCAGGATCGCTTCGTTTCTGCTCCTGGACGGAATCACCGATGCCCATTTTGAAAAAATATAGCACCTTCCATGAAGACCGTACCCGAAATTCGAATCCACAAGGCCAACGAAATCCCTCCTGATCCCCAGGGAGATTACGTCGTTTACTGGATGATTGCGAACAGGAGACTGACCTGGAATTACAGCCTGGAAAGGGCGGTCGATTGGGCCGTCACCTTTGACAGGCCCCTGGTCATTCTCGAGGCCCTTCGCGTCGGCTATCCCTGGGCAAGCGACCGGTTCCACCGCTTCATCATGGAGGGCATGGCCTGCAACAAGGCCCGGGCTGAAAAATATCCCGTCCTCTACTATCCCTACCTGGAACCCTCTCCGAATGAAGGCAGGGGACTGCTTCAGGCACTTTCCCGGAAGGCCTGCATCGTCGTAACGGACGATTTCCCCGCCTTTTTCCTCCCCCGGATGGTGGCCTCGGCGGCCCTGAAGATCGGCGTAGCTTTGGAAACGATCGATTCGAACGGTCTGCTTCCCATGGCCGCCACGAACCGCATCTTCCCAACGGCTTATATCTTCAGACGTTTTCTGCAAAAAGAACTCCCCCGCCATCTCCAGGAGACGCCCCGACCCGACCCCCTGAGGGGCGCAAAACTCAAGGTATTAAAGGCCCTTCCCTCCAACATCACAGGGCAGTGGCCCATGGCATCTGACCGGATGACCGCGGCAAGGTCCGAGGTCCTTTCCGCCTTTCCCATCGATCACACTGTTGCCCCCGCACCCATTCACGGAGGGAGTGCACAGGCCCAAAAGTTACTCGATCGCTTTTTGCGGGAGCGCCTCGACGACTACCCGGAAAACCGCAACCACCCGGACCTTGAAGGGCCCAGCGGGCTCTCTCCCTATCTTCATTTCGGGCACGTGGGCGCCCATCTGGTCTTGGATCGCATCGCAAAGACAGCGCAGTGGACCCCTGACCGGGTCTCCTCAAAGGCTACGGGAGGTAGGAGCGGTTGGTGGGGGATGGGCGTGGCGGCGGAGGCCTTTTTGGATCAGCTCGTGACCTGGAGAGAGATCGGGTTTAACATGTGCCGTCTCAGTGAGGACTATGACCGTTTTGAGTCCCTGCCGGACTGGGCCCTGACCACCCTGAAAAGGCACGAAAAGGACCGTCGTCGTTATCTTTACTCCCTGGTGGAGCTGGAGCGGGCCCGGACCCATGATCCCCTGTGGAACGCCGCCCAGACCCAGCTCCTGCGGGAAGGGCGGATCCACAACTATCTGCGCATGCTCTGGGGCAAGAAGATTCTCGAGTGGACCCCCACCCCCCGGGCCGCACTGGATGTGCTCATTGAACTCAACAACAAGTACGCCCTGGACGGGCGGGACCCCAACTCCTACAGCGGCATCTTCTGGATTCTAGGCCGTTATGACAGGGCCTGGGGGCCCGAACGCCCTTTCTTCGGCAAGGTTCGTTACATGAGTTCCGAGAATACGGCCAGAAAATTGCGGGTTTCCGATTATATCCGGAAGTATTCCCCCCTCCGGTAATCCGCGCAGGGGGATCCTCTTCCTTTTTTCTCTTTTCAGTGATCGCCGCGGGTCTCAGAGCCCCTGCCCCTTCCATCACCCGGCCCGCGTCGGCCGGCCCCGGTGGTTGCCGGGGTGGCGCGGGTTTGATCAGGAAGACCCGCTCGTGTCAGGGCCGGTGCAGGAGACGCACGCCGAAAGCCAGCGCCAGGAGCACGACCACTGTGAGGACAACCGCCCAGAGCGCCTTTCTGAAGATCCCACGAAAGTCCCTCTCCGCCTTCGCGCCCTCCTTCGCGACATGGCCCTCAGGTTTAAATTCGATAAAGGGCTTGCCCAATCGGAAATCTTCATAGCACTTTGAGACCGTTTCGGCGCTGATCGTCTTCTCCCCCTTCACAGCGCCGGCCAGCAGGGAATTCCCTGCAAGCTTATTGATGTCCCTCGGAACCCCGTTGGAAAATCCGTAAACAGCGCCGACGGCCCCTGCGGAAAATATCGCGCTTGTTCCGCCGGCCTTTTCCAGGCGTGTATGGATATAGCCCAGGCTATCCTCCAGATCGAGGGCGGGAATGACATGGCGGTAACCTATGCGCGATTGGAGTCCTTCACAGCCTTCGGACTTGAGTTTCGCATCCAGTTCAGGCCGCCCCACCAGCAGGAGTTTCACCTGACCGGGGAATCCCATGTCCAGGTCTGTCAGATTCGACAGCCTGTTCAGTGTCTCGACCGACAGGGACTGGGCCTCATCGATGACAAAGATGTAAAATTTTTCCGGTTCAAGCGTGAGCCGCAATAATTTCTTAAAGGCCTGCCAGGGCTCCACTTCCACATGAAAATCCACGGTCTTTTCAAAGGCCGCATGGATGAGTTGACTCAGCAGTTCCGTCTCCGACAGGTTGGGATGCCGAAGGTGGGCAAAATGCAGTCGCTTGTCGAGATTGGTGAGAAAGGCCTGTAAGACGCTCGTTTTTCCGCTCCCGGCATCGCCCAGGAGCAGGATATGGCCCTTTGTTCCGGACACGCAGGAGGTCAGAAAACGAAGCGCCTCTTTGTGGGGCTTGCTCAGATAGAGATAGTGCACCGTAGCCCCCAGGGCAAAGGGATCTTTCCTCAATTTATAAAATTTCTTATACATGGGCCTTTGGCATCACCCTATACTCCGCCCCGCAAAGCAAGGGAAAATCCTAATCCGACAGGAATGATTCGGACTGAGGATTCCGAGGGACAGGGACCGGTTCTTTTGATTCGCTCCCCGGCATCTCGCTGATCATGCTGCTCCGAACCCGGGCCATCAGTTGTTCCAGATTTCTCTTGCCATAATCCCTGACCCCAAGGGGCTTGCCGATAGACATGGTGATCCTGCCCGAGTTGATTTTCATGCTCCCCTTTTTCACGATGTTTCGGCTGTTGATGATGGCGATCGGCACGATATCGCACCGGGACTTGACGGCCAAATGGAACCCCCCCTTCTTGAACGCCTGTATGCGACCGTCTGCACTCCTGGTCCCTTCCGGAAAAATGAGTACCGATGCACCCGCCTGGATTCTTTCGGCGGCGCTGTTGATACTGGCCACGGCCTTTCTCGGGTCTCCCCGATCAATGGCAATGTACCCCGCCCTTTTCATGGCCGGCCCAAAGAGGGGGATCTTCATCAACTCCTTCTTGAGAATAAACTTGAAATCCACCGGCAGGCAGGCCAGGAGGGCGAAAATATCAAACGCGCTCTGATGGTTAGCCATATATATGCGCGGAAGTCCGGCGTCCACGCCGGCCAGTCCGCTGACATCGAGCTTGACACCACATACCCGGAGGATACCCCTTGCCCAGGGGACGGCAACCTTGAAGTGCACAAGTTTCCCGTCGCCTTTGTCGAACAGACCGACAATGAGCGCCCACACACACATGATGATGGTATACAGGCCTATGAATACATTGAGATAAAAAACACGGATCATAAACAGCCCCAGTCCCTTACATCGATCCCCTGTTGCGGCCCCTCCGACCACTCAAATTCATCCGAAAGGAGGTCTCTTTTTTTTGATACGCGAGACACTGTTTCATATTATAATAAATCGTTTTGGAAAATTTTGAATTATACTTATTGACATATTCATATCATTAAATTATAATATCATTTAATTTAAATACAATAAGCACCTGAAGTTATCAATCATCTGGAGTCTATACATGGCTCATTATATCGTATGCCAGAGAAAAAAGAACAACCCACGGATGGACATCCGTATCTGTGAAAAGAAATGCCCCCATAAGGATGCGTGTCGAGAATACATGGCCCATCACAAGATCGTGGAGCAGGAAGGGTCTGTCTCTCCCCCGGCGGAATCACAGTCCGCAACCCTGAGGGCGGCATAGGACCTTTGGACCTCTTCGGATGATTTTCCCGCCTGTCCAAGGCGTTGCAGTTCATGCCGCGACGGGGGATGAGGGTTTCGCGAAAGGTGGGGATCACGGATATCCCTCCATGTCTTCTTGTCTGCAGTCTCACTCTATTTCAAATCCCAAGGAGATATGCTCCATATCCTTCAGTATTCTCTCTACTCTCCCGCGAACCACAGAGTCCGGATTTGTGGGAGACCATCGATGGGGGCTAGGCAGAATGGCCGCCAGGGCCGCAGCTTCCGACGGCCTCAACTGATTCGCCCTCTTGCGGAAATACCGCCTTGCCGCGGCCTCCGCACCCACCACTCCTTTGCCCCAGTCAACGGCATTGAGGTAGACTTCAACAATTCTTTTCTTGTTCCAGAGCAACTCGATGAGAATGGTATAGTAGGCCTCCATTGACTTTCGAATAAAACTGCGTTCCGGCCAGAGGAAAACGGACCTGGCCGTCTGCATGGTCAATGTGCTCGCACCCCGCGTCTTCCCCGATGTGAGGGCATCCCGAAGCGCCCGGTCCATTTCGATGAGATCAAAACCGTGGTGTGAAAAGAACCTCTGGTCTTCTCCTGCAAGCACCGCCTTGATCAGATGAGGAGAAATATCTTCGAGACTCCGCCACTGGTATTTGGGCCATGTATAGGGTTTTGATCCAAATCGCCCCTTCACCCAATTCCATGCCATGGACACGGTGGCGGGGGGGTTCAGAAATCGAAGAGTCAAGACCTGAAGAGAGGTAAAGAGCCAAAAGGCAATGACCACTGTAAGGGCGGGCATCAAGACCTTCTTGAGGCGTCCCTTGTTGCGTCTCTTTTTTTTCGGGGGGGCCAATCGTCTTCACCTCGCACTGGGACCGAACCACGGCCGGAACCGTCTCCCCACCCATGCAACCCGGGGGAAAACAGGCCTGCCCGGGCAGTGGGCCCGTTCCATAATACGGAGCCCTTGAATCAAGGCCGCGTGCACGCGTCCTTTTCTAAGAACTCATTGAGAAATTTCAGGTTTATCTTGCGCAAAAGGTCTTCCGCGTTTTGTCCCTGTTGTCTGGCCATGTTGACAAGATGGAAAAGAAGGCGGCCCATCTCCTCGGCCGCATGATCCTGCCTTCCCTCTGTCACCGCCTGCTCCAAATCCTCCAGACCCAGTTTCAACATTTCCCACAATACCCGGCCTTTTGGTTCCTGCCACCCGGCCTTTGAGGCCCGCTCGCTCAGACGATGTGCCTGTAGGAGTGCCGGCAGGCCCGTGGGTACGTCCCGGAGTTGGGACGAAATCCCACTGGACGCCCCTTTTTCCACCTTCTTGATCTTGGCCCAGTTTTCCGCCACCTCTTCGGCGCTGTTGACCGTCACCCGGCCGAACACGTGAGGATGCCTGCGGATCATTTTTTCAGTGATGTCACAAATGACCTTCACCAGATCGAACGCTCCCTTCTCCTCGGCGAGCCGGGCCAGGAAGATGATCTGAAACAGAAGATCCCCAAGTTCACCGCAAACCGCTTCGGGAATCCCTCTTTCGACGGCCTCAAGGGCCTCGTAGGCCTCCTCGAGGAGATACATCCTGACGGTGTCCTCTGTCTGCTCTGCGTCCCATGGACACCCCTCGGGTCCACGCAACGTCGTTATAAGATCCGCCAGGGCATTGATGGCATTTGACAAGGCGTCCTTGTTCATTGTTTTTCCGCAGTATCCTTGGCACTTTCTGTTACGATCTCACCGAGTTTTCTCTTTTTCTCAGTGAATCTTTTTTTCAATTTATTGTAACATTCCGGAGAAATAAGGTTGACCATGGATTGGTAGGATGTAATGATCATGGGGGCCAGCTTGGAGTTTGCAACAAGAGGGGTGCCGGCAAGAGGGGAAAAGGTAAGCAGGACAATCCCGATGTAGGTGATGATCACCCCCTTGATGACCGCCAGGCCGAGGCCGAGCGTTCTATCCACCCATCCCAGCAAGGCCTTTTTGAACAGGAACTTTATTCCCCACCCAAGCAGATTGCACAAGACCAGAACGCCAAAGAAGATCGCCCCGAAGCCGACCAGTTCGACCAAGGGCATGGAGGGGAAGGAGGTCTTGAACATCGCCGTAACCAGGGGCTGAAAACGGATGGCGAGCAGCAGGCCCAGGACGACGCCGACAAGTGAGGCCGTTTCCTTTATAAAGCCTCTTATGAGTCCTCTCACGACAAAGAAGACCAGGATACAGGCGATAATGATATCAAGCACATTCATGTGGGTCTTCTACCAAAGTCCCCTGCAGAGCGTCAAGGCCAATATGCAGGGGAAAAAGGGCTGACACCCCAAAACCCCGGCATCCGGCGCCTCTTTTTTGCATTCACGCTACGGAAACGAATACCCCGATGAATCAGAATGTCACTCGAAAATCCGCCCTTGTCATCGCCGCCCTGAGCTCCTTTATGACCCCCTTTATGGGATCGGCCATCAACCTGGCCCTTCCTTCCATAGGGGTGCAATATGAAATCGACGCCGTCATCCTGAGCTGGATTTCCACATCATACCTCCTCGCCTCGGCCGTCTGCCTCGTGCCCTTTGGCAGACTTGCGGACATCTATGGACGAAAAAAGGTCTTCATCTGGGGTATCGCGGTCTTCACGCTCTCTTCCCTGCTCTGTGCCCTGTCCAACTCCGCCCCGGCGCTGATCTTCCACCGCATTTTTCAGGGCATCGGAAGCGCCATGATCTTCGCAACAGGCATGGCCATCCTCACCTCCGTATTTCCGCCCCGAGAGAGGGGCAGAGTGCTCGGAATCAACGTCGCCGCCGTCTACATCGGGCTTTCCCTCGGGCCCTCCCTCGGGGGATTCCTCACACAACATTTCACATGGCGCAGCATCTTCCTTGCCAACCTTCCTCTTGGACTGATCGTCATTTATCTCATCTTGAAGAGATTGCCCGGGGAATGGGCCGAGGCCAAAGGGGAAAAGTTCGATTTGACCGGCTCCCTGGTATACGGTCTGGGGATCGTGGCCATCATGTATGGGATCTCTCTCCTTCCCGCCCTCAGGGCCATCTGGGTCGTTTTACTCGGGGTCGCCGGGTTGTTCGGATTCGTCCTGTGGGAATCAAGGACTGGAAGCCCGGTCTTTGATATGAGTCTCTTTAGTACCAACAGGGTCTTCGCCTTTTCCAGTCTGGCGGCCCTCATCCATTACAGTGCCACCTTTGCCGTGACCTTTCTATTGAGTCTCTTTCTGCAGAATATCAAGGCACTCGATCCCCAGGGAGCAGGGCTGATCCTCATGGTCCAGCCCGTTATGATGGCGCTTTTCTCCCCCATGGCAGGGAGACTCTCCGATCGCATCGAACCCCGCGTCGTGGCCTCAATCGGTATGGCGATCACGACATCGGGGCTTTTTGTCCTTTCTTTTACAGGCGCAGACACGACCCAGACGACCGTCGTCGCCGGATTATCTATTATCGGTTTGGGGACCGCATTCTTTTCGTCCCCGAATACCAACGCCATTATGGGATCCGTCGACAAGAAGTTCTACGGTATTGCCTCGGGGTCAGTCGGGACCATGCGGCTCCTTGGCATGATGGTGAGCATGGGCATCGTGACCCTTTTGTTCACCCTCTTCCTTGGGCGCGTCCAGTTCACGCCGGAGCAGCATCCCCTCTTCCTAAAAAGTATGAGAGATGCCTTTGGGATCTTTACCCTTCTCTGTTTTGGAGGCATCTTTGCATCGCTCACCAGAGGTAAAATTCTGAATTAAAATGGGGAGTCCCTCCGGGGGCTCCCGGCCGCGCCATCTCAACCCCAACCCCTTGTCATAAAAAGAACAGGACTTATTTTTTTGTCAAATGAGAAGGAGTGGTTCAATGGATCATGACAACCTGATTATCAGATGTCCCAATTGCGGAACCCGGAACAGGATACCAGGGCAAAGACTCCGGGACAGGCCTGTTTGCGGGCGGTGCAAGGCGGCCCTCCCGGTGGGCCGTGCCCTTGATCGTCCCGTGGATGTGACCGATGCATCTTTCGGGAGTGAGGTACTCGCCTTCGCCGGCCCTGTCCTGGTGGACTGCTGGGCGCCCTGGTGCGGCCCCTGCCGCATGGTGGCTCCGGTCATGGACCAGTTGGCCTCCCGATATGCAGGGCGTCTGAAGATTGCCAAATTGAACGTGGACGAAAACCACGCCACGGCCTCCCGGTATGCCGTCCAGAGCATTCCGACGATGCTCCTTTTCAAGCAGGGGAAATTGATCGACAGACTGGTGGGCGCTCTTCCCCGGGGAGAGATAGAGGGCCGCATCGCGCCTCACATTTGACGGCCGGCAATCCCCGGGGCATTTGTGCTGAAAATCGAATCCCCGTCCTGGAAGAGAGATCTTTATCTTACTGATTTTTTTGTAACACTTCAGGCTTTCGAAAATTACCCTATTACGGAGGGACCAAATTGGAGGGCTCTTTCAAAAGGCCAAACTCATACTTTCTTTTTAAGATGACGGTCTGGGAGAAAGGCCATATCCGGCATAAAGGCGGCGGATGAGCCTCGAATCCTGTGGGCACTCTTTTTGTTGCATGAAAATCGGCCCTGTGATAGTTAATTTCTACATCCAGGCACCGCCCTGAAGACCCTATGAAATGGAAGGAATCGATGGTCTCTGAAACGCATCATATCTATGTCCGGACCACCGAACAGACAGACATCATCGACTTGACGGACCAGGTAAAAGAAGGCCTTGGACTGGCCGGTGTCAGTTCCGGATCTATGACGCTCTTTGTCCCGGGTTCCACTGCGGCCCTTACAACGATTGAATATGAAAGCGGCGTCATTAATGATCTGAAAAAGGCGATAGAGCGTATGGCACCCAGAGATCTCTACTACGAGCATAATGAAAGATGGGGAGACGGCAACGGCTATTCCCATGTGCGTGCCGCACTGATCGGCCCCTCCCTTCACATCCCCATCGTTCAGGGAAGTCCCACCCTCGGGACCTGGCAGCAAATCGTACTCCTGGACTTCGATAACAGGCCCAGGCAACGTCATGTCATTATGCAGACGACAGGAGTCAAGTGAGTGGTCGACCACCCCGCCCCCAAATCATCTCCGGATACCAAGAAGAAGTTGACCTATCCAGACCCGCAGTTGTTTGCCTTGCTGTGCGGGGAACGCAATGCCCACCTCCAACTGCTGGAGAAAAAGATCGGCCTGACTGTCAACGCCCGGGGAAACAGCCTCCTGCTCAGTGGAGGATACTGGGAGATCGAACTGGCTGAGAACGTTTTGACCCAAATTTACGGCCTTTTGAAAGAAAACCGTCCTGTCTACCTCAGTGACGTTCGTTATGCCATCCGCATCCTGAGCGGTAATCAGTCCGCCGATCTCCGTCAGATCTTCCTGGACAAGGTCTACATATCCTCCGGAAAGAATGTAATCAATCCCAAGAGCATAAACCAGAAGACCTACGTGGACAGCATAAGACGCTTTGATATCGTATTCGGCATCGGCCCGGCCGGGACGGGGAAGACCTATCTTGCCATGGCCATGGCCGTTGCCTCCCTCACCAAGAAGGAGGTCAAACGCGTTGTCCTGGCCAGGCCGGCGGTTGAAGCCGGGGAACATCTGGGTTTTCTGCCTGGGGACCTCTATGAAAAAGTCAATCCCTATCTCAGACCCCTCTACGATGCTCTTCACGACATGATGGAATTTGAGGACGCCTCCCGCCTCATCCAGAAGGGTGTTATTGAGGTCGCCCCCTTGGCATTCATGCGCGGAAGGACCCTGAATGATTCCTTCGTCATCCTGGACGAGGCACAAAACGCCACCAGCGATCAAATGAAGATGTTTCTGACCAGACTGGGCTTCAGTTCAAAGGCCGTTATTACAGGTGATGTAACGCAGACAGACCTGCCTGAGGGAAAGCCTTCCGGTCTCATTGAGGCGGGGCACATCCTGGAAGGGATAGAAGGCATAAGGTTTGTGTACTTCTCCCGCGATGACGTTGTCAGGCATCCCTTGGTACAGGAAATCATCGATGCCTATGAAAGAAGGGAAGCGACCAAGAATACAAAGAGCTGACCAACCTCTCGTATTTCAATTATGCCCGATAAGACAAACCCGAATACCTCCGTGAGGAGCAAGCCTTTGAAGAGGGCGGACAAGGAACCTGCATTCAGGCAGAGGATGTCGGAGGCGTTTCTCCGTCTTTCACGTCCGGAGCGTCTCCGGTGGTTCATCCTGCCGGTCTTGAGCCTGATTGTTTCTATCGCTCTGTTTCCGGCCATATTGAGCAGACCCCACATGTACAGACTTGGGGATGTGGCCGAGAGAGACATCAAGGCCTCCCACGATTTTCTCATTGAAAACACCGAACTCACGGAGAAAGACCGGGAAAAGGCCGTCAAGGAGGTCCTGGCTGTCTATGACTTTGACAGGATCCCGTCGAATATCGTTCCCGGTATCAAGGAGGCCTTCGAAATAGGGAGGGCATACCTCAAGGCCCTTGCTGAAAGTAAGGAACAGGACGAAGCCGCCCTTCCACAGACCGCCGCCTTGCCGCCTGATACCTCCGAGGATCAGGAGGACGTCTCGGGCCGTTTTTTCAGGAGCCTGGGAATCCAGAGCGATACGGAGCTCTTTGAGTCCCTATTGAAAGCCGGATTTCCCTCCCAGGTGGAGGAGGCCGTCATACGTTTGAGCACCGATGTTTCTGAAAAGGGTGTCGTGGGCAACAGACGAATGCTGAAGGAACATATTGAAAAGGGGGGCGTCACACTCCATGAAATTGCATCCAAAAGGGAGACGCGGAGCGTAGATTTTGACCGCTTCTATGACCTCGAAAGCGCCAGACACTTCGTTGCCCAACAGGGCAATGCATTGAGGCAAGCCCTCCAATCACGCGAACTGGCTGCCTTGACCGTCAAATTGACCCACTTGCTCATCAGACCGAACCTCACCTTTAATCAGAGGGAAACGGAACTGAGAAAGGATCTCGCCCGTAAGGCCATCAACCCCATTTACTTCAAGATCAAGAAGGGAGAGATGCTTGTTCGAGAGGGAGAGAGGATCGGGCCGGAACACCTTCTCAAGCTTTCGGGTCAAACCGATTCGGTGAAAAGGATCGACATGGTCGGTCGGGTGCCTGCCATGGCCATTCTGATTGGCACACTCATTATCGTGATCTATCTCATGGCATCGAGGGAAATCGCCACTTTCAGGGCCAGCCAGAGGGACCTCATTTTCAATGCCCTCATGCTCCTGGGACTGTTCATCTTCACCTGGGCCTACACCTTTATAGCAGAAGAGACGGCGAGGGGGTTCCCGTCCTTCACTTCCACGGCCCTCCTCTTCGCCATGCCCGTGGCCTTCGGGGCCATGCTCATCTGCGTCTTTCAGGGCATTGGCATTGCCGCGGCCTTCTCTGTGATCATGTCGGTCCTGGCCGCCCTCGTCACCGGGGGAAGGGTGGAATTCTTTACCTACTTTTTCATCAGCAGCCTCCTTGCGGCATTCGGAGTGAGGAACTGCACGGAACGGGGCATCCTGATCAAAACCGGGTTTATGGTGGGACTCGTCAATACGGTCCTGAGCCTCGCCATAGAGATGATCTACGGGTCCCTCTATTCGGTTGAGTCATTGATCGCCGCCGCTTCCGGATTCACCGGAGGGATCCTCGCCGGTGTCATCGCAACGGGCATCATCCCTCTTATCGAGATGTCCTTCGGTTTCACAACGGACATCAAACTTCTGGAACTGGCCAATCTCGATCAGCCCCTTTTGCGGGAGCTCATGGTCAGGGCCCCCGGGACCTACCACCACAGCGTCATCACCAGCAACATGGTGGAGGCCACGGCCAAGGCCGTCCATGCCAATCCCCTCCTTGCCAAAGTGAGCGCCTATTACCACGACATCGGCAAGATGACCAAGCCCCTCTATTTTATTGAAAACCAGCTCGGAGGGGAGAATAGACACGAGAAGCTGGCGCCTTCCATGAGCAGCCTGATACTCATCGCCCACGTCAAAGACGGGGTGGAACTGGCCAAGGAAAACAAGTTGGGCCGTGAAATCATCGATATCATCCAGCAGCACCACGGGACAAGTCTCATCTCTTTCTTTTTCCACAAGGCAAAGGAGCGCATGCTTGCCAAGGGGAGTAAATCCAGTGAGATCAAGGAAGAAGACTTCCGTTATCCCGGGCCCAAACCTCAGACCAAGGAGGCGGGGCTGGTCATGCTGGCCGACATGGTGGAGGCGGCCTCCAGGACCCTCGTTGATCCCACACCGGCCCGGATCCAGGGCATGGTGCAGAAGATCATAAACAACGTTTTTTCAGACGGGCAACTGAATGAGTGCGAACTGACCCTCAAGGACCTCAACGAAATTGCAAAGAGTTTCAATAAGACCTTGAGCGGTATTTTTCACCATCGCGTTGAATATCCCGAGGCGGCGTCCAAGACGGCCAAAAAGGGAAAGAATGGAAATTCAGATTACATCGCAAAAGAGGATTCCGGGGCTAAAAAGCCAGAAGATAAGGCGGAGCTTGAAGAAAGTCTTAAACGACTTGGGTTGTCATGATAAGGAAATAAGTATCCTCTTCACCGATGACCCCTTTATTGCGGAACTCAATGAACAGTATCTCCGGCGCAAGGGCCCGACCAACGTGATAGCCTTCCCCATGTCGGGCGGTCCTGAACCTGATGTAGAATCTGCGATGCTGGGAGATGTGGTCATCTCCGTGGATACCGCAGCGGCCGAGTCGGCCCTCCTGGATGAACCCCTCGAAGAAACGGTTCATCGTCTCCTGATCCACGGTATCCTGCACCTCCTGGGGTATGATCACGAGAGATCACCGGAGGAATCACTCCGAATGGAGAGGGAGCAGACCAGGCTCCTGCATTTGATCAAGGAGGATTGAATCCATGGCACGATTGGCTGTCAATATCGATCATGTTGCAACGGTCCGCCAGGCAAGGGGGATCGACGAACCCGACCCTATCCTGGCGGCAGGCATCGCGGAGCTTGCCGGGGCGGACGGCATCATCTGTCACCTGAGAGAAGACAGACGACACATCAACGACAGGGACCTGGAGATTCTTCGCAAGACCGTAAAGACCCGGCTCAATATGGAAATGGCCGCGGTGGAAGAGATGGTCAACATTGCCTGCCGCGTCGGCCCTGAGTTGGTCACCCTGGTTCCGGAGAAACGGGAGGAGGTCACCACGGAGGGGGGACTCGATGTCCAGGCCAGGCCTGAGCATTACAGGGAGATCGTTGAACGGCTGAGGAGCGCAGGCATCCGGGTGAGTCTGTTTGTGGATCCCGAGTTCGGGCAGATCGATGCGGCCCATGAAGCCGGAGCGGATGTGGTGGAGATTCACACCGGCCATTATGCCGACGCCTCCGCCGAATCCGAGGTCGAGGATCAATTCGAGCGGATTGCCAGGGCCGTAAAAAGTGCCGCCAGGCTCAAATTGAAAATCAGCGCCGGACACGGTCTCAATTACGCAAACATCAAGAGGTTCCGGGCCCTGCCCCAGATCGAGGAATACAGCATCGGCCACAGCATCGTGGGCCGGGCCGTAATCGTCGGGATGGAAAGGGCCGTGAGGGACATGATCGCCCTTGTGAAAGATTTCTGAACATGGTTTACGGAATAGGTGTGGATATTGTAAGGGTCAGCAGGCTGGAAGAGGTCCTGAAACGGTGGGGTGAACGATTTATTGTCAGAATCTTCACCCAAGATGAGGCGGCCCTCTGCCTCCGGAAAGTCTTCCCTCCTTCCGCCTTTGCACTTCGTTTCGCCGCCAAGGAGGCCTTCTCAAAGGCCCTCGGCCTCGGCATGAAAAAGGGCATCCGCTGGCGGGACATTGAGGTCTTTCATTCCCCCGGCGGCAGGCCCGGATTGAGACTTCATGGCCGCTCCCGTGATATCTGCCGTGAAAATCATATCCGCCGCCTTCACGTCAGCCTGTCGGACGACGGGGACTATGGCGTTGCCATGGTCGTCCTGGAAAAAAATGATGGCTGAAAAAAAACATCTTCTATATTTATCGACTTCCGATGTAGAAACAGTTGAATTCGGAAGGCGCGTTGCCTCCCACCTCATGGCAGGAGACGTCCTGGCCCTGGTAGGCGAACTGGGAAGCGGGAAGACCTGGTTTACCAAGGGAGTAGCCCTTGGTCTGGGCGTATCTCCCCGCATGGTCGTTCCCAGCCCGACTTTTGCACTTATCAATGAATACGAAGGTCGATTTCCATTGTATCACATGGATGTCTACCGATTACAGAGCATCTCGGAATTCATTTCCGCAGGTCTTGAAGAGTACCTGTACAGCAAGGGGGTCGCCGTCATGGAATGGGCCGATCGTTGGCCGGAAATCCTGCCGGAGGGGACCTTGACGATCTCATTTGCGTTCGTTGATGAACACCGGCGTGAGATCACCCTGTCCGGGACACACGCCAGGGCCTTTGAAATCATTGACAAAATAGAGGAAGGAATGAATAGAGGATAATTATGGCACTTATTGTTCAGAAGTACGGCGGTACTTCGGTCGGGAGCATTGAAAAGATAAAAAAGGTGGCTGAGAGGGTCCTTGACTACCATAAGGAAGGCAACCAGATGGTCGTCGTCCTCTCGGCCATGGCGGGGCAGACCGATGGGCTGATCAAACTTGCCTATGAGATGACGGATCATCCGGATCCCAGAGAACTGGATGTCATCATGTCCACCGGGGAACAGGTCAGTATCGCACTCTTTGCCATGGCTGTAAAATCGATGGGGTTTCAGGCCAGGTCCCTCCTGGGATTTCAGGTGCCGATACACACCGATCACCTGTACGGAAGGGCCAGGATCCAGGAGATCGACACGAGCCGGATCAGGCAGGAACTCGAAAAAGACACAATCGTGACCGTAGCCGGGTTTCAGGGGCTGGATGAGCACAATAATATCACCACACTCGGCCGCGGAGGCTCCGATACAACGGCCGTGGCCATTGCCGCGGCCCTCGGGGCCGACGTGTGTGAGATCTTTACGGACGTTGAGGGCGTTTACTCAACCGACCCCAATATCTGTCCCAGGGCCAAAAAGATGGATACCATCTCCTACGACGAGATGCTTGAAATGGCCAGTCTCGGGGCCAAGGTGCTGGAGATCAGGGCGGTTGAGTTCGCCAAGAAATTCAATGTGCCCATTCACGTCAGATCAACTTTTACAAAAGAGAGGGGAACTATGGTAGTCGCTGAGACCAGAGATATGGAAAAGGTCATGGTATCTGCAATTGCCTACAATAAAAACGAGGCGAGAGTCACCATTACCAAGGTGCCGGACAGACCGGGAATCGCGGCCCAGATCTTCGAACCGATCTTGAAGTCGGGCATCGTCGTAGACATGATCGTTCAGAACACGAGTATCGAGGATAAGACGGACCTGACCTTCACGGTCCCCAAGCTCGATTTTCCCGAAACCATAAGGCTGATCAGGGATATCGCCACCGAGATCGGTGCCGAAAAGGTGCTGGGGGACGAGAATATAGCCAAGGTCTCCATCATCGGTGTGGGCATGCGCAACCACGCCGGTGTCGCCCAGAAGATGTTCGAGACCCTGGCGAACGAAAATATCAACATCCTGATGATCAGCACCTCCGAGATCAAGGTATCCTGTGCCATTGAAGAGAAGTACACGGAACTGGCCGTACGGATCCTGCACGAGGCCTTCGGGCTGGAAGATGACGATGTCAACGAAGAGATATGACCCTTCAAGGGGGGCCCTGTTCCTGCTCCTGATTGTCCTGTCGCTGTTTACGCTGAGACTCCTTTTGTGCAGAGAGGACACTCACGTGGCGGGGACGATCGACTGCCTCCTCCCTGATGACGGTCAGGCCGTGGATCCGGAATCCGCCTCAGCCTTTCAGAAGCTGACGCTGGGCATCCCGATCGGCCTGAACAGTGAAACCGAAACAGGGCTGACGGCCGTTCCGGGGATTGGACCGGCGCTGGCGGCTGCAATTGTCCTTGAGAGAGAAAAAAGAGGGGGCTTCCAAAGCCTGGAGGATCTCCAGGATGTGGCCGGGATCAACAAGAGGCTGCTTGAAAAAATCAGGCCTTTTATGGTGCTTCGATGAAGGCACCGCCTGTTCTCCGTCCCTCGCAGACCGGGCACGGAAAGCCGGCGGCATTTTGTTCAGCATATCCGTGCGAGGCCGGGAATGAGTATTCCCGGATTCGCGCTCACGGGCGTCAGCGATCAGCAAAAGCCACGCGAAGACAGGGCATGGGGCTGAACGCTGAATGGCGACAGCGGATTGATCCGCCCGGAGGTCATATGTTTCCGGATGGAAACATATGAATCCTCAAAAGTCTTTGCTTACACGTTCCGCACACCGCGGAAAATACCCGTTTTCGGCGGTGTGCGGATTATACTATGGAGGTTGTGGAGGGAGAAAAGGAGAGAAATCCAGGGAATGACACCCGGTCAAGGGCTGTGTCGGAAGGCTCGATTGATTTTCTCAATTCGGTCTCAGGTGAATCATGAGTGTCCGGTTAGACTTTTGCACACAAAATTCTAACCGGACACCCATGTCATTGCACAGATGATTCAAAATACGGGGGCCCTGCCAGCGTTGCAGCGACGGCACCCGGCATGTCTTGCCCCAAACCCTTGCCCTGCCCGTGCTCCAGTCAGAAATTCCCTTTTGATTCAGCGTATTCACTCCTTCCTTTGAACAGATAAATGAACATACTCGGCATTGATACGTCATGTGATGACACCTCGGCTGCGGTGGTTGTGGACGGTCGCAAGGTGCTTTCCTGTGTAGTGAACTCCCAGGTCAAACTTCACCATCCCTACGGTGGCGTTGTTCCGGAACTGGCCTCGAGGGAACATCTCAGAAACCTGGTCCCCGTGGTTCAGGAGGCCCTTTCCAGGGCCCAGGTTCCTATGAAAGCCCTGGACGGCATTGCCGTGACGATTGGGCCGGGGCTCATTGGATCACTCCTGGTGGGGCTTTATCACGCCAAGGCCATGGCCTACGCCCATCAGATCCCCCTGGCCGCAGTCAATCATCTTGAAGGACACATCCTTTCCATCTTTCTTGAAGAGGATATTCCGGCCTTCCCCTTTGTGGCCCTGACCGTATCAGGCGGTCATACGTCTTTATATCACGTGAGGGGCTACGGAGACTACGTGCTTATGGGACAAACCCTTGATGACGCAGCAGGAGAGGCCTTTGACAAGGTGGCCAAGATACTCGGTCTCGGATATCCCGGCGGCGTTGCAATCGAAAGGCTGGCCAGAGGCGGAAAAAAGAACGGCATTATATTCCCGAGGGCACTCCTGAACCACGATTCCCTTGACTTCAGTTTCAGCGGCCTGAAGACATCCGTTTCCCTCTATGTGAAAAAATGGCGGCAGGATGGTGGAGAAGAGACCGGGATCGCCATGGCGGACATCGCGGCCTCTTTTCAGGAGGCCGTTATCGATGTGCTGGTCCATAAGACCATGGCGGCCAGGGAGCAGACCGGGGCCGGGTCCGTGGTGGTTGCAGGCGGCGTGGCCTGCAACCAGGCACTGAAGGATCTCATGAAAAAAAAGACGGCGGATGCCGGGGTGGATTTCTATTATCCCCGCCCGGCCTATTGCACAGACAACGGTGCCATGATCGCCGCGGCCGGGTATCATCGTATCACCAACGCCGAAAGGGCCCCCCTTTCGATTGACGTAAGATCCCGATTTCCCATTGACGACCTCGCACCCATGAGGAATCCGTCCCCTTGAAATATTCCCGGCAGATCAGATATTACTACCTCCGATTCACCCGCCTCCGGGGCGAGCCCCACGAGCTTGCCCTGGGCATTGCGCTTGGGGTATTTTCCGGCATGTTGCCCATTGTGCCCTTCCAGATGGCCCTGGCCGTGGCCCTTGCGCTTCTCTTCAAGGGAAGCAAGATTACAGCGGCCCTCGGGACCTGGGTCAGTAATCCGGCAAACTGGTATTTTCTCTATTCCTACAGTTACAGGATCGGGGCATATCTTCTCGGGGTTTCAGAAAAGAGCGTCATTTTCAGGTCTGTCATGGAGTCCATCCGCCAGGGTGAAGAGCCCATGGAGATCATCGCCAAGATCTTCGGTGCAGGGGGCGCCATCATGGGCTCCTTTTTCGTGGGGGGCCTCGTGATGGCCATCGTATGCGCCTTGCCCTCCTATTTTATCTTTCTGAATATCTTCCAGCGTATCCGGAACTGGCGCAGGAGGAGGAAGGGCTGATCAGACGACCCAATCCGGACCGCCCGTCCACGATTGGGCCTTCAGATGGTACGAAACCGCTCTGCCCGACACTGATGCGCGTCTGCGCGAGTTGCCCGAACTATGAATTCAAAGACTGATACAACGGCCTTCCGGCCAAAAAAACGTCTCGGCCAGCATTTCCTCACCGATCCCGGTGTGATCCGCGAAATCATCGCCCAGGGAGAGTTCGGCAGGAAGGATGAAATCCTTGAAATCGGTCCCGGGCGAGGCGCCCTGACCCTCCCCCTTGCCGGAATGGTCGGCAGGATGTTTGCCGTCGAAAAGGATACACAACTGGTTGAAATACTCCAAAAGGGCCTGAGCAAAGCGGGAGACAGCAATGTCATCCTTATCAACCAGGATATCCTGAAGTTTGACTTCGGGGATCTGCCACAACCTTCTACAGGGAAGATACAGGTTGTCGGGAATCTCCCCTACAATATATCCTCCCCTTTGATTGAAAGACTCATCATGCACCGCAACCTCTTCGGGCGCGCCCTTCTGATGTTTCAAATGGAATTGGCGGAAAGGCTCCTTGCCCTTCCCGGGCACCGGGAGTACGGCGCCATCACTGTAGCGCTCAGGTATTATGCCTCTGTGTCGCCTGTCCTCCGGGTGAGCAGGGATGCCTTTTATCCCAGGCCAAAGGTCGATTCAATGGTCTTGAAACTCGACTTTGAAGACCCTCATCCCAGACGCGCCGACGATGAGACCCACTTCAGGCGGGTGGTCAAGGAAGCCTTCGCCCACAAACGTAAGACCCTCGCAAATTCCCTCAGGGCCGGTATGAAGGCCCGTTCCGGGGCCGAGATCCTGGAGGCCTTGGAGCGCTGCAACATCGATCCCAGAAAGAGAGCGGAGGCCCTGGATATCGATGATTTCATATCACTGAGCGCCGCTCTGGCACGGTAGTATCCCTTCAGGATCTTCCGCACCTTCAGGGCATTTTTCCGCGGTGATGGGGAGTCAGGGCGGTGTGCCGGGAAATCAAACTTGTCTACGGTTTGGCCCTGTGCTAAGGTCTCTCACATCCTACTCGAAAGCGCTGCGGCCCGCTTTCCCCTCGACCTCAGGGCCAGGGGTGAAAGGCGCTCTCATGCCTGCCGGTCAAGAGGATCGGCAGGATATTTTTGGGCCGTTCAGCGGAGTTGACGGAAAGATTTTCGGAGGCAAAGATCTTCATGACATCAGAAAAGGTTGTGACGCGTTTTCCGCCCAGTCCCACGGGCTATCTCCATATAGGTGGGGCCAGGACAGCTCTCTTTAACTGGCTCTTCGCCCGTCAGAAGGGTGGAAAATTCATACTTAGGATTGAGGATACGGACAGGGAGAGATCCACTGAAGAGGCCACGAAGGCCATCCTGGATTCCATGTCCTGGCTCGGACTGGACTGGGATGAGGGGCCCTTTTTTCAGTCCCAACGCACTGAAATATACGAACAATACATCGAACGTCTCCTTGCTTCAGGAAAGGCCTATCATTGCCACTGCACACCCGAAGAACTGGAAAAGAAACGGGAAGACGCAAAGGCCAGGGGGCTGAAGCCCAAATACGACGGGCAATGCCGTGAGCTGGGGCTTGGACCTGCGCCCGGCTCCGTCGTAAGACTGAAGTCCCCTGTTACGGGAAAGACCCACTTCCATGACCTGGTCAAGGGGCCCCTGAGCTTTGACAATGAAGAACTCGACGATCTTGTCCTGAAGCGTTCCGATGGAAGCCCCACCTACCACCTCGCGGTGGTGGTGGACGACATCACCATGGGACTGACCCATATCATCCGGGGAGACGATCATGTGAACAATACCCCGCGCCAGATACTGATCTATCAGGCCCTTGGAGAGCCGTTGCCCCAGTACGCCCATGTACCGATGATCCTCGGACCGGACAGGACCCGGCTCAGCAAGAGGCACGGGGCCACCTCCGTGCTGGCTTACAGGGACATGGGCTACCTGCCCCACGCCCTCCTCAACGCCCTGGTACGGCTGGGATGGTCCCATGGGGACCAGGAAAAATTTACCATTAATGAGCTCATCGAGAAATTTTCGCTTGAAAACGTGGGCAAATCCGCCGGGGTATTCAACGCGGAAAAGCTCCTTGATCTCAATGCCCAGTATATCCGGGAGACCGATACGGGCGATCTCACAAAAATGGTCATCCCCTTTCTAGAGCACCTCGGCGTCCAGGGCCTTGATCCTGGTTACACGGCCCAGGCCGTAGAGACCCTGAAGATGCGGGCCAGGACCCTCGTGGAGATGGCTGAGGCGGCCCTGTTTTATTTCCAGGAGGTCGTGGTCTACGAGGAAGCGGGGGACAGAAAGTTTCTCAAGCCCAATGTCCTTGAGCATCTGGAGGACATTACGGGGCGTCTTGAAGCGGCAACCGATTTCAGCCAAAAGGGGCTTGAAGATGTGTTCAGGGACTTTCTGGAGGAAAAGCAGATCAAGCTGGCCAAGGTGGCCCAGCCTGTTCGAGTCGCCCTCACCGGCAGGACCGCCAGCCCGGGGCTTTTCGAGGTCATGACGGTCATGGGCAAAGAGAGGATTCTCTCCCGACTCCGGATGGCCGCTGAGCACATCCGCACCAAAAAGGACATCGAATCATGAGGGATATCATCAGGTCCTTTTTCACAAGGCCCGCCTCCCCCGCCGATCAGAGGGCGGAGGAGGGACATGACGTCCGGGTCGCCGCCTGTGCCCTTCTCCTTGAGATGGCCCACGTGGACGGGGAATTCGATGAGGACGAAAGGGAGAAAATCGTCTCGATCCTGAAAGGTCACTTCGGTCTGACGGACGAAGACGCGGATGAAATCATGCGAACAGCCGGAGCCGAATTGGAGGGAAGCATTGACCTGTGGCGGTTCACGCATCTCATCAACGAGAACTATTCGGTCGAGGAAAAGATCCATGTGATCGAGCTGGTCTGGAAGGTTGCATTCACCGACACCCGGCTGGACAAACACGAGGATCATCTCGTTCACAGAATGGCGGAGTTGCTCAACCTGGACCACAAAAAACTCATTGATGCAAAATTAAAAGTCAAAGACTCTTTGAAATGAAAATGGGATGAGAAGCCTCAATCCTTCCGGGTCCCCCGGAACCCCCGGGGGGGGCGGAACCGGCCCGTTTTTCTACCCGTGAAGGGGTCGATCCGCGGCCTTCAGTGCAAGTTCCATCATGATCTCAGGGAGGGTCGGATGGGCGTGGATGGTATCCGCCAGGTCCCTGACCGTGCACCCCTTCCGGAGGGCCAGCGTGGCCTCTGCGATGAGATCGCCTGCACCGGGGCCGATGATGTGGACCCCCAGGATTTTTCCGGTTTCGGTATCGGATACGAGCTTTGCCTCGCCCGCGATCTCTCCGATGACGTGCGGCTTGCCCAGGCTCCTGAAGAGCACGCTGTCTGTCCGGAGGTTATAACCCCTCTCCCGGGCCTGATTTTCCGTGAGCCCCACGTCGGCCACCTCCGGCATGGTAAAGACGGCTGAGGGCACGGCATCGTATCGCATGGTCCTCGCCCCCCCCAGCGCGTTTTCCGCAGCCGTAAGACCCTCCCTGGATGCCACATGGGCCAGCATGGGACGCGCCGGCCCCAGGACGTCTCCAATTGCAAAGACACCGGCCACGGAGGCCTCCATCCTTTCGTTACACAGGATCCAGCCCCTCTCGTCGGTCTCAACCCCGATGGTCTCGAGACCCATGCCGTCGGTGTTCGGCCTTCGCCCCACGCACACCAGGACCTTGTCCACGTCCCGGATCAGGGCCTCCTCTCCTCCGTCCTTCGAACCCTTCCCGAGTGAAGGAGACACAACGCTGACGCGGCGCTTACCCGCCCGCTCTTCGATCCTTTCCACGGTCCGGTTGACCAGGCACTCGATTTTCTGTTTTTTCATTTCACGCTGCAGGACCTTGGAACAGGCCTCGTCAACGGAGGGGAGCGGCAGCAGGCGGGAGAGGGCCTCCACAAGGGTGACCTTTGCCCCGAAGGCGGAAAAAATCATGGCGAACTCGCAACCGATCACGCCGCCTCCCACGATCAGCAGGGATTCAGGGACCCGTTTGAGCCGGAAGACATGGTCGCTGGAAAGGACCCTCCGGCCGTCAAAGGGAAAGCTCGGGATGCTGAAGGGCCGTGAGCCCACGGCCAGGATCAGTTTGTCCCAGAAGACATCCAGATCGCCGCCCCCGGAGCGCCGCACCCTCACCCTGTGGTCTCCCTCCAGGGTCGCCGTCCCCTCGATAAAGCGAACCTTTCGGCGTTCCAGAATGGCGCGGATACCCCCGGCCTGATCCTGAACGATCCTGTCCTTTCTGGCCAGCAGGGAGGGATAATCCAGCGAGATCTCCCCTTGCAGCGTCAGCCCTAACTCGTCCGCCCGCCCGAAGTGATGCAGCATTTCGGCCGTGTTTTTCAGCACCTTGGAGGGGATGCAACCCCAATTGAGACAGGTGCCCCCTACCCCTTCCTTCTCCAGGAGCGTGACCTCCGCCCCCATCTGTGCCGCGCGTATGGCCGCCACGTATCCCCCGGGTCCCGCCCCGATAATGGTCACCCTCTCTCTCATAACAATGCGCCCCCCCCTTCTGCTTCGCCGATGCCATCCTGCCGGGCCCTTTCTGCGTATCACTAATAACGCCTGTTTTCAAGATAATAGTCCTTGTCTTTTGAGCTAATCATAGAATCAGAGGAATAATATTGACAGAATCATCAATTCTGTCTAAACAGATCGATAGGGTTTTCCGCCATTGTCCCCGGAGGCCGGTATCCTTGATGAAAACAGACCCTACGAACATCGAAATCCTCAGGCACCTCAGAGACGGGAAAAAGTCCTTTCAGGAGATATCAAAGGACCTGGGGATCTCCGAAAACACGGTACGGGCCAGGGCCAACAGGCTCATGGAGGAAGGTCTGCTGGATATCGCCGGGCTGGTCAATCCCGAATTCATACCCGGACACCGGATGGCCGTGGTCGGCGTCAGGCTGAGCACCATGGATCTGGTGGAGAAGGGCGAGGAGGTCAGTCGACTCCGGGGCGTCGTCTCTGTTGCCGTTGTCACCGGGCGTTTTGACCTCCTCCTTACCGTCCTCATCAATGAAGATTTCGGCCTTTTGGAGTTTTGCAAGGAAGAGGTTGCCAGGATCAAGGACGTCCAGTCCATTGAAACCTTTGTGGTCTGCAAGGGTTTCAATTTGAAGGTGCCCTATATTCTCTGATATAAAGGGAACATCCCCCATTGAGGTTCCCACTGAAACAGCACGCAGCGAAGGGGCCGGCATGTTCCCGGGGCAGACGTATTTTGGAGTTTGATGTTTCATAACCCATGCGACGCTCACAGGACCAGGAGGTTCCGGAATGAAGGAAATCAGCGAACTGCAATTGCCTGAAGATGTACGTTATGCCGAAGACCACGAGTGGGCCAGAGCCGAAGGCGACAACATGAAGATCGGGATTGACGATTACGCCCAGGACCAGCTCGGGGATATCGTTTACGTGGAACTTCCCCAGGTGGGCGATTCCTTTGCAAGGGGCGACGAGTTCGGCACCGTGGAGTCGGTAAAGGCCGTCGCCGAATTGTTCATGCCAATAGGCGGGGAAATCCTGGCCGTGAACAGGGCACTGGAAGAGTCTCCTGAGCTGGTCAACCAGGACCCCTACCACAAGGGTTGGATGGTCGAGATCAGGCCCTCCGATGCGACGGAATATGACGACCTCATGCCCAGGGACATATACCTCGAAAAACTGAAGGGGACGGCTTAAATGCGATACCTGCCCCATACCCCGGAGGAAATCGCGGCCATGCTGGAGGTCGCAGGCAAGAAGCGCCTGCATGACCTCTTTGAAATGATCCCAGCCGACTGCCTGAACAACGAAAGGCTCAATCTCCCGGAACCGCTGACCGAATGGGAATTGAACGACAGGCTCCTGGGCCTCTCCCACGCGACGGCGGCCTCACCCGAATACAGGGTCTATGTGGGCGCAGGCAGTTACGAGCACTTCATTCCCGAGTCCGTGTCCTCTCTGCTCAGCCGTTCCGAGTTCGTGACTTCCTACACCCCTTACCAACCGGAAATGAGCCAGGGGACCCTTCAGGCCGTCTATGAATTTCAGACCCTGACGGCGCGGCTCCTGGGCATGGAGGCAGCCACCGCGTCCCACTATGACGGGGCCACCGCCCTGGCCGAGGCCCTCCTCATGGCCCTTCGGGTCACCGGGAAAAACAGGGTCGCCGTGTCGAGCCTGGTCCATCCCCATTACCGTGCCGTGGCCCGGACCTACCTGCAGCCGACGGGCTATGAACTCATTGAACTTCCGCGCCTGGAGAACGGCCGGACCGACCTTTCCGCCATCGCCGGCATGGGTGACCTGGCCGCCGTGGCGGTTCAGTCCCCCAATTTCTTCGGCTGTATTGAGGACCTCCAGGCCGCTGCCGACGCGATTCATGACACAGGCGCGCTCTTTGTCTGTGCCTTTACGGAGGCCCTGGCCTATGGCCTGCTCAGGAACCCCGGGAGCCTTGGGGCCGATGTCGTCTGCGGCGAGGGTCAGAGCCTCGGTATCCCCCAGTCCTTCGGAGGGCCCGCCCTGGGGATCTTCACCGCCAGGATGAAATTCGTGCGCAACCTGCCCGGCAGGCTGGTGGGCAAGACCACGGACATCGACGGCAGGCGCGGCTTCGTCCTGACCCTTGCGACACGTGAACAGCACATCCGCAGGGAACGCGCCACCTCCAACATCTGCACGAACAACAGCCTCTGCGCCCTCTCAGCCGCCATGTACCTGGCCTCCCTCGGGGGAACAGGACTGCGGAAGCTTTCCCGACTCAATTACGACAAATCCCAGTACCTCAAAGGCGCCCTCCGGGAGGCCGGTTGCACCATGCCCTTTGATGCCCCCACCTTCAATGAATTCGTCGTGACGTTCCCGGGAGACCCTGAAGCGACCTACCGGCGCCTGCTTGAAAAAAGGGTCATGGCCGGGCTCCCCCTTGAACCCTATCACCCTGAACTCAAAGGCCACTACCTCATGTGCGTGACCGAGATCAGGTCCAGGACCGACATGGACGAACTGGCAAGGGAGGTCAGATCATGAAAGAGACGCCGGGCACGACGGGCCTGATCCTGAACGAACCCCTGCTCTGGGAAAAAGGGGCCCCCGGCCGGTGCGCCTTTTCCCTTCCCCGCCGGGATGTGGCGGAGTGTCCCATCGACGAATCCCTGGTGGGCGAGGGGCCGGATTTTCCGGATCTCAGTGAGGTGGATGTGGTGCGCCACTACACGCGGCTTTCCACCTGGAATTACGGCGTGGACACCGGCATGTACCCCTTGGGATCCTGCACCATGAAATACAATCCCAAGACCAATGAGCGCCAGGCACGGCTGCCCGGTCTTTCCGGGGCCCACCCCCTGCTGCCCCCTCCCCTTTCCCAGGGCATCCTCAGGCTCATGTTCGAGCTGGAGCAGTACCTCACGGAGATCACGGGCATGGACGCCGTGACCCTCCAGCCGGCCGCCGGGGCCCACGGGGAATTGACCGGGATGCTTCTGATCCACGCCTTTCACCAGAGCAGGGGCCGCCGCCCCACAAAGATCATTGTGCCGGATACGGCCCACGGGACCAACCCCTCCAGCGCGGCCCTCTGCGGATACCGGCCTGTTCCCGCGGCATCCAACGCCCAGGGGATCCTCTCCACGGAAAGTATCGCCCAAATCATGGACGAGGACACGGCGGGCATCATGATCACCAATCCCAACACCCTGGGCCTTTTTGAGGAAAACATCAGGCCCATCGCAGACATTGTCCACGAACGGGGCGGCCTGGTCTATTGCGACGGGGCCAATATGAACGCGGTCATGGGTATCGTGAAGATGGGCGGGACCGGCATAGACGTCATGCATCTCAACCTCCACAAGACCTTTGCAACGCCCCACGGCGGGGGAGGACCCGGTTCCGGGCCCGTGGCCGTGAAAAATCATCTGGCGCCCTTCCTGCCTGTTCCCCGGTTGGTGGAAAAAGACGGCGCATACGGGCTCTCCCGCGACTTCCCGGAATCCATCGGGAAGGTCCAGGCCTTTCACGGAAACGTCGGGGTGCTGATCAAGGCCTACAGCTACATCCTGAGCATGGGTCCTGAAGGCCTGAAAAAGGCAAGTCAGCTTGCGGTGCTCAACGCCAACTATATCAAGGAGAGTCTCAAGGGTCATTTTCATCTTGCCTATGACCGGCCCTGCATGCACGAGTGCGTCTTTTCAGACAGGAAGCAGAAGGCCCACAAGATCATGACCCTGGACATGGCCAAGCGACTCATGGACTACGGCTACCATCCCCCGACGGTCTACTTCCCCCTGGTGGTGGAGGGCGCCCTTATGATCGAACCCACTGAAACAGAGTGCAAGGAGGATCTGGATCTTTTTATCTCCGCGATGAAGGCCATCGCCGAGGAGGCCGAGACGAACGGGGAACTGCTCAGACAGGCCCCGACCAAGCCTAAATTGAGAAGACTGGATGAGACGGCTGCGGCCAGGAAGCCGTGCCTGGCGGGATAAAGACGTGCCGTTGCCGATTACGGAAGGACAGGTGCACGGCGTGCAACCCTTAACTTACCGTGTTACTCTCGGGCTCATGGATTACAGGGAGGCCTGGGCCCTTCAGACCCGACTCGTCGCGGCCAAGGCCGGCGGAACCATGGAACAGGATGTCTTACTCTTCCTAGAACACCCCCCGGTCTTCACCATGGGCAGGCGGGGCGGGGCGGACAATCTCACGGTCCCCGAAGACTTTCTGGCATCCCGGGGGATCGATCTCGTCCACATCGAACGGGGCGGAGACATCACCTACCACGGCCCGGGGCAGCTCGTGGTTTACCCTGTCATGGATCTGAGAAGGGCCAGACTGGGTGTCAGGGAATTCGTCACGGCCCTGGAAGAAGTCATGATCCGGGCCGCGGCCGATCAGGGTGTGACAGCCGAGCGCAATGACCTGAACCGGGGCGTCTGGGTCGGCATGCGAAAGCTGGGGAGCATCGGTATAGCCATCCGCCACGGGATCTCCTTCCACGGACTGGCACTGAACGCCAACACGGATCTTGCGCCCTTTTCCTGGGTCCATCCCTGCGGCCTCAGCGGCATTCACATGACCTCTCTCAAAGAGGAACGGGGAGAAGAAGTCTCCATGCAGGACCTTCGGCGGTCCCTCGCCGCCCACATGGAGCGGATACTTCACCTCATACTTGAAGAAGCGAGTCCTGATGATCTGCAATGCATGATCTAGAACACAAGCAGGGCGACCGAAAGCCCCCATGGCTCAAACGCAGGATTCCGGGGGGTGCCGCGTACCAGAAGGTCCGGGACATCCTTAAAAGGGGAAGGCTCCACACGGTCTGCGAGGCGGCCCATTGCCCGAACCTCGGGGAGTGTTTTTCGAGCGGCACCGCCACCTTTATGATCCTGGGAGAGTGCTGCACCCGTAACTGCCGTTTCTGCGCGGTCCGGCACGGCCCTGTTTCCCCTCCTGATCCCAATGAACCCGCACGGGTTGCCGAAGCCGTTCAGGAGCTCGGCCTGGAATATGTCGTCATCACCTCGGTCACACGGGACGATGTCCCCGACGGCGGGGCGGGCCTGTTCGCGGAAACCATCCGGGCCATCGGGGAAAAGGCCCCCCAGGTCGAAATCGAGGTCTTGATCCCCGATTTCCAGGGTGACGGGCATGCCCTCAGTCAAGTCATCGAGGCCCGGCCCGATGTCCTCAATCACAACATCGAGACCGTCCCGCGCCTCTATCCCACCGTGAGGCCCCAGGCGGTTTACCGCCGATCCCTCGACCTGCTCCGGGAGGTCAGAAAAATCGACCCGGCCATGCGGACCAAGTCCGGGCTCATGCTCGGCCTGGGGGAGGGTGCCGACGAACTCAAAGAGACCTTCAGGGATCTCCTGGACACAGACTGCCGCATGCTCACCCTGGGCCAATACCTCCGGCCCTCCAAGGACCACCTCCCGGTGGACCGCTATGTGCCCCCCGAGGAATTCGAGGAATGGCGTCTTTTCGCCCTCGACATGGGCTTCCGGGAAGTGGCAAGCGGTCCCTTTGTAAGAAGCTCTTACCACGCCAAAGAACTCTATCGAGGCACGCTCTGACTTTCAGCCATCCGCATCAAATTGATCCGGTTTTCAGCATATTGTGGGAATTACTTCAGGGGCGGAATAAAGCGAGGGACATGTGAAAGGATATACCTCTACCTTTCATGGGCATTGGACCATTTGCGGGCCATTTTCTGCTCAACCATGCTGAGAAAAGACTCCACTCCCCCAAAGGAAAAATGGAGTCTTCTTGTCATTTCAAACGACCTTGAGTATTCAAAGTCCATGACGAATCCGTTTGATATCAGCGTGAAAATGAAACAGGTGTTTGCTGTACGTTATTCATATCCTTTGCCGACCTTATGTCAATATAGAAATATGAAACCCTTCTTCCTCAGGATGCCCCACCTCCTTTTTTTCGACTATCCGTCCTCCGCTTCGTTCCCTCAGCTCTCTGGAACGCTTGTTTTTTCGTCAG
>JBMNCO010000142.1:0-13368 GCA_049366815.1 Desulfatiglandales bacterium | reverse complement strand
ATTCGAGAAGGCGGACGGACCGTAGGTGCCGGAGTGATCAGTGAAATATTGGAATAGGGGAGATGTCAAATGCGCGATATGATTACCCTGGCATGTGAGCAATGCAAAAGCAGGAATTATACGTCAACGAAAAATAAGAGAAAAACGCCGGATAAGCTTGCGTTTAAGAAATACTGCAGATTCTGCAAGACCCATACGCTTCATAAAGAGACAAAGTAGATTTTAACGCTGCAGGCCAGTAGCTCTAACGGCTAGAGCACCGGACTCCAAATCCGGGTGTTGGGGGTTCGAATCCCTCCTGGCCTGCCAATTCTTCCGGTATTATCGGGGAAATGAGAGCTGTCCTTACAGATTTTAAAACGTATCGTTTCATGATAGGACGATGAAAAAGCCGAATTACAAAAAAAAGAAAAAACCGACGCGGAAGAAGCCCCTTTCCTCAGTGAACTCGACACCGGTAGCTAATAAGGTCGAAGTGCCAGAAACTGGCAATAAGGAAGAGCATAAGGAGTCTGCACCCCAAATCCCCGCGAAGAAGGAACCTGCCAAAAAAAAGGACAAGAAAGAGTCCGTTTTCAGGTATTTTAGTATTGCTGGGCAATTTCTCAAGGACGCCAAAGTGGAACTGAAAAAGGTGAAATGGCCGACCCGAAAGGAATTGCTGGCCTCAACGGCCGTCGTTATTGTGTTGGTTCTCGTGATGGCCATATTTCTGGGACTCATCGATTTCGGTCTTATCAAAATCATCAAGAATATCATCGGATAGGAATATCGAATCTGGCCATGAACCAAGAGACCTTATGAGGAATGATGTGGCTCTAAAATGGTATATCGTCCATACGTATTCGGGTTTTGAAAATAAAGTCAAGACCAATCTGGAAGACAGGATCAAGAAACTCGGGCAGGAGGAATATTTCGGTAAGGTGCTCGTGCCTACCGAGAAAGTGGTCGAACTGAAAAAAGGGCAAAAAAAGACTTCTTCCAGAAAGTTTTATCCCGGATATATCATGGTGCAGATGGAATTGAATGAAGAGACTTGGCATACCGTCAGAAATACCGCCAAAGTGACCGGCTTTGTCGGCGGCGGGGACATGCCGTCGCCTGTGCCTGAGCATGAGGCTGAGCGCATTATCCTGCAAATGGAGGAGGGCATCAGTAAACCCAAGCCGAAGTATCATTTCGACGAGGGTGATGAAGTCCGGGTGATCGATGGGCCGTTTAACAATTTTCAGGGTGTTGTGGAAGAAGTAAAGCCTGATAAAGAAAAACTAAGGGTTTTGATTACGATTTTCGGTCGGGCGACACCGGTTGAGTTGGACTTTATTCAAGTTAATAAGATTTAGAAGAGGATCATCATGGCCAAAAAAATTATCGGAAACGTCAAACTACAGGTAAAAGGTGGTCAGGCAAATCCTTCCCCACCCATAGGGCCTGCACTTGGTCAGCACGGTGTAAACATAGCGGAATTTTGTAAGGCCTTTAATGCGAGGACTCAGGACCAGGTAGGGACGGTAATACCTGTTGTTATTACGATCTATGCCGACAGGTCCTTTTCATTTATTACCAAGACGCCACCTGCTTCAGTGCTTTTGAAGCAGGCTGCCAAGATAGCAAAGGGCTCTGCGGAGCCGAATCGTGAGAAGGTTGCGGCAGTGAGTCGGCAACAAGTTGAGGAAATTGCCAAGCTGAAGTTCGAAGATCTGAATGCCTATAATATCGAGGGTGCGATAAAGATCATAGAGGGCACTGCCAGAAGTATGGGAATTACAATCAGCTAAAAACCGTTTATTAGGACTGGATGACATGGTCGCGAGAGGAAAAAAATACCGGGACGCCGTAGGGAAGGTGGATCGAAGTAAGAGATACAGCTTTGAGGATGCCGTCAAGATGGCGGTTGATCTTGCCCAGGCAAAATTCGATGAAACCGTTGACATTGCAGTCAAACTGGGTGTTGATCCCAGGCATGCCGACCAGATGGTGAGGGGCACCGTTGTCTTGCCTCACGGCGTGGGGAAAGAGGTTCGGGTTATCGTATTCGCCAAAGGTGAGAAGGAGAAAGAGGCCCTTGAAGCGGGTGCTGATTATGCCGGATCAGACGATTACATCGAAAAGATCCAGGGCGGGTGGTTAGAGTTTGATAAGGCTATTGCAACCCCTGACATGATGAGCACAGTGAGTAAATTAGGCCGTATTTTGGGGCCCAGAGGGATGATGCCGAACGCGAAGCTCGGGACGGTCACCTTCGATGTGGGCAAGGCTGTAAATGAAATCAAGGCGGGTAAGATTGATTTCAAGGTCGAAAAGGCCGGCATCGTGCATGCACCAATGGGTAAGGTTTCCTTTGGGTTTGAGAAGCTTATCGGGAATATCGGCGCGTTCATGGACACCATTCTTCGATTGAAGCCTCCTGCGAGCAAAGGGACCTATCTCAAAAGCATCGCCGTCTCTACAACGATGGGGCCGGGTCTAAAGGTCGACCCGGCCTTTGTCAAGGAGCTGTTATCCTGATCAGGGAATGCCCTTCAGGGTCAATAGGGATCTGCATTGCAGACCGTGCGTTTGACGGTCGGTCTTAGACCTGGATAAGCGGCATAAGACAGGCGATCATAACCCAGGAAGATCTAAACTAAATATATTTAAGCTGCCAGATAGGGTGTTACAGTCAAAGACAGTGGGTGCTAAACGACGCATGCACACGTTTTGCATGCTGTCGTTTAAGGCTTAAACCAGTTTTTTAGGCCTACCGAGACTGAATATCGCGCGTATTCCGTATCATGCACCCCTGTCTCTTGTGTCATGAATTTATCGGTACAGAATAGGGGGTGGTGCATAGGTGAACAAAAGTCAAAAAGAAGCATTTATAACAAGCATGAAGGATCGTCTTGGAAAGGCCCAGGCTACCTTTCTCGTGGACTACCAGGGACTTGATGTAGAGAGCTTGAATGGTCTGCGCAATGAACTCCGAAAGGTGGATACCGAGTTTCAGGTGGTGAAGAACCGGCTTTTGAAGATTGCGAGCAGGGATACTGAAACGGCCGCCATGACGGATCATTTCGTCGGCCCTTGTGCGCTCGCCATTTCTTATGAAGATGGGGTCGCACCGGCCAAGGTCCTGATCAATAAGAGTAAAGAGCACAGCAAGCTGGAAGTGAAGTTTGGACAAATTTCCGGCAAAATCATTGACTTTGAAGGAATCAAGAGGCTGGCCGAACTGCCGAGCCGGGATGTGCTCCTTGCACAGGTCCTTTCCGCCATGCAGGGGGTTCCAACGTCTCTGGTGAGGGTGTTGAGTGGTGTCATGTCCAATTTATTGAATGTCCTCAAGGCTATTGAAAATCAAAAGAGTGAGAATTGAAGCCTTTTGATTTGTGATACTCAAATACGCGTAATATTACCATTTGGGAGGTAAAAATAGATATGTCAGCGAATATCAGCAAAGAAGACGTCATCGAATATATTTCCAATATGACCGTTCTTGAACTTTCGGAGTTTGTAAAAGAATTGGAAGAAAAATTTGGTGTATCCGCCGCCGCCCCTGTCGCCATGGCCATGGCGCCTGTCGCACAGGCAGGAAACGAAGAGGAAGCGGAGAAAACGGAATTTGATGTCGTTCTCACGGCAGTAGGGGACAAGAAGATTCAGGTCATCAAAGAGGTCCGGGCGATTACAGGGTTAGGCCTGAAAGAGGCCAAGGCCCTTGTGGACAGTGTACCTGGAAACGTCAAAGAAGGTGTCCCCAAGGACGAAGCGGAAGGCATCAAGACCCAACTCGAAGAGGCCGGTGCTACTGTTGAGATTAAATAGGGGCTTGTATCTTTAGGCACTTGGCAGCAATTTTTGAATAACTTTTGGATATGGGGATCAGATGAAGGCATGGGATGGCGGAAACCGCCGCATCAGAAGGAATTTCGGAAAGATCGATAAAATTATCGATATCCCGAATCTGATTGAAATACAGAGACGTTCTTACGAGCGTTTTCTGCAGATGGAGGTCCCCCCTGAAGAACGCTCGGATATGGGCCTTCAGGGAGCATTCAAGAGTGTTTTCCCTATAAGTGATTTCAGCGGGTCCTCATCGCTGGAATTCATCAAATACTCATTTGAGGAAGCGAAGTACAGTGAGAGAGAATGTATCAATAAGGGGATGACTTATGAATGCCCTCTTAAATTGACTGTCAGGCTTTTGGTCTTTGACACAGATGCAAGTGATGGGACGAAGAGTATCCGAGACATAAAGGAGCAGGAAATATATTTCGGAACGCTTCCCATGATGACCGAAAGGGGGACCTTCATCGTCAACGGAACGGAGAGGGTTGTGGTCAGCCAACTCCACAGATCTCCCGGGGTCTTTTTCGACCATGATAAGGGAAAGACCCATGCCAGCGGAAAGCTCTTATATTCTGCGCGTGTTATTCCGCTTAGAGGTTCTTGGCTCGATTTCGAATTCGATCCGAAGGATCTTTTGTATGTACGTATAGATCGAAGGCGGAAGTTTCCTGCCACTACCTTTTTAAAGGCCTTGGGATATTCAGCAAAGGAGATCCTGAGCGGGTTTTACGATACCGAGAAGATCTATATCCGAGGGGATGCGTGCTTTCGGGATGCAAATCTGGAAAATATGTATCGTCAGAGATTGACCAAAGATATTCTCCACCCCAAAAAGGATGAAATCCTTGCCAAGGAAGGAGAAAAATATACAAAGCGGCTTCACAAAATTTTGGAGTCCGCCGGTATCACGCAAATTCCGATAGGTCTTGAGGACATAGAAGGAAGGATCGTGGCTGATGATCTGGTGGATCCCGAGACCGGAGAAGTTCTGGTCAGTGGAAACCAACCACTCGTAGCTGATGTCCTGCAAAAGATAGTTGAGAGGGGGATTTCAGAAATTGAGTGTCTTGTTTTGGATGCCCCTGGAGTAAGCACGGCTATTCGGGATACCATGGTCCTGGATAAGATTGATGACAGCACTGAAGCTGTTCTTGAGATCTATCGCAAAATGAGGCCGAGTAGCCCGCCTACTCAGGATGTGGCCAATAATTATTTTCAAGGCCTATTCTTTAATCTTTCATCCTATGACCTGTCACCTGTCGGTCGGCTGAAATTAAATTACCGGCTGGGTGTGAATGAACCACTTGAGCTGCGGACCCTGAGGAGAGAGGACATCATTGCAACGCTCAAGGAGCTCATTAGGCTGAAGAGTTCCGAGGCAATGGTCGACGATATTGATAACCTGGGAAATCGTAGGGTCAGGGCGGTGGGCGAGCTGCTCGAAAATCAATATCGTATAGGGCTGGTAAGAATGGAGAGGGCGATCAAGGAAAGGATGAGCCTTCAGGAAGTCGAGACCCTCATGCCCCATGATCTCATCAACTCAAAGCCCGCCTCGGCCGTCGTAAAGGAGTTCTTCGGGACGAGTCAACTTTCCCAGTTTATGGATCAGACCAACCCACTTTCCGAGGTCACCCACAAGAGAAGGCTGAGTGCCTTGGGTCCTGGTGGTTTGACACGGGAAAGGGCAGGGTTTGAGGTTCGGGATGTGCACCCGACACATTACGGGCGCATCTGTCCGATTGAGACGCCGGAGGGCCCAAATATCGGACTTATTGTCTCATTGAGCACCTATGCTCAGGTCAATGAGTACGGTTTTATCGAAACGCCGTACAGGAAGGCCGCCGATGGCGTTGTCAGTTCGGACATCGAGTATCTTTCCGCACTCGACGAGAAGGACTATCCGATTGCGCAGGCCAATGCCCCCATTGAAAAGGATGGGCGATTTATCAGGGAGGAGGCGGCTGTCCGGATTGAGGGCGAGGCGAGTAAGGCCCCTGTCAACAGCGTTAAATACATGGATGTATCTCCTGACCAGCTCGTGAGTGTTTCTGCCTCCCTTATTCCATTTCTGGAACACGACGATGCAAACAGGGCGCTGATGGGCTCTAATATGCAACGGCAAGCCGTTCCGCTTTTGAACTCCAAGGCCCCACTGATAGGCACGGGGATCGAGAGCGTTGTTGCACATGATTCGGGAGTTTCCGTTATCGCCAGGAGGGATGGTATCGTAGAGGATGTTGATGCATCGCGGATTGTCATTAGGTCTACCGGGGTGCAGGACGACGAAGATGAAGTCGAGATCTATAAGCTCATTAAATACAAGAAGTCCAATCAAAACACCTGCTACAATCAGAAACCCATTGTAAAGAAAGGGGACATCGTCAAGAAGGGCCACATCATTGCAGACGGTCCCGCAACGCAGCTCGGTGAACTTGCCCTCGGCCAGAACGTACTGGTGGCCTTCATGTCCTGGGGTGGATACAATTTTGAAGATTCCATCATCGTAAGTGAGAGAATAGTTAAAGAAGACATCTTCACTTCTATCCACATCGAGGAGTTTGAGGTCGTCTCCCGGGACACCAAGTTGGGAAAAGAGGAAATTACGCGGGATATCCCCAACGTGGGTGAGGACGCAATGAGGGACCTTGATGAGAGTGGCATTATCAGAGTAGGAGCCAACGTCAAACCCGGTGATATATTGGTAGGGAAGATCACCCCGAAAGGTGAGACGCAGCTTTCCCCGGAAGAAAAACTCCTCAGGGCCATTTTCGGTGACAAGGCAGGAGACGTAAAGGATACATCCCTGAGAGTGCCGCCCGGTGTCGAAGGGATTGTAATTGATACGAAAATCTTTTCCCGAAGGGGTGTGGAAAAGGACTCTCGAAGCCTGTCCATAGAAGAGGAAGAGAAGGCGAGGCTTGAGAAGGACAGGGAAGACGAGATTGAAATCGTTTCCATGAGCGCGAGATCGAAACTAAAGGCAATCCTTGTCGGGAAGAAACTAAAGAGCAACCTCCTGGACAAAAGCACAGGCAAAACCCTCTGCGGGACAAGGAAACCCATCAGCGAAGAGGATGTCGACGGCATTCCCGTTGATGCCTGGGCCCATGCCGACCTCAAGGAGGATATGGATCTCATTGAGAGGATGGAATCCATCGTGATGAGATTTGTCGAACGTGTCGGTAAGATCCAGGAAAACTTTGCAGGCAGGATTGAAAGACTGGGCATGGGGGATGAACTGGCCCCGGGTGTCATCAAGATGGTCAAGGTCTACGTCGCGGTCAAAAGGAAGTTGTCCGTCGGTGACAAGATGGCAGGCCGGCACGGCAACAAGGGTGTGCTTTCAAGGGTCCTGCCCATAGAGGATATGCCGTATTTTTCTGATGGCACGCACATAGACATCATTTTAAATCCACTTGGTGTGCCTTCCCGAATGAATGTGGGCCAGGTTTTGGAGGCACATTTGGGGTGGTCTTCAATTGAATTGGGTCACCAGATCCGTGATTTGCTTGAAAAGACCAGGGATGCCGGCATGCTCAGAAAGAAACTGAAAAAGTCTTTTTCAGTGGAAGAGTATGCACATTTCTTCGCAGATTTAGATGACGATGGTTTGATAGACAAGGTCGGCCAACTGAGCGATGGTGTCCCTATGGGAACACCGGTGTTTGACGGCGTGAATGAAGATGAGATTAAAGAATGTCTGGAAGCTGCCGGATTGCCCATTACCGGCCAGACAACGCTCTATGACGGCCGGACAGGGGAACCGTTCGATCAGCAGGTTACCGTGGGTGTAATGTATATTTTAAAATTGCACCATTTGGTCGACGACAAGTTGCATGCGAGATCCATTGGGCCGTACTCTTTGGTCACCCAGCAGCCACTGGGAGGAAAGGCGCAATTCGGCGGACAGCGCTTGGGAGAGATGGAGGTGTGGGCCATGGAGGCCTATGGCGCGGCCTACTCCCTCCAGGAATTTCTGACGGTGAAGTCCGATGATGTTGCAGGAAGGACACGCATGTACGAGCGAATCGTCAAGGGAAACAACGTGCTCGAGGCTGGACTTCCGGAGTCTTTTAAGGTCCTTATCAAGGAATTATTGAGTCTTGGTTTGGAGTTTCAGCTGTTTGAAGACATCTAGGTTTGCTGGGTTTGATAGCGATGAGGTGACGCTCCAGGTCGGAGCCTTTATTCGAAGATCAGGGATTTGCCTACAGATACGGATTGGATTGATCGCTGCTTATTCGTGTTTTGATGTTCTTTTCCTGAAATCATAATTTTTTTCAAATCAAGAACCACAGTTATTTTAAAAGAGGAGAAGACATTGGAGGAACTCTATAACTTCTTTACGAAGCCAAAAGATCCATCCAGCTATAATGCTGTAATGATCTCTATGTCATCGCCCGAAAAGATTCGGGAACGATCCTACGGTGAGGTCAAGAAGCCGGAAACCATCAATTATCGCACGTTCAAGCCGGAAAGGGACGGACTGTTTTGCTCGAAGATTTTCGGCCCCATAAAGGATTATGAATGCAACTGCGGTAAATATAAGCGGATGAAACACCGCGGGATCGTCTGCGAGAAGTGTGGTGTTGAGGTTATTCAGTCCAAAGTGAGACGCGAGCGTATGGGCCACATCGAACTCGCATCACCCGTAGCGCATATCTGGTTCCTGAAGTGTCTCCCGTCAAAGATCGGAAACCTGGTCGATCTGACGTTAAAAGATCTTGAAAAAGTTCTCTATTTTGAAAACTATATCGTGCTGGATCCAAAAGACACCCCGCTGGTGAAGGGGACGTTGCTGACGGATGAACAGCTGTACAGGGCAAGAGAGGAATACAGCGACCGCTTTGAGGTTGGGATTGGTGCGGAGGCCATCAAGACCATTCTTCAGGGTCTTGACCTTGAAGAAGTTTCTGCGACCCTCAGAGCAGAGATGACGGAAACCCGGTCGGACGCCAAGAGAAAGAAGCTGGCAAAACGTCTGAAGGTCATTGACGCCTTTAAAGGTTCCAAGAACAAGCCGGAATGGACTATCCTGGATGTTGTACCGGTGCTTCCCCCTGATCTCAGGCCGCTCGTTCCACTGGACGGCGGCAGGTTTGCCACGTCGGACCTTAATGATTTGTATCGACGGGTTATTAATCGGAATAACAGGCTGAAGAGACTTCTTGAACTGAACGCCCCGGAGATCATTGTCAGAAATGAGAAAAGGATGCTGCAAGAGGCCGTTGACGTGCTCTTCGACAATGGGAGAAGAGGAAAAGTCGTGACCGGCGCAAACAAGCGTCCTTTCAAATCCTTGAGCGATATGCTCAAAGGTAAGCAGGGGAGATTCCGCCAGAATCTTCTTGGGAAGCGGGTAGACTATTCAGGACGGTCCGTCATTGTGGTGGGGCCTGATCTCAGGCTTCATCAGTGTGGGCTCCCGAAGAAAATGGCCTTGGAATTGTTTAAACCATTTATCTACAACAAACTGGATGAAAAGGGCCTTGCAACGACCATAAAGTCCGCAAAAAAGATGGTCGAGAGAGAGACCCCTGAGGTATGGGATGCCCTGGATGAGGTGGTCAGGGAATATTGTGTGTTGCTCAACAGGGCACCGACCCTCCACAGGCTGGGCATTCAAGCCTTTGAGCCTATTCTGATTGAGGGAAAGGCCATCCAGTTGCATCCGCTTGTTTGTACGGCCTTCAACGCAGATTTTGACGGTGACCAGATGGCCTGCCATGTCCCCTTGTCGATAGAAGCCCAAATCGAATCAAGGGTGCTCATGATGTCTACGAACAATATACTGTCTCCAGCCAACGGCGATCCCATCATCGTCCCAAGTCAGGACATTGTTCTGGGGATCTACTACATGACGAGGGAAAGGCCTTATTGCAAGGGCGAAGGCAAGGCCTTCGCCAATCCCGAAGAAGTGCGAATGGCTTATGATCTCCGTGAGTTAGATCTTCATGCGGCCATTAAGGTCAGAATAAACGGAAGACTGGAGCGAACGACCACCGGACGCGTGCTGCTTTATGAAATACTCCCGAAAGAGATTCCTTTCTCCATGGTCAATAAGGTGATGACAAAAAAGGAATTGCGCAACCTGGTCAATGAGTCCTACCGTCGGGAGGGGATCAAGACGACCGTTATTTTATCGGATAGATTGAAGGATGTCGGTTATAAATTCGCAACCCTTTCGGGGATCTCAATATCCATGAAGGATATGACTATCCCCTCCCGGAAAAGCGAGATCATTGAGAAGTCTGAGGCGGAAGTGAAGAGGATCGATGATCAATATAAGGGTGGTTTGATAACGGATGGAGAAAAGTACAATAAAGTCGTAGATATCTGGGCACAATCGACCGAAACCATCGCTTCAGAAATGATGAACGAGATGGCCGTGGAGGATATCTCGGACCCGGAAGGAAAAGAGACAAAAATTGCCAGTTTCAACGCCATTTACATGATGTCAGACTCCGGTTCGAGGGGGAGCAAAGACCAGATGCGGCAGCTGGCAGGCATGAGAGGTTTGATGGCAAAACCTTCCGGGGAAATCATCGAGACGCCTATCACCTCCAATTTCCGTGAGGGCCTTACAGTTCTTCAGTACTTTATCTCCACACATGGCGCCAGAAAGGGACTCGCAGATACGGCCCTCAAGACGGCCAATTCGGGTTATCTTACGCGGAGACTTGTCGATGTTGCGCAGGATACGGTCATCATGGAAGAAGACTGCGGGACTGTGGACGGTATCTGGGTATCTTCCCTTATTGAAGGTGGTGAAATCATTCAAAGAGTCGGCGAAAGGGTTCTTGGAAGGGTCACCCTTGAAGACATCTATGATCCGGTCACGGGAGAATTGCTTGTCGCCGCAAACGAAGAAATCGATGAACAGAAGGTTCAGAAGATACAGGATGCCGGGATCGAGCGGGTCAATATTCGGAGTGTGCTGACCTGTCAATCCAAGCGTGGAATCTGCAAGAAATGCTATGGCCGAGATCTGGCACATGGTGAGGAAGTGAATATCGGGGAGGCTATTGGGATTATAGCGGCCCAGTCCATCGGGGAGCCTGGAACACAGCTGACCATGAGGACCTTCCACATTGGAGGTACGGCGAGCAAACGCGTGGAGCAGACCACGATTACAGCAAGAAATGGCGGGGCCATAAGCTTTCAGAATCTCAAGACTGTCCAGAACGCTGAGGGAAGCTATGTCGTCATGAATCGAAATGGTGAGATAGCGGTCCTTGGTAAGGGAGACCGGGAGATTGAACGATATCCCATTATTTATGGTGCCACCTTGAGGGTTAAGGACGGAGATATCATCAATCCCAATCAGGTGCTTGCTGAATGGGACCCTTTCAACATCCCTATCTTGACTGAAGTGCCTGGGATTGTGAAATTCGGCGATATCATTGACGATGTCACAATGCAGGAGAAAAGGGACAAGGTCACCGGAAAGATCAGCAGGGTCATCGTCGAATCAAGAGATGCTGAGGCGAGGCCTCGTGTGTCGATCAAGGACAAGAAAGGTGGGACGGCCGTCATCCCCGGGACTTCTAAGGGCGTAGCCCGGTATCATCTGCCCATCGGGGCCATTATCATGGTCAACGAAGGCGATGAAGTGGAGGCCGGATCCGTGCTGGCCAAGATTCCAAGGGAAACGACAAAGACAAAGGATATCACCGGCGGTCTGCCCCGTGTTGCGGAGCTGTTTGAGGTGAGGAAACCAAAGGAAAACGCCGTGCTCACCGAGATCGACGGAACCGTTTCCTTCGGGCAGTATACCAAAGGGCGACGTAAAGTGACCATTACGCCGGAGTTGGGTGAGTCGGTGGAATACTTTATTCCCAAGGGAAAGCATGTCAGCGTTCTGGAGGGAGATTACGTGCGGGCCGGTGAATCCCTGATGGATGGCTCTGCCGATCCTCACGATATCCTCAAGATCAGGGGCGTCAAGGCCCTGGCCAAGTATCTGGTCGACGAAGTCCAGGAGGTGTATCGGCTTCAGGGGGTAAGCATCAACGATAAACACATTGAGGTCATTGTCAGACAAATGTTGAGGCAGGTCACTGTGACCGATGCGGGCGACTCTCAGTTTCTCTTGGGTGAACATGTTGAGAAGTGGCGATTTGAAGAGGAAAATGAGAAATTAGTCAAAGGCGGCGCTAAACCGGCGGTGGCGGAGCCTTTGCTCCTTGGGATTACAAAGGCGTCCCTGAGTACGGAAAGCTTTATTTCGGCCGCTTCATTTCAGGAGACAACAAAGATTTTGTCAGATGCGAGTGTGGCTGGCAAGATAGACTACCTGAAAGGGCTGAAGGAGAATGTCATTATGGGCCGGTTGATTCCCGCCGGTACAGGCCTGAGCGGATACCGGAATCTTGAAATCGCATCAGGGAATCAGTAAATCATCAAATAGTATCCAATTTTTCTTGACAAATATTGATTCTGAGCATAAAAAGAAGAATTTTGTGAGTTCAGTCGATTCGAATCCGCTGTCTTTGGAAAAAGCGGCGACATGTCAAACAGGAATGTTGAGGAGAGCGGTTCATGCCAACGATTAACCAACTTGTAAGGAAGGGGCGAGAGAAATCCAAAAAGAAGGTCAAGACCCCCGCGCTACAAGGCTGCCCCCAAAAAAGGGGCGTGTGCGTAAGGGTCTATACTTCGACCCCCAAGAAGCCGAACTCGGCCCTGAGAAAGGTGGCCAGAGTGAGGCTTACAAACGGAATCGAGGTGACTTCTTATATTCCTGGTGTGGGGCACAATTTACAGGAGCACTCCGTTGTGCTCATCAGGGGGGGGCGTGTCAAGGATCTTCCCGGTGTGCGTTATCATATAATCCGCGGAACAATGGATACCGCTGGAGTGGATGACAGACGGCAGGGTCGCTCCAAATACGGCGCTAAAAGGCCAAAGGGTATCTAAAGGAGTCTTATATGCCCAGAAAGAGATTAGTTGCGAAAAGGAAGATCATGCCAGACCCCTTATACAAGAGTGAGTTGGCCGCCAAGTTTGTTAATTCTCTAATGAAAGAGGGAAAGAGAAGTCTGGCGCAATCCATTCTTTATAAGGCCTTTGAGGTCATCAGAGAAAAGACGAGCGATGAACCCTTAGCGATATTCCAAAAGGCCCTGAATAATGTGAGGCCTGTCGTGGAAGTCAAATCCAGGCGGGTGGGTGGCTCCACGTATCAGGTTCCCACTGAGGTGAGACCGTCGAGAAGTCAAGCGCTCAGCATAAGGTGGGTCATATCCTTTGCAAGAGCCAGAGGTGAAAAGAGCATGGCTGCGAAACTCGCCGGTGAGCTTATGGATGCCGCCAACGGAAGAGGAGCCTCTGTGAAAAAAAGAGAGGATACCCATAGAATGGCCGAGGCGAATAAGGCCTTCGCACATTACCGGTGGTAGATTCCACTGTTAAACCGGTCTCAAGGCCAGAGAAAAATTTCTTCAATACAACAACAGGAAAAATGACTTCTCTCATTAGTGGGTCACAAGGAGGATAGCGATGGCAAAGAAGAAGTTTGAGAGGAAGAAGCCGCAT
>JBMNCO010000141.1:0-2538 GCA_049366815.1 Desulfatiglandales bacterium | reverse complement strand
CAGACCGCTCCATCCAGAAATCATGTACTTCTGGATGGAATCTAATAGCCTTTAGACTACAGCCTAACCAACCTGAACAGTTACTTAAGTTTTAAGAATCGATTCCTGAGTTGGTGATCAAGATACAGCCAAAAACGAAAAGGAGCCTCGCAATGAACAAACTACTGGAACAGATAGATGCATGCACGGATTGTGATGCCTGTATGGATGTGTGCCCCACCTACAGGGTGACGGGCGAATTGCTTTTTTCTCCAAAGGGACGACTGGCGTCCTCCAGGACAGTCTTGACGGAGGGACCCGTGGACGAAGAGGTCCTCAACAGTATCTACAACTGCCCTAAATGCATGGCCTGCGAAGCCGTGTGCCCGCAGGCTATTGAAGTCACCAAGATTGTGGCCGCGGCCAGAAACAAGGCCGTTGAAATGGGTCAGGGCCCCCTGAAGCCCCACAGAAAGGTCCTCCAGGGTATCCTGGACAAGGGCAATTCCGTGAACGGAGATCCGGCCAAGAGGCTGGAATGGCTGCCAGAGCCCTTTGAACGCCGCCAGTCCGACACCCTGCTCTATGTCGGGTGTCTCCCCGCCTATCTCGTCAAGGACGCCGCGACGTACTCCTATCTGGCCCTGAAGAAACTGGGCGTCGATTTCATGATCATCGAGGACGAGGGATGCTGCGGCACCTACATGTATGAGGCCGGGGAAATTGAAAAGGCAAAGGATTATTTCGCCAGAAACGTGGAACGGTTCGCCAAGTTGGGCGTCAAAAAACTGATCGTCCCCTGTAACGGCTGTTTCAAGTGTTTCGGAACATTTTATCCCGAGCTGCTGGGGTCGGTCGACTTTGAGGTCACCCACGTCGTACAGACCTTTTATGAGGAAATCAAGGACCGGCCCGAGATCCTCCGCAGTATAGAAAGGGAGATCACCTACCAGGATTCCTGCAGGCTGGGACGCGCGGCGGGCATCACAGAGGAACCCAGAGACCTGCTGAAATGGTGCGGCGCCACCCTGAAGGAACTGCCTCTAAATCGTGAACAGACCCCCTGTTGCGGTTCAGGCGGCGGTATCCGATCGGCCTTCAGGGACCTGTCCTTCGACATCGCCAAGGGCCTCCTTGCGGATGCGCCCACTCAGGACCTGGTCAGCCCCTGTCCCTTCTGCACCTTCAACCTGGGATACACGAACAAAAAGGCCGAGATGGACAAGCAGGTGACCTATATCAGCAAGGTCATCTGGGAGTCACTCAAGGATGCGTGAATCATATCATGCAAGCAGACCGAGACAGGCTGAAAGAGGCCTTTGATAAAGGGGCGCTCCTGAGACCTTCCCCCGACCGCCTCAATTTTGTCGACCTGGTCCGGGCCGTCGCCCGACTTTGTGGGGTTGAGGAATTCGAAGCAGACCCGGGTGTCGACCGCCTGTGCCGTGAAATCGGCCGGGCCGATCACTACGTCTTTATTCTCGTTGACGGATTGGGGTTGTCCCTTCTGGAAACGCTCCCGGGGAAGAGTTTTCTCAGGCGTGCCGGGGCCGTCCCGATTCAGGCCGTCTTCCCTTCGACAACGGCAACGGCCTTTACAACCTTGGCCACGGGCCATTGGCCCTCCGGGCACGGTATAGTCGGGTGGTGGACCTACCTGGTCGAGCGCCGAATCAGCGCGGTGGCTGTGCGTTTTCAGGGAAGATTTACGGGCCGGTCCCTCGAACACCTCGGGTTCACCTCCAACGACCTGTACCCATTGGCGAGTTTCTGGCCGAATCTGAGGGGTGGATCCCTCAGCATACTGCCTGCCGGCATCGCCCACTCCACCTTCAGCGCGTATGTTTGCGGAGGGGCCCCCCGGTCGGGTTACGAGGAGATGGATGAGGCCATGGACACTATCCTCGATTCCCTGTCCAGGCGGTTTGGGCCCTCCCTTGTTTTCCTGTACCTGCCCCAAGTGGATTCTCTTGCACACAGTCTCGGCCCGGACCACGAAAAGGTCCGTCAAGCTCTCCTTTCGATTGAAGGCTCGATCCAGCGGCTCTGTGAGTCCCTCAGGGGGAAGGCGCGCATCATCATCACGGCGGATCACGGGCAGGTCGTCATTCCCGAAAGTCGCAGGTTTATGCTCCAACGGCTTGATCCGCTTCTCCGAAGGCTGGAAACCTATCCGACTGGGGAGCCCAACATCCCCCTTTTCCATGTCCGCGGGGGTGAGGAAGAGCGCTTTTATGAGGACTTCAAGAAACGTTTCGGGGACTTTTTCAGCCTGCTGACGCCTTTGGATGTGGAACAATTGGGGCTTCTCGGCCCGGGAGATCTCTCCGCAGTCACAAAAAATCGAATCGGCACCTTTATGGGTGTCGCGCTTGAACCCGCCGCACTTTTTGCCGGCCCTCCCGAGGAAAGCGGATGTCACAACACGGGGTTTCACAGCGGCTTGACAAGCGCGGAGATGCTTGTCCCGCTGATTATCCTTTGATTCTCCCTGTGTGCTCGGCGCCTCTCATGAGAAGGCTTTGTCAAGAGGTCGACTTGGCGACCTACGGCATGGGT
>JBMNCO010000140.1:0-3076 GCA_049366815.1 Desulfatiglandales bacterium | reverse complement strand
CTGGCCCTGATCATGGCCTTCATGGTCTTTTGTCCTGTTCTGGTCAGGGTTTCCGAAAGGTTCGGCCTTGAATCCCTTGCAAGGCTGCTGGCCTATGCGGGCTATACATGGATGGGTCTTTTGTTTCTATTCGTCTGCGCTTCTCTTGTCCTCGATGTTTATCGTCTGGGGGCAATGCTCATCTCTTTGCCGTTTGAAAAGGGGATATCCGCTTGGGTCATAACACAGAGGACAGCCTTCTATCTCGCCCTCCTGTTGTCTGTGTGCGCGGGGGTCTACGCTTTACTGGAGGCCAACATGATCCGGGAAGAACATATCACCATTGCCGATTCAAAGATCCCGGAGGCTGTCGGCCGGATCAGAATCGTCCAGATTTCAGATGTCCACTTGGGGTTGATTGTAAGGGAGCAGAGACTGGAGTGGATTCTCAGGAAGGTGCGGGAGGCTGCACCGGACCTCCTTGTCTCAACAGGCGATCTGGTGGACGGGCAGATCAATGACCTGTCGAAAATGGCAAGTATGTTCCGCTCTGTAAAAACGACCTATGGGAAGTTTGCGGTTACTGGAAATCATGAGTATTACGCTGGATTGGAACGGGCCCTCTCTTTTACGACGGCTGCCGGATTCAGGGTCCTCAGGGGAGAGACAGCCTCCCTGCAAGGCTTGATAAATATTGCCGGTGTGGATGATCCTGCCGGTGATAGATTCGGCCAGGAGTCCGAGGTCTCGGAAGATTCTCTCCTCGCTACGCTGCCTCGGGAAGGCTTCACCCTGCTTTTGAAGCATAGGCCCCTTGTGAACCAAAGATCTTCGGGCCTTTTTGATCTCCAACTCTCGGGACATGCCCACAAGGGACAGATCTTCCCTTTCACGCTGCTCATAAAGTTGCTCTATCCCATTGATGCGGGGCTGTTGCGGCGGGAGGGAGGGGGAGACCTGTACGTAAGCCGGGGATCAGGGACCTGGGGCCCACCGATGCGTTTCCTGGCTCCTCCGGAAGTCACGGTTATTGACCTGGTCCATGCCGAATCGCCCGGTGTGCAGATGGAATGATCCATGACCGATCAGAATGCCGGGCCTATTTTTCGGTTGATCTGTGAGAAAGACCTTGTCATGGCCACCATGTCAGGGGTCGTACCTTCGAACGGGATGATTCACCAATGCGTATCCACACGACAGGGAAAATAACAGAAGGCTTTTACAGTTTGGGCCATGAGGCCGTGCCGGTTTTCCTCCTGGACGGGCCGTCACCGGTCCTTTTTGACGCGGGTTTCACGGCCCTCGGCCCCCATTATGAAAGGGAAATCAAGAAGCTTATAGGGTCTCGTGCCCCCACGTATCTTTTCATAACACACAGCCACTGGGATCACATCGGGGCGGCGGGGCATTTCAAGACCATCTGGCCCGATCTCCGGATAGCCGGGTCATCGAGAATGCAGGAAACCTTGAATCGACCGGGGGCATTGCGGTCCATCGCGGAACTCAACCGGCAGGGCGCCCGGGAAATGCGCTACTGGGAAAATGCGGTTGCAGCGGACATCCCTTTCAAGTCCTTTTCACTCGATGTGGCCCTCGACCCGGGGGATAGTCTGGAATTGGCTCCGGACTGTCATGTAAAGGCCCTTTATACGCCCGGCCACACATGGGATAACATGAGTTACTGGATCCCTGAAAAAGGGATTCTGGTGGCCTCGGAGGCGGTGGGCTGCGAGCACATGGGTCGCATCACCGCTGAATTTCTTGTGGACTATGATGTCTACCGCAAGTCCTTAGTCTCTTTAAATAAACTGGAGCCCCAAATCCTTTGCCTGGCACACCAGTTCGTGTTTACAGGGGCCGATGTCCGGGATTACCTGAGGCGTTCCCTGGAAGCCGGGGATGCCTTTGTGAAGATGGTCGAGAATTTCCTGCAGGAAGCGGCGGGCGATATCGAGCTCGTCGTGCATCGGGTCAGGGACATGGAATGGAAGGAACTCCCCTTCCCCAAACAGCCGGAACCGGCGTTTCTCCTCAGTACGCGGGCCCGGGTAAGGCATGTGTGGGAGCGCATGAAAAGACGGGAGAGGGGACGATGACAGATGTCGGAAGGCCCAAAATACGGCCGCTGCTTTAAAAAAACTTTTCCACCAGCCAGAACAAGACCATGCCGACCACCACGGTGCCCCCCAGAGATCTCGTTTTCAGGGCAAAGGCAAAAGTCGGGAGGGACACCAGAAGCTTGGGATTCAAGAGATCCAGTTCACGGGGAATTCCCAGGGTCAGGATTTCAGGGAGGACCAGTGCGCTTAGAATGGCGACAGGAATCAATTCGAGCCAATCCACCAGCCACGGGGGGAGCCGACGCCGGCTGAGATAGAACAGGGGCACCCAGCGCGGAATGTAAGTGACCAGGCCCATGCCGATGACCAACAGCAGATATTCAGCGCGAATCATTCATCACCCCCCCGTCCCCGCCACGCCGCAGATGTTTCAGGATGACCCCGATGGTGGCTGCGGCCATGGAGGCAATCACCACATAGGCGTTACCGGGAATCCAGATCGCCAGCCCCACGGCCAGCACACCGGCCACGGCCCCTGTAAGGGCATGGAGCCGACCTCTCAGCTGAAAAACGAGGAGGCAGAGGAACATGGCAACCAAGGCATAGTCTATGCCGAAGGCCCCGGCCGGGATGAACCGTCCCCCGATCGCCCCCAGAATGGTGCTGAGGATCCATACACTGTTCGCAGCATGGTTGAGGACAAGGGCCTTACGCCAATCCCAGCCGCCTTCCCTGAATCGCGTGAGATTGACCGCAAAGCTTTCATCGGTGACACCGTATGCATAGAGGGATATCCAGCCTCTGTGAAGGCCCTTGAGGAACAAGGCAAGAGACGAACTCATGAGGAAGTGTCGGAGATTGACCGTGAAGGTTGTCATGATGATGGGCAGGGAAGCGGCACCTGCCCCCAGCATGGATACGGCGATGAATTGAGAACTCCCGGCAAAGACCAGGAGTGACATGAGGCCGACTTCCATTGGATACAGGCCCGCCTTTTGTGCAAGGACCCCGAAGGCCAGCCCGATCGGGACATACCC
>JBMNCO010000139.1:0-1603 GCA_049366815.1 Desulfatiglandales bacterium | reverse complement strand
GTATTTACATTTTGGAGGATGCCATGGCTATTATTTACGGTTCATTCCTTCGTGAAATCATCGACACCTACAACCTGCTGAGCCAAAACACGCCTTACCCTTTCTTCGATCCGGCATGCCGTCGCTATGAGGCCATCCGCGCCGCATGGGTGGATCGAAAAACCCTTTCAAGCGTTTTTGAAATATTCGGCATCACAGAATATCAATACAGACAAGCCCTTTCCGCTTTCCGCAATGGCGGGCCCGCAAACTTAATCGGCCTGTCATTTCCAAATCTCACAGAACCCTTGGATTTGGAAGCCGAACGGATGATTTATGTCCTCAAGAAAGCCCGGCCTTGGATTCCCGCCACCAAGATGGTCCTCATCCTTCAAGGGTTCGGCTTTGACATCCCCCTGTCCTTGATGCGCCATCTGTACGCCTCTTATGGATGGGCACAGTGGACAAAAGACTATGGCATTGACTTCTTATCGTTGAACCTGAAGGTCACCCGATTGACTCAGCTTCAACCGCTTCTCCACGAGGATTTCTTCCATGAGGAAGATCACCTCCAAAGTCTGATCGAGGTCTTCCGCAGCCTGGATGCCCCGGGAATCACCCATCGATACCCCGGCTCCCGCGTCTCCTTGCAAAAACACAAAAAGGACTTCCAGACATGGGGTTTGTTAGGACTTGTGGAAAAAGCCCGGCCGCCGTTCCGGAACTCCAAATTGGGCTTCAAGCATGAAGGCTGGATGATCCTGTCCAAAATCTGTCATCCCGATAAAGAGGATACGGACTATCAAAACATGCTCCGCACGAAAGGGATACATATCGACTTGAGCGCTATCAAGAAAATCTTCTCCCGCTGGAATTTGGACAACTTTCAATCAAAGTTTCAGGGGGATCTGAAACGGTTGATCTGCCCAGAGCAGATCCAACCCCGGATAGCCATTTCATCCACCACTGTTCCCAGCCCCCTTCGCCTGGATGCCGGCTTTGTGGGGTTTGTCAAAGCCTTGACAACCAGTTCCGCTCCGTTGGCAAACCCCGGCCTGTTTCTGTTCCTACCCTTGTTACACCGATTGAAAATCTTCGATGCTGCAACCAACATCATAGATACAGATCCAGACAAGGGCTACAGCTGGTTTTCCCTGCTGCTGCTCAATCTGGGACGTATCCTGGGGGGCATATCCAGTGTCTCAAAAGCCTGCCGTATCCACGAGTTGAGCTTCCCCCTCAGTGCCGGTCTTGTCCAAATGCCGTGCAAAGACACGCTCCTCAACGGCCTGGCTGAAATCTCTGAAGACCGGCTCCTTCAGTTACGCCGATTTTTGACACAGGCCGCCTATGCTCAGGCCTTGCTCAAGGGACGCTGCATAGCGCTGGACTTCCACATGAGAGACTACACCGGCGAGGATGTCGAACTCAAAAACATTGGAAAAGGGCCTTCTCCTAAACGGAAAATCTGCTTCCCGGGTTTCCGTCCTCATCTTGCCTGGGATGTGGTTACCGGCGCGCCCCTGAGCCTTGAATTTCGTAGAGGCTCTGCAAGGGCCACCACAACTTTTCAGCGCTTTATCAGCGAGTTGCTCCCCGAAACCTTTACCGACCACACCGTGCA
>JBMNCO010000138.1:0-2015 GCA_049366815.1 Desulfatiglandales bacterium | reverse complement strand
TATATCACACCTCGGGGGACCAGCCTTCTCATACTATCTCGAGAGAGCGATGCGAGCGGGTGTGAGAATAAAAAATCCTTCGTGTTCTTCGTGCTCTTCGTGGTGAAGACAAAAAGGCTCAATCTCTCCCAGTGTGTCCTGTGCCCTCGCTGTCCAGCCCCGTGCCCTCGGAACCGGATTTTCCGCCCTCGGTCAACAGTCGCTCCCGCTGGAGCAGGATCCCATTCTCTGCAACTGCGTCCACACCGGCGGCCGTAATGGCATACTTTCCGGATTCCGTTCTCTCGATCCAGCCCTTTTCCTTCAGGTACCAGAGATGAAACTCCAGTTGGCCTTCCGCGGTGTCCAGCAGTTTTTCCAGCTCATACACACCCATACCCGCATTGGAGGGGTGGCGCCTCCGGGCCACATAGAGCATGGACAGGGTAAGTCGCTGTATTCTCTGGTCGCCTTCTGCACCCGTCATCAGGGCCTCGCCGATAATGCCCCACTGCTCACCCCACCCATTCTCATAATTTGCATCGTATGACGCCCGCTTTTCCGGATTTGAGAGCACGCGATAGGCCTGGGTCACCAGGTCGAATCTGTCGGCATCCCCCGTATTTCTGTTGTCAGGATGGAAACGTTTGGCCAGCAGACGGTAGACCCGCTCGATCGTCTCCGTGTCCGCGTTTGGGCTGACCTGCAGGATTTCGTAATAATCTATAAAATGCTTTTCATTCATTGTCTGCCTTCCGGGTCCTGACATCGAACGGAAATCCCCCTGTAAAAAATGTCATCTCTGATATCCTGAATCCGATCTTTTTTTATACATTATTCCGCAACGTGTGCAAAGTTTTTGGTAAGATAAAAAAGAGGCGGGTGATGGGAGTCCCCTGCTTTCCGTTGCCTAAAAGGGGACCTCTACACAAGGGAGACCGTTCTTCATTGCCAACACAATGAATAAATCCCATAAATTGAAACTTTTCAGGAAAGAGACGAGGAGATTGTGTTATCGCCTATAAACGGGAAGGAGATGTTGAAAAATGTGCGGGTTGAGGTGAATATGTGAAGGTATGTCCTGCGGATGTCTACGAAATACAGGATGGAAAATCCGTGTCCGTCAACGTTGAAAAATGCCTCGGGTGTAAAAGCCGTATCGAAGTCTCTCAATAGAACGCAATCACGGTCACGGGAATCTGGAAATTATTGCACCTCGGCAAGGTGGAAAAACCTATGCACAGGATGGCCGGGTCGGCCTAGAGTGTGTTTGGGTTCACGACGTAGGAGAGACCATCTATGGGTGTCTTCCATACTTTCCAATAGGACTGACTCTTTCCTGCACTTTCCACCGCACCTTGTGCCAGGACTTTGATACAGATCAACATCCCCACGATCACGGCCGAATGATCATCAACAGGGGCTGAACCCGAACAGATTTTAGCATCACCAAAGGCAGCCGGATGTGAAGGGATCGCCAACACATACACGTCGCCCATATTTTTTGAAGAGGTAAATGGCATGGGAAATACATTCTGGACAGCCTTCGGCGCCAGCCTGCTGGCCGCAGGGGTGACCTCGATAGGCATTTATGTTATTCGTCGTTTTGAACGCTGGGGCCGAAACAACAGCATCTATTTCGTCTGTTTTGCCGCAGGGGTGCTCATTTCCGTTTCATTTCTGCACATCATCCCCAAGGCCTTTTCTATGAATACCCATGCGCCGATGTATCTTTTCGCAGGCTATCTCAGCCTCCACCTCTTCAACCGCTTCATCAACGCCTTTGTGTGCGACAAGAGTTCGGATGAGCAATATGCCATCGGTCTCATCCCCATGGTCGGCATCGCCTTTCATTCCTTCATCGACGGGTTCATTTATTCCATCACATTCACCGTGAGCGTTTTTACCGGTCTGTTGGCCGCCACCGGTATGGTCCTCCACGAGTTTCCCGAGGGTATCATCACCTACCTCCTGCTCCTTCGCGCCGGGTTCAGCGAGAAATGGTCCTTTCTCCTCGCCTTCCTGGCTGCAGCCGT
>JBMNCO010000137.1:0-4491 GCA_049366815.1 Desulfatiglandales bacterium | reverse complement strand
GGCCATGGGAGTCTCTTTTCAAAAACGAAGGGCCATGGAAAAGACTAAGATGGCCGGGGCAGCCTAGGCGGACGGCGGGTCCATGCCGGGAGCTGTCAGGCCTTGATTTTCATGGTGTCTCCCCTGTGGTGCTCCGTCCGCCCGAAGCCCGGTGACCATGCGGACACCCCGGCACCGATTTTTTCGTTTTTGAAAAGAGATTCCCATGGCCCCTCCGTGATAGGGTAATTTTCAAGAGCTTAGAGTGTTACGAAATTTCTACCTGTAAATCAAAAATTGTGGAAGCCGGGAAGGTTTTGGGCGCCCTGCTTCGATCCATGCGCGGATAGCGAAGGGTTCGGAAACTAATAGCCTTTAGCCTGCAGCCTAACCAACCTGAACAGTTACACTTTTTATTATTTAGCATATTCCAATTTGTTTCAGGGAGATGTCAACGTTTAAAGGCCGTTTTGAAAATTTGTTCTACACGGGATAATCGGCGCGCCCTGCGGCAGCGCCCGGAAAGGACGATGGATACGACTTCCATGACTGCTTTATCCAGATCTTCATTGAAAACCAGATAGTCATACCAGGAACAATTGCTTATGTCGCCGGTGGCCTTGTCGAGTCTGTGTTGAATCACTTCTTCATCGTCCGTGGACCTCCCCCTCAATCTTTTTTCAAGTTCCTCGAGAGAAGGCGGCAGGATATAAATCAGCGCGCAGTTTTCCTTGAAATGCCTCCGGATACCGGCCCCACCCTGGGTATCGACATCCAGGACGACATCCAAACCCTTTTCCACTTGTTCCTCCAGGGCGGCAAAGGATGTCCCATAATAGCGCCGGTAAACCCGGGCCCACTCCACGAAGGCACCCTCTTCGATCATCTTCTCAAAGGTCTCCGTGTCTACGAAATGGTAATGGACAGCGTTCTCCTCCCCTTTTCGAGGCGGTCGGCTGGTGTGAGAGATGGAAAAACCCAGGTCATGCACCTCATCCCTCAGCCGCCGAATGACGGTGGACTTTCCGACACCGGATGGCCCGGATATGACAAAAAGTTGACCAGGCACTTCTATTCTTCCATCTCGTCCCTGGAGAGCCTGAAGTCCGGGCTGAATCGCTGTGCAATGGTTTCCGCCTGAATGGCCGAGAGTATGACATGGTTGCTGTCTGTGATGATCACGGATCGCGTCTTGCGTCCCTGGGTGGCATCGATCAACCTTTTGTCTTCCCTGGCCTCATCCCTCAAGCGTTTGCTCGGAGCCGCATTGGGAGAGATAATCGCGATGACCCGGTTGGATACAACCGAATTTCCAAACCCTATATTCACCAGCTTGTGGCCCATCATCCTGTCTCCTTTCAAATAGACATGGAAAGTCCAACCAGATCGTTTCCATCCGGAAACAGGTCATTTCCGGATGAGCACGGCTGAGGAGATTTCTCCGCCTTATTTCCTTGAAGGCCCATGGTGTCATCCTCCAAAGTCATCGGCCCGCACTCCCCGGATCAGGCTTCATTCAACATTTTGGACCTGCTCCCTCAGTTTCTCTAGCTCCGCCTTGATCTCCACCGCCCTCCCGGAGATGGCGGCATCCGATGCCTTGGAGCTCATGGTGTTCACTTCCCGATTGATCTCCTGCAGTAAAAACTCCAGTCTTCGGCCTATGGCCTCATCTCCCTCCATATAGTGCCGAAACTGATTGAGATGGCTCCTGGTGCGGACAATTTCCTCCGTGATATCGCACTTGTCGGCAAAAATCGCGATCTCCTGGATCATCCTGCCCTCATCCACCTCTATGTCCAGGGCAAAGTCCTGAACCCTCTCCCTGAGCCTGCTTCGGTATCCCTCAATCACGGCCGGAGCGCCTTTTTCAACGGCTTCCAAATGTCCTTCAACGGTTTCAAGCCGCTTGAGAAAATCCTCTTCAATGGCCTTTCCCTCCCGGGTCCTCATCAGGTCAAAGGATTCAAGGGCCAGATCCAGTACCTCCCTCAGACCGGGTCTCAGGGCATCGATATCCGTCTCCAGGGGTTTGACCTGCAGGACGTCTCTCATCTGACAGAGTTCATGGGGGCTGACACGGCTGTCAAGCCCGAAGTCCTCCTCCAACTCCTCAAAGATGCGGAAATAGGATCTGACCAGCGGACGATTCAGCTCCAGCTCGTATTCAACCTCACTGTTATCCCTTTCCATCTGAAGAGAAACATCGATTCTCCCCCTTCCTATCCTCGCGGCCACCCGGGAACGGATCTCCTCCTCCAGGACCTGCAGGGATTTGGGAATTCTCAAGATGATGTCCCGGTAACGGTTATTCACGGATTTGATCTCCGCCGTCAACCTCACGTTTTCCAGGGCATATTCGCCATTGCCGTAACTGGTCATGCTTTTGAGCAATTTAACTGAACCCCTCTATTCTGTAATCAATTTCCTGCCGATCACTTTTCCCCGTAGTGCCTTGCCGGGGTAAGGACGAAAACTACGATGAGCGATGACCGGGGATTCGCAAACACACATCGGAAGCCAAATCTGCACGCGACAACAAGGCTATTCTTCGATCCCCCTCAACTGCCGCTTATACTTCTCCCGCAAGTCATTGAAGCAGCTTATGATATCAGGGTCCGAGTAGTCTCTGTAGGTCCACTCAAGGGCACGGAAACCGCCCCTCTGAAAGATCAGGGTGAGGTCGGCGTAAATGCCCCGGGAAAGATAGACACGGTGGGTAAAGTTCTTTCCGGTGGCAAGGATCAATCTTTCCAGGGCAATATAGCCCGGGTCGATGTTGACTCTCCTCTTGCCATGCAGAACGTACCTGTTTTCGATCTCATTTGTCGTGAGCTTTATCTCAACCAGGTCTTCAGGGCGAACCAGTCTTTGGAATGAAGCGAACCTTCTGTAAAGGGGCCACCCCATTTCCCGCTCATAATAACGGGTGCGGTCGAAAAAGAGGCCTTCGCTCTTCCAGTCCAGGGGGCCGAACAGGTCCTGGAGATCGGCCAACACCGCCTCGATGAGGCTTTCTTCCGGGGAAAAGATGCTGGCGATGAGTTTGACATCGTCTTCTCTGGTTGGAATGCTCATGCAATTTTCACCCGGACCTTTTAATGGTTTCCTAAAGACACGGTCCTCTCCATGGCCTCCTAAACCATTCTGCTGCGGATCGCCTTTTTCAACTCCTCGGCCTTCACAGTAGACGTTCCGACCTCTCCCACCACGATCCCGGCGGCGATGTTGGATATAATCGCGGCGGATTTCAGGTCCATACCCGAGGCCAGCCCCAGGCTCAAGGTGCTGATCACCGTGTCCCCGGCACCCGTAACATCAAAGACCTTACGGGCCACAGTGGGGATATGGATCACTTCCCCGTCCCTCTTGAAGAGGGTCATGCCATCCTTACCCTGGGTGATGAGAACCGATCGGCAATTGAGGACCTGCAACATCTTCCCGCCGGCTTCCAATAATGTCTCCTGATCCACGATCTCGATCCCGCAGAACCCCCCGGCCTCGTGATGGTTGGGGGTCATGACGTCCACGCCCTCGTAATGCTCGAAATTCCCGGTTTTGGGATCCACCGCCAGGACGATGTTGGATTCCCACAAAAGCTTTCTCAGTCCCATCATCAATTGGCCGGAGATCACGCCCTTTCCATAGTCGGCCACCACAATGCCGTCTATGGCATCCCGCATCCCGGCGATGAAATGAAGGAGTCTTTCGATGCTCCTCGGATGGATCTCCTTCCGGCTTTCCCGATCAAAACGAACGACCTGCTGGTTGTGTGCGACGATTCGCGTTTTGATACTCGTGGGCCTGTCTGATACCGTGAGGATGCCTTCGGTGGGGCAACCCAGCCCCTGCACCGTCTCTACAACATCTCTGCCGGTTCGATCCTTGCCCACGACACCGCACAAGAGGCACTGTCCCCCAAGGGCGACAATGTTGTTCACGACATTGGCGGCACCCCCGAGCATCTTGGTTTCCTGTTTCACGTCCACCACCGGGACAGGGGCCTCAGGCGAAATCCTGGAGACATCTCCCCAGATATACTCGTCCATGATGATATCCCCGATGACCAGGAGTTTTGTGGCCGGGAAGCGGTCGACGTGCCGTTCCAATTCATCGGATTTATAATCGAATCCGGATTTCTGGATCATTTCAACCCGTTGTTTTACTGAACCTTTCAGATTTATTCCTGCGCAGAAGCGCAATAGCGGAACATATCATTCTACCCTGGGATTGTCCAATGATTTCATTGCCCCTGATTCACCAGGTGTATGCCGAAATCCGTTGTTCTTAATTGATGATTGGCAAATTTGACGGTGGATTCAGGTTATCCGGAAGGCGTTTCGATCCGAGGCGAAGCCCCGGATGGTGTCTCAAGGGTCATACAGGGAACAGGGCATTGACATTGACTTTTTCTGTGCGAACGCCTATAAAAGTCGGGCTGACGGTTCACTGGAGTCAGAACATATTATCGAAAAATGCAAAATCCGTCTGAATTTAGCCCTTTCCAATAAC
>JBMNCO010000136.1:0-3091 GCA_049366815.1 Desulfatiglandales bacterium | reverse complement strand
AGGGAGCGTAGCGGAGAGAACATCCCGTCCCCTGCCTGGAGCCGCATACCCTGTTTTGGAATGATGAACTTAAAAGCAAAGGAGAGAAGCGTTTATGGAATGTAACAAAGAAAGGAACCTGGAAAGGTGTAACTGCACCTACGAACCCTGCCCGAGAAAGGGGGTCTGTTGCGAATGCATCGCTTACCACCTCAGGATGAGGCAGCTTCCGGGTTGTTGTTTCACGGCCGAAGGAGAAGCGACCTACGACCGTTCCTTTGAACATTTCGCGCGCCTCGTCGCATCGGGAAAAGTCTAGACATGAAGGACGAGGAAATACATGACCTGTTCATGGGCGTAGCCCAGGGCCCCCTTGAAAAGCCGGAGGAGGTGAAAAAGGTCTTCTCGATTCTTGTCAAGGCCACCCTCAGCTACAGGGACGACCTCCTGGCTTCAAGGGGTGTTATCCTGACGGTTGAAGATGTGAAAACCGCACTCAACTGGCTTGTCCCGGCGCTCGCCACCGGTGAACTCCCGGAAACGGAGAACCGGATCCGGCTGGACCTGGTGAAGACCTGGCTGGACCGGCTGCGGAGAGAGGGACCTCCCATACATTTCTGACCATCTCCAACCTCCATCGCCGCTGCACCTCGGGGTTCCGCCGGGGCGGCACCGTCCCCCTGGGATCGGTTCCCCATGGAAGGCCTTTGCCGACTCCCCTGTCCTCAGGGCAGGGTCCGGTTTACCCGAAGACGGCGGATTTCAACTCGTCGAGGGCCATCTCCTGCACAACGGCCTCTCCGATTCCCTTGAGCAGCACAAAATGAATTCGCTCCCCCTCCCTTTTTTTGTCCCGGGACATGGCCTCGAAAAGCCTTTCTTTATCGACTTCGATACACACCGGCAGTTTCAGGTTGCTCAAGAGCCTTTCAATCCTCTCTCTGTCTTCTCCTGACAGGAGACCCCTTCTTTCCGACACCCTGGCGGCGGCCGCCATCCCGGCGCTTACGGCCTCCCCGTGGGGGACTCCGGCCACCTTCTCAATGGCATGGCCCACGGTATGGCCGAAATTGAGCTTCCTCCGCTCTCCACGCTCTCTTTCATCCCTGTTGACGATGCCCGCCTTGAGAACAACGGAATCATGGACAACTCTCTCGATCACATCCCTTTCGAGTTCCCTTACCCCGTTGTAATGGGTCTCCAGATAAGAAAACAGGGCCCGATCGCCGATAGCGGCATGCTTGACGATCTCGGCACACCCGTTCAAGCGCTCTCTCTCCGGCAGGGTCTTCAGGAGGAAAGGGTCACAGATCACAAAATCCGGTTGATTGAAGGTCCCTACCATGTTCTTGAACCCTGCGAAATTGACCCCGTTCTTGCCCCCCACGCTGGCATCCACCTGAGAGAGCAGGGTGCTCGAGACAAAACCGAACCGCACGCCCCGCAGGTAGATTGAAGCCACAAATCCGGCGATATCGCACACAATGCCTCCCCCGATCGCGAGGATGAAGGCGGAGCGGTCCGCGCCGATCTCCAGAAGCCTTTCCAAGACAAACCGGACCGTGTCCAGGCCTTTGATCTTCTCGCCGGTCCCGATCGTAATCCTGTCGCCTGCGGGGAAGACCCCGTGGTGGCGGCGGTAAACGTTTGTATCCGAAATAATGATCGGATCCGTCCTGGGGAGGTATTTCCCGACGTTCTCAATCCTCTCGCCGATCAGGATCGTTGAATCCCTGGAACTTCCCTGAATCCTTACGGTCTTCATCCTGTTCACCCTTTCAACTCATTGGAATGCCGTCATCCCATTCCCATTGGCCCTGAGATTGTCGTAAATGGATCGGATCTGACCGCACAGACTTTCAAACTGTTCCGGATAGAGGGATTGGGCCCCGTCGCTGAGGGCCTTTTCAGGGGCATGGTGCACTTCGACCATGAGCCCGTGGGCGCCGACGGCCACCGCCGCCCGGCTCAGGGGAATCACCTGGTCCCGTCTTCCGGCGGCATGGCTCGGGTCGATAATGATGGGAAGATGGCTTTCATTGCGAACCACGGGAACGGCGGAAAGATCAAGGGTGTTGCGGCTGTGGTTGACAAAGGTCCGAACCCCCCTCTCGCAGAGGATGACCTGTGAATTGCCTTCTGCAAGGATGTACTCCGCAGCCATGAGCCATTCTTCTATGGTGGCCGCCAACCCCCGCTTCAGGAGAACCGGTTTCCGGGATTGCCCGGCCCTGCGCAGCAGGCTGAAATTCTGCATATTTCGGGCTCCGATCTGGATCACGTCCGCGTATTCTTCAACGAGGTCGAAATTTTCGCACCCGAGGACCTCCGTCACGACGGGCATCCCGGTGACATCCCGGACCCTTGCAAGAATGACCAGTCCCCCCTTTCCCAGCCCCTGAAAGGAATAGGGTGATGTCCTCGGTTTGAACGCCCCGCCCCTGAACAGGTCGGCCCCCGCCTGCTTGACACGTTTCGCGATGGTCATGGCCTGGGCCTCACTCTCGATGGCACAGGGTCCGGCGATGATGGTCATATGGCCGTTTCCGACGAGGACATCTCCGATGTGAATGATGGTGTCTTCGGCCTGAAACTCTCGGCCCACGAGTTTGTAGGGCCTTGTGACAGGGATGGCCTCCTTGACCCCCGGCATCCCCAGGAAGAAGGATCCGTCAACGGGCCCCTCGTTATTCAGGATACCGATCGAAATCCGTTCTCCTCCCGGTATGGGCCGCGGGGTATAACCGCGTTCCCTGACGGCGGAGATCACCGCATCGATTTGCTCCTCTGTTGCATTTTGGGCCATCACTAACAACATGTCTTTTCTCCTCCTTTATTTGACCCGGAAATCCCCGGTCAAAAAATTGTTCGACATCAGATGATTTGTCTCTCAAGGCCCTCTCCACAGAGATCCCGCGGCCGGTCACAAAAAAAGGGCCACGGTCTCTTCTGTTCCCGCAGCCCCTGAAAAAAAGGACTGTGGGCCGCCTGGGGGCCCACAGTCCTTTATATTCTTAACACGCATGGTGCACGCCTAGCTCAACCGGACAGTAAACCCCTCCCCGCTTTTCCACCAGCGCCACCACCAGAAACGTTTCCCTGTAATAACATC
>JBMNCO010000135.1:0-4148 GCA_049366815.1 Desulfatiglandales bacterium | reverse complement strand
CCCTCCTTGCGGAGGAACCGGATGCGATCCTTGAGAGCGTCCGCGATCTGAAGGAGATGATCTGGATCCCCACATCAATCCATTCCGCGGCCTCCCGTTAAACCAGTCCGGAAATGGTCCCTTACATTGAGTTCCCCGCCTGAGCAGTGGAAAGCAGGGGCCGGGATTTTCTCTTAGTCCCGCGTGGGACAGGATATTTTGGCCCTGAATCAGGACAGATGAAGGGCCGAAATCCCCCAGCAACCTGAGCCATGGAGGGCGGAGGGAGCGCAGCGAAGAACACATCCCAGACCCTGCTTGGAGCGGCAAATTCTATTCTGGACAAGAACGGAGGGCGACCTCTTTTCAAAAAAATCCTGCCTGATCGAAAAGCCTTACTAAAAGGAATCCCTTCAAACCCCATGCCTTTATATATCAAAAATATCAAAATATCCTTGACAAATACCCACAGAACATGTTACCGACCGATCGTTCGGTAACAAAACGACCACGAGGTCGAATCTTATCTCAAAAGGCATTTTCCAGGGTGACATGATGGACGATGGAGATGACAAAAGGAGAAGGAAGAAGGACGGCATTTTGACAGTGGCGACGGTCCTGTTTGCAGCCAACGGCTTCGAGGCCACCTCGGTTCGCAGAATAGCATCCGAATCAGGGCTGAGCGTCCCCGGGATGTTTCATTATTTTGCCTCAAAGGAAGAGATTCTCGCCCAAATCATCTTCGGCTTCATAGAAGAAGCCTACCTGCGTCTGAATGAAATCATTCAATCCGATCTGGACCCGGAAAGCAAGCTCAGGACGCTATGCTCTTTCTATGTGCAAAGGTACGCATCCCACCAGAACGAGTTGACCATCTTGAATTCCGAAGGAAAATCCCTCAGCCCCAAGCACCAAAAGGACTTTGTGGAAAAACAGCGCATATACCTGGAAGCCCTCGAAAACATCTTCCAGGAATTTACAGAGCAAGGCATCCTGAAACCACTGAACCATGTGGTGCTCAGTTTTCTCTTCTACGGCATGGTGGGCTGGACATCCACATGGTACAACCCCAAGGGACTCGTATCTCCCAAAGAACTGGGAGACATCATCAGCGAGGTTTTTCTCCATGGAATCATGAAAAAATAACCTCAGTCTACGACAAGGAGATGGCTTATGACCGAACTGACGCGCGAACAAAAACAAATACAGAAGGCCGCAAGAAAATTCGCGGAAGGAGAATTCCGCGAGGTTGCCCTGGACCTGGATGCCAAGGAGGAGTTCGATGACGGCCTTCGCCAGAAGGCAGGTGAACTGGGATTCCTGGCCGTGATGGTCGACGAGAAATATGGAGGGGCGGGATACGGCTATTTGGAACAATGCCTGATTCTGGAAGAATTTGCCAGGGTCAATCTCGGAATCGCCCATGCCATTGAATCGACCTTTTTCGGGGCCCAACTCATACAGCTTGTCGGAACCGAGGAGCAGAAACACAAATATCTGCCTGACATCTGCAGCGGAAAGCTCAGGATCGGTTCGGCGATCACCGAACCGGATGCGGGCAGCGATGTGGCCTCGATCAGGACCAGGGCGGTCAAAGAAGACGGCGAGTACGTTATTTCAGGGAACAAGATCTTTATCAGCAATTGTAACGTAGCGGATTTCCTTATCGTGCTGTGCGTGACCAACCCCGATGCCCCCAAAAAACACCAGGGGATGAGCACAGTCATTGTCGAAACCAACCGGCCCGGCTATGAGGCCAAACCCTTTCACGGCAAACTGTCTCTGCGCATGTCCAATACCGGGGAAATCGCCTTCAAGGGCGTCAGGGTCCCCGAGGCCAACCTCTTGGGCAAGGAGGGACGCGGCTTCTACAATATTATGGAATTCTTTGATCATACCAGGGTGCAGGTGGCTGCCTACGGCGTCGGGACCGCCCAGGGCGCATTGGACAAGGCCATCACCCACGTACGCCAGAGGAGGCAGTTCGGACAGCCCCTGGCCTCTTTTCAAATGATCCAGGCCAAGATTGCCGACATGGCCACGGCCACGGAAGCCGCCAGATCCATCTGCTACCGTGCGGCCGCAAAGCTCGATTCCGGTAAGCCTGATCCGGCATTGAGTTCCATGGCAAAGTGGTATTGTGCCGAGGTCGCCGTAAAGGTCGCCGATGAGGCGATTCAAGTCCACGGGGGCTATGGGATCCTCGAGGAATATGACGTCGCCCACTACTGGCGAAATGCCAAGGTGCTGGAAATCTTTGAAGGGAGCAAAGAGGTGGAAAAAGTCGTCATCGCCAAAAAAATCCTGGGAAAATACTGAGAGGAGGACGGTACATGGCAGAGAAACTCGTACTGAAGGAACTGTGTCGCTATCAGATCGGCACCTTTGCTGACATCATCTATCGCAACGCCCTGTTACATGCCGACGATGAAGCGTTCATCTACGGTCCGGAGACGCTGACCTTCTCCCAGTACAATGCACGGGTCAACGGCCTCATCTCTTCCCTACGGGCCATGGGCGCAAAGAGGGGTGAGGTTCTGGGACTTGCGGCCTGGAACTGTCTTGAATATGTGGACGTCGTGGGCGCGGCCATGAAGGGTGGATTCATCGCCTCCCCTTACAACCCGAAGCTTGCGAAAGATGAAATGGGGGCACTGATCAACTACTCTGAGGCCGCCACCCTGTTTGTCGGGCCCGAACTCATCGATATGGTTTCTCAACTGCGGGCCCAGGGTGACCTGCCCGGAGTGAAGCGTTACATCTCCCTGGAGGGTCCGGCACCGGGTTTTGTGTGCAACCGGGAACTGATATCAAAAGAGGCCGGGGAACCGGATGTTCAGGTCCAGGAGGACGATCCCTTCATCATCTTTTATACAAGCGGCACCACGGGGCTTCCCAAGGGGGCGGTCTACACGCACCGTCGGAGGATGGAAAACTACCGCCTGAAGTGTCTGGAGATGGCCATAGAGCAGGGCAGCAGACACCTGGTCATCATTCCGCTGTTTCACACCGGTGGGGACAGCCACACCTGGATCATTTTTTACGTAGGCGGGTGCAATGTGATCCTGCCGGAGCGATCCTTCAATCCCCATTCCACCATGCAGGCCATCCAGGACCACCGTCTCACCGATGTCCACCTTGTCCCGACACAGCTCGTGGCCATGGTGAATCAGCCTGACATCGGCCGCTATGATCTGAGCAGCATGAAACGGATATTTTACGCCGGCTCACCCATGCCCACGGAGGTCTTGCGGAAGGCCCTGAAGATCTTCGGCCCGGTCTTCTCTCAGGGTTATGGACTGACCGAGTCCGGCCCGATGACCTGCGGCATGTACGCACGGGATCACATGGTCCTGGACAGGTCTCCGGAAGAACAGGAGGTTCTGAAGTCCGTGGGCCAGCCTTGCATCGGTTGTCATTTGCGCATCGTCAACGATAAAAACGAGGACGTACCCGTCGGAGAACCCGGGGAAATACTGGTTCAACACAAGTCCCTGATGCAGGAGTACTGGAAAAGGCCCGAAGAGACCGCCGAGACCATGCTCAATGGATTTCTTCGCACCGGGGACATTGGATACTACGACAAAAACGGATTCGTATACATCGTTGACCGGAAAAAGGACATGATCATCACCGGAGGCGAGAACGTCTACCCCAGGGATATCGAAGAGGTCCTGTACAGGCATCCCGCTGTGGCGGAGGCCGCGGTTATCGGGATCCCCGATCCGGTCTGGGTCGAGAAGGTGCATGCGGTCGTGGCCCTGAAGGACGGGGCGGCCGCCACAGAGGACGAACTCATCACCTTCTGCAAGGAACACCTCGCCCGCTACAAGGCCCCCAAGTCCGTGGAATTCATGGATGCCCTGCCCAGAAATCCACAGGGCAAGATACTCAAGCGGGAACTCCGGGCACCCTACTGGAAGGACAGGAAATCGATCTGAACCCGCTGCAAGCACAAATTTCAATGGGGGGGGGGTAACTACGCAGCCAGTTAGGCTGTAGGCATTTAGGCCGTGAGGTGTCGCAGGAAGGGAACATGCGTGATCAGCGGAAACTCAGAGCGTTTGATTTGGCTGATGCACATCCGGAAATGAGCATTCCCGGATTCGCGCTAACAGCCCTCAGCGATCAGCTATCAGCAAAAGCTATGCAAAGACAAGGCATTAGGC
>JBMNCO010000134.1:0-1861 GCA_049366815.1 Desulfatiglandales bacterium | reverse complement strand
ATCACGCATGTTCCCTTCCTGCGACACCTCACAGCCTAAATGCCTACAGCCTATCGAACTGAGTAGTTACAAAAATTTTGACTTTGCCGGAATTTTATCATAGCTCCGCCCCTTGGGTTACATGGCATTAAACGTTCTAACATATTGATACAAAACAATTAAAAAGCGCATCCCGGCGGTTGTGCCCCTCTCAGGGATGAGCAAGGCCCCGCCCCTTCCCGGGATTTGGAGGCGGCCTCATATTTTTTCCAGCGCCCAGTCTTCGATTTCAACTTCCAGGGATCGCTGCAGCAGTTCGACGCCCACAACGACCTTATCCGCCCGGCCCTTGTGTCTCAGATAAAACCCCGTCAACCCTTTCAGGGGTCCATCCATGATCATGACCCTGTCCCCCCGTGTGATGTAGCTCCGATTCTGTACCGTCCGATCCGTACCGTTCAGGATCATCAGGGAGGCAATCTCCTCGTCGTTTGCAGGTACGGGCCTTCCTTCAAATCCGATCATGCGAACCACACCGGTGGTCTTGATGATATCCCAGTAAATTTCAGGGTCCAGATCGAATTGTACGAACACATAGCCGGGCAACATCGGCACGAGAAGCTTCTTTCGCCTGTCCTTTCTGCGGCTCATGACCTGAACCTTCGGCAAAAAGGTCTCTATGGATTTTCCCGCAAGGGCGTCAAAGACCCTTTGTTCAAAACGGCTCCGTGTGTGAACCGCATACCATCTGAGGATATCGAGAGTCATATGACGGCGATCCTGTCCCTGTCCACCCGGTTCTCCAGGAGGTGTCTTATGTCCGCCTCGGTATCTTCCAGTCTGGTCATGAGAATCATGTCCCAGTCATCCTGCCTGAGCCGCTCAAGGCTCGAAATCTGCCGCCCGAAAAAGATCTTTCCCGCCTCCTTTTCATCGATAATGCCGAGAAGCCGGAGATTGGTGCATTGCAGGTAAAGGTAGGCCAGTTCGGCGACTTCACCCGCCCCGAAAAAAAGGAGGTTTCGAACGTTGCGTTTTTCCATGTCGGAATATCTGTTGAGGAGGAGGTGTTTAATGTCTTTGTAAAAATTGATAGAATACCGAAGATAATCGGCTGTCAGCCTGCTCCTCTTGGCCAGGCCCTCAGGCGTTATGAAATACATGACCCTGTTCCTGGGCATGGTCTTCACCTTGAAATAGCCCTTGTTCACCAGTCGCTTCAGAAAGGTATTGACCAGCCCCAGGGAAATATTCAACCGCCGCGAGAGTTCTCTCTGGCTGTGATCGCCGTTTCGGTCAATCTCCCCCATCAGCCGAAGGATATTGAGATCCTCTTTGTCCATTTTGAAAGGTCCAAAGAAAAGGATGTATTTCGCTGAAAAGACTTGTCCTGACTCAGGGGTTCACAATTTGAACATCAACCGATGTTCATTAATTGAACGCCCGTTTTTTGTCAAGCATTAAATTAAAATTTCATAATATTTTTATACTATTATGGCCTCAGGCCCCTTGTTTTAGGCCCCGTTCGGGCCTGAGGATAATGTCCATCGACCCGGGAGGTACGGATGATAACAAAGACCCACAGGATCCTCATCAGTCTCGTGATACTGGGAATTGACCTGCTTATTTTTTTTCTGCCGTTGACGGCCTTGTTTCTCGTCTATATCATCATGATCAATCCTCCCTGGTTCAGGGAGTTTCTGCGCGACCTCGATGACGGGCGTGATGACAGCGGCCGCGCTCAATCCTAGAAACGAGAGAACATCCCCCGGCCATCGCTTGGAGCCAAAGGCCCTGAGACAAAAACACCCTCGCCGGGCTGCGCAAGGCAGGGGACGGGATTTTCTCGGAGCGGGCGTATTTTGTCCCCTGAATCAGGACG
>JBMNCO010000133.1:0-7174 GCA_049366815.1 Desulfatiglandales bacterium | reverse complement strand
TTGCTTTCCTCTCCATCGTTCTGCAGACGCTGGTTCAGCCGGTTGATATCCAGGTCCAACCAGCCGCCGATCTCGGCATCGGGCGCCTCCTCCTGCAACAGCTTCAAAAGGCGTTCTTCCAAAGTACAGATCATGGCCAATAGCCTGGAAGCGGCCTTTTTGCCTTTGCAACAGACAAAGGCAGAAAGCATCATACCTTTATCCAGCAAGCCGACGGAGGCCATTTCATGCATGGCATAGATGACCAATTGTGCAGGCGTAAGCCCGGAGTGACGCTCAAGCTCTTTGAGCTGATCTGCAGAAAAGAAAAGGCCCTCGGCAATGTCATCTGCGCTGAGGCCTGAATCCGACGATGCGTTGAACAGGACCATCAAAATCCCACGCCACAGGTGCTGTGTGGTTTGCGGCAGCTTCAACCTTTGTATGATCGGTTCGGCGGCCTCGATGGTTTTCACCAAGGGTTTACCCTGAAACACCTGCGTCAAATTTTGATTTCGTTCAAGAAAATCGGTGCGCTCCAGCCAGGAGACTGCGGTGCGGACCTTGGTTTCCTTGCTCCGGTCTTCCTTTTCATAAAGATCGGCCAGTTCTTCGTCACGCAGCAGCTCCTGTGTCGTAATAACGATCTCATTGTCCTTGTTGCGCTTGCTTCGTCGCAGGGATTTGAGAATACGCTGGATCTCATCCTTGTCGATCTGGGAATAGGCGCCTAATTTGAACTGGGTTTCGGCATCCTCGGGATCGTATAGAAGAATACAATCGGCCGGCTGCATATCCCTTCCCGCGCGACCGGCCTCCTGCAGATAGTTCTCCAGGGATCCCGGGATGTCGTAGTGCAGCACCAGACGAATATTGCTCTTGTCGATTCCCATGCCGAATGCATTGGTGGCGCAGATCACCGGGATGTCTCCTGAAACGAATGCTTCAATGATGCGCCGCTTTTCGTTGGCCTCGAGCCCCGCATGGAATGCCTCCGCGATCAATCCCTTCTGGACAAGGTAATCGCGGATTTGTTCAGTCGTTTTCTTCAGGGCGGCGTACACAATGACGCTGGCCGGTGCGTATTGCTCCAGATGTTGCTGGACGATGACAAAGGTCTGCTCAGGCTTTTCAGCGGCTGCAACGGGCAGGATATCGAAATGGAGATTGTCCCGCTCGACACCGCCCTCGAACAGTTGAAGCGGCTGTCCTAATTCATCCTGGAAATAAGAAGTAATTTCTTCGATGACATCCGGTTTGGCTGTGGCCGTGAAACAGGCAATGGGCGGCAGGTCCAGGTGTTGCTCCAGGCAGAGCTCACGGATATATCGCGCCGCATACAGATAGTCGGGCCGAAAATCATGTCCCCATTTGGAGAGGCAATGGGCCTCATCGAACACCCAGCAACCGATCTCGCGCTGCATCAGGACCTGCCTGACCGAGCGGCTGCGCAACTGCTCGGGGGAGATATAGAGAATGGCGATATCGCCCAGCCGAACCCGCTCGATGACCTCTCCGCGCTCGGGAGGCGTCAGCAAGCCATAGATGGCCGCGGCGAAGGGGGTGCCGGTATTTTTGATCAGGTTGTCGACCTGGTCTTTCATGAGGGCCTGCAGGGGTGAAATCACAACGGTCAACAACCCGCGGCGCATATGGCGCGCCAGGGCCGGCAGTTGATAACACAGGGATTTGCCGCCACCCGTGGGCAGTATCGCCATCAGGGGTTCATCACGCAGGCCCTTCAGGACTACCTCGCGCTGCAGACTCGCACCGTCCGAGGTCTGGGGCTCGCCTCGGAATGCATGAAAACCGAAAAAGCGCCTCAACTGGGCATCGGGATCATGGGTCTCCCGGCAATAGGCACAGGATGGATCCCCACAGGGGATTTCCCTCAAGGCCTTTAAGAAGGGGACTACCTTGGGGAACTGGTGTCTTACCCAGGGCGGAAGAACGGAATTGGAACCGGCCACCCTCAGCCAGGCCAGACTGTATGCCGCTATCGGTGACGTTGCCCGATCTATCACAGCATAGGCACGCTCGACCCCGTTTCGGCACACCAGCCCCTCCGTCAATTTGACAAATTGATCCCCGGCCCGATAATCCTCATCGATATGACCGGGCCTTATCAAATTGAACACCGCAGCCAGACCGTTTCCGCTGAACCCGCTGAAACGACCTTCCTGAAAACAGTGTGTATAAAAAGAAAGGACATCCGGGCAGAGATCGCCCTGCTGGGAAAAACTCTCCCACTGGTCGGCGAACACGGAAAGGCACAGGCGCACGTCTTCCAAGGGATCGCTCAAGGAGGAGCGGACCAGTTTGTAGTCTTTGACCAAGCGATGATAGGGGTTGCGGGGAAAGGCTAGGGGAGAAAGATACAAGGTGTCGATAACGGGGAGATCGAGCAAGCGCAGTCCGGGGGCAAACGCCTTTAAAAAGGGCAAATCGTGGTTGAAGACATTATGGCCCAGCACGTACCGCGCACGGCTGCCGAAAGTATCCAGGTCTCTTAGGGCCTGACGGACTCCCTTTCCGCCTTCCCGTTCGAATTCTTGCCTCTGATGGACTGCGCCGATGTGCCTCAGTTTTTGACCGTCTTTTGTGATTTCAAGGTCAAGGGCCAATGTTTGGGCCATGAGATGGTGGAAGGCCGGGTCGTTGCCTGGGGTTGTTCCAGCCTTTTTATCCTGCGGCACCATCGAAGCTCCTCTCAATCCCCATTATGTCTTGAGAAATCTATACCAAGGGATGGAATAACCTGGATACTACCATATGATACGGCGCGATGGCATTGAATAAAAAGGGGATTTGGTATGAAAAAAAGCGGGGAGGCGGCAACCTCCCCACTGATCCGGTAGGGCCCGCACCGGGTCACAGCCGAAGGTGTTCACGTGGCCACGTGAGCAGAGATACCGTAGGAGAATACGATGCGTAGCCCTACACCTTCTTTATCGGCAGGAAGGGCAAAACAGTTGAGACAATTATTCACAGGCTGTTTTCAGTTTTCTGATGACTCAATATTTGTTAGCCTTGTTTTGATTCAACTATCCGCTACCCGCATTCCATTGGGACAGATCTAAGAGAAGGGAGGAGACAGCATGTATACCCATTTGTTTTCTAAGATTGGGATAAAGGGCCTGACCCTGAAAAACCGTCTCGTCATGGCACCGCTCTACCTGGGCTATGCCGGTGACGGCGGCTCAATCAGCGAGATGCTGCTGGCGCATTACCGCCTCATGGCCCGGAGCGGCGTGGCCATGGTCGTGGTCGAAAATGCGACGGTGGATCATCCCGTCGGCAGCGGCTCCAACCGAACCATCCGGGCTGATACCGAAGACAACCTGGACGGATTGAAGCGCCTGGCCGCAGCCATCAAACAGGAGGGGGCCCTGGCCTGTCTTCAGATTAACCATGCCGGACGCTTCGCCCAGGCCACACAAGGGCCGGTGGCGCCCTCGGCGGTTGAAACCTTCGGCCGGATGCCCAGGGCCTTGGAAAAGACGGAGATCGAGCGCCTCACAAACAAGTATGCCGAGGCCGCGGCCAGGGCCAAAAAGGCCGGCTTCGACATGGTGGAACTGCATGGGGGCACAGGGTATCTGCTGGCCGAATTTCTCTCCCCGCGGACCAACAAACGCACCGATGAGTACGGAGGAGACTTGCAAAATCGCAGCCGGTTTGCCCAGGAGGTGCTGGCGCGGGTCAAAGCGGCGGTCGGTGCCTTTCCGGTGGGATATCGTTTTCTTGCCGACGAATGGCTCCCGGACGGCCTGCAGTTGGAGGAATCTCAACAATTCGCCACGACCCTGGCGCGGGCGGATATCGCCTACCTTTCCGTCATGGGCGGCACCTATGAATCCTTCGGCCTGCCTGAAATCGTGGAGCGATCCAAACAGGAAGGCTACATGCTCGATCTGGCCGCAGCGATCCGCACAAAGGTCGACGTGCCGGTCATCGCCGCCGGGCGTCTGGCGACCGGAGCCCTCGCGGAACGGGCCATAGCAGAGGGCAAAACAGACCTGATCGGCCTGGCGCGTGTGCTCTGGGCCGACCCGCAATGGCCGAAAAAGGTTCAGGAGGGTCGGGAGGAAGACATTATCCATTGCAACCCCGATTGCGGCGATGCCTGCATGCAGATGCTCACACAGGGCCGGCCGGCCATTTGCGTATCCTGGCCGGAGGAGAAGATGAAGGAATGGAAGGCCAAATTTGTTTAAAGGCGGGTTTAAAATTCCATCTAACGATCATGGCAATGCTGCAGGATTTTCAAATTTCATTTCCCGTGTAATCGAATCGCCGAAACTGTTCATCATTATTCATCGCATCTATTCGTACTGCAAAATCTGTGATCATCAATCAGAAATCAAAAATGGAATAGACCGCAAATGACCGCCATTGAACGCCAATTATTGGAAATGATTCGCCAGGGTGAAGGCATAGCAACCGAATTCAAAACATGCCGTAACCATCTAAACCGGGATGTTTATGAGACGGTTTGCGCCTTCTTGAATCGGCATGGTGGTACGATTTTGTTGGGTGTTACAGATTCCGGGGACATCCAGGGCATTGAACAGGATGCCGTTGCAAAAATAAAAAAGGATTTTGTTACAGCCATCAATAACCCACAAAAGATTTATCCGCCTGCCTATCTAGCCGTAGATGAATTGAAGATAGAGGGGAAACGGATCCTTCGCGTATATGTTGCGGAGAGTTCACAGGTCCACCGGTGTAACGGGCGCATTTATGATCGTAATGAAGATGGCGATCTTGACATTACCGATCATACCCGTCAGGTGGCTGACCTCTATAAGCGAAAACAGGCTACTTATTCAGAGAACAAAATCTACCCCTTTGCAAAACTTGAGGACCTACGGTCCGATCTCATTGACAAGTGCCGCAGACTGGCAGGGGTCTGGCGGGATGATCATCCCTGGCTTGGCATGGAAGATCTGGAGCTGCTGAAAAGCGCCCAACTCCACCAGGCCGACCCAGAAACCGGCAAGAGCGGGATCACGCTGGCAGGCATCCTTTTACTGGGGAATGACCGGCTCATACTATCAGCAGTGCCGCATCACCGGACCGACCTGATCCTGCGCAAGGTCAACCTGGACAGATATGATGATAGGGATCTTGTCAGGACCAACCTGATCGAAAGCTACGAGCGTATCATTGCCTTTGTGCAAAAACATTTACCGGACCCTTTTTTTCTGGAAGGAATGGAGCGAATCAGCCTTCGCGATGCCATCTTCCGTGAGGTAGCCTCCAACATCCTGATCCATCGAGAATACACCAACGCTTTTCCCGCCAAGTTGATCATTGAACGTGGTCAGGTTCGTACCGAGAACAGCAACAAGCCACACGGATTTGGTGCCCTTGATCCAGCCACATTTACTCCGTTTCCCAAGAACCCTGTAATCGGCGCATTTTTCAGAGAAATCCACCGCGCAGATGAACTTGGCTCAGGTATGCGCAAGATGATGCGTTACGGTAAGGGGTATGGCGGCGCTGATCCTGAGATGATCGAAGGCGATGTATTTAGAATCGTTGTCAAGGTGCCGGAGTTTAGCAGTACTGGTAAAGAACCGGTTACTCCCCAAGTTACACCCCAAGTCACACCCCAAGTCACACCCCAAGTCGAGCGTCTGCTTCGGGTGGTCAAGGGTGAGGTGGACCGAGGCACCCTTCAGGATGCGGTTGGGCTAAAAGCCCGGAAGAATTTTAGGCAGATTTATTTAGCTCCTGCCATTGACGCCGGCCTAATCGAAATGACCATCCCGGATAAGCCTCGCAGCAGCAAACAAAAATACAGGCTGACAGAGATGGGGCGAAAAGTTCTGAAAGAACTCGAAGGAGGCAGCGAGTGACCAAGTTGGGCCTAAGTTCGGACCAAGTTCAAATTTTACGGAATTTGAAGTCAGAACAACCTATTACAGTACTAAGGATTATTTAGATGGCGTGGCCTGATGAGAATTGGCCCTCATAATTCACAAATCAAGATGCGAGCCTGGAGACAATTGAAATATTGAGGATCGTCCCACTCTTCACGGCCGATATCATCAAACTGGAAGCGGAAACCGAGGGTCTTCCGAAAATGCTGGTCAGCCTTGGAGGTAGTCGATGAATAAAGTAACTCGGGTATTATACCTCTCTACTTGACGATATCAAACATCGCATCCAACAGGCCCAGACGAAGGCGGTTTTATCCGCGAACCTGGAAATGTTGTTGCTCTACTGGGACGTCGGCCGAATGATCCAGAAGCGGCAAAAGGAAAAGGGCTGGGGTGCCGGTGTCATTCCCAGACTGTCCAGGGACCTTCGGAACGAACTTCCGGAAATTAAAGGATATTCTGAGCGAAACCTCAAGCGAATGATCCGATTTTACCGCGAGTATCCGTTCCTCGGCCCTAAAGTGCCACAACCCGTGGCACAATTATCCGTTCAGCCCCTCAATAAAAAAGTGCCACAGCCTGTGGCACAATTTCACGAAAGAGCCGGGGAGCAAGAAGAAAATATCCGGGAGTGGGTCCTGAAGCTTCCGTGGAGCCACAATTTCCTCTTTATCGAAAAATTCAAGGACCTTTCGGTGCGTCGATGGTACATGCAGCAGATCGTGGAGAAGGGGAGGAGCCGCGATGTGATGGCTCTAATGATCGAAGGCAGGACCCACGAAAGACAGGGAAAGGCGATCAGCAACTTCGACCTTCTCCTGCCCACTCCCCAATCGGATATGGCCAAGCAGGCCTTGAAAGATCCATATATCTTCGATTTCCTGACCCTGGACACCCCTTTCCGCGAAAGGGAACTTGAGGTTGGACTGATCCGGCATCTGGAAAAGTTCCTTCTTGAATTATTGAGGACCTGGAAAAAGAACTGGCGGAGCAGACAGCGGAGGAGGGGAACTGATGCAGGATTATCCGAGATATGCAAAAAGGGCGGGAAGGAGGTAATTCAAGATCATACCTCCGTCAATTTGAAAGGGGACGCAATGAAGGGTGGTCGCGAACTGGTTCCAATCGAGTTGATCCAGGGTAAAAATTTGGTGATAAGATGGGGTTGAGATACCGGCCGATGGCCTTTACGGAACAGGGAATTGCCATGCTTTCCTCGGTCTTGAACAGCAATCGCGCCATTGAAGTCAACATTGCGATTATGAGGGCTTTCGTTCAGCTAAGAAAAATAGCCTTCTCCCAAGGAC